>LRBF01000048.1 GCA_001580565.1 Caballeronia megalochromosomata | reverse complement strand
TGCGCATGTACTTCGATCGGCGCGATCCGTGGGAAGCAACGGAGGCTGAACCCGGAAAGGAAGAACAGGCGCGCAAGGAGAATCGCCGTGTCCGATGATGCCCAGGAGGTGCCGCGCGGCAAGCATGGGCGCGCGCCGGATGTCTTTCGCAAAGGCGCCTGGCTGCCGATGCGCCAATATGATCCGGACGAAGCGGTCGACTTTGCGATTGTCGGCACGGGCGCGGGCGGCGGCACGCTCGCGTGCCGTCTCGCGGAAAAGGGCTTCAAGGTGGTCGGCTTCGATGCGGGCGCGTGGTGGCGGCCGCTCGAAGAGTTCGCCTCGGACGAAACGCACCAATCCAAACTCTTTTGGACCGACGAGCGCATCTGTGATGGTGAAGATCCCCTCCAACTTGGGACCAACAATAGCGGCAAAGCCGTGGGCGGAAGCACCGTGCACTTCGCGATGGTCTCGCTGCGCTTTCGGCCTGAATGGTTCAAGTCGAAAAGCGTGCTCGGCTACGGCGCGGACTGGCCGCTCGATTGGCGCGACATGTGGCGCTACTACGGCGAAGTCGAGCAGGCGCTGAAAATTGCTGGGCCCGTCACCTATCCGTGGGGACCGAAACGGCCACGCTATCCGTACCGGCCGCACGAGCTGAACGCAGCGGCGCTCGTGCTCGCACGCGGATGCGAGGCGCTTGGCATCGATTGGACGGAGACGCCGCTCGCGACCGTCTCCGCGCCGCGCGGCGAATCGCATCCGTGCGTGTATCGCGGCTTTTGCGTGTCGGGCTGCGCCACCAACGCCAAGCAGAGCGCCCTTGTCACGTGGATACCGCGCGCCGTTCGCGCGGGTGCCGAGATTCGCGATCTCGCGATGGTCGGTCGCATCGTCATGGGCGACGATGGCCGCGCGACGGGCGTCGAATACTTCCGCGAAGGACGCTGGCAGTTTCAACGCGCGCGCCATGTCGTGGTCGCGGGTTACGCGATCGAAACGCCGCGTCTGTTGCTGCTGTCCGCGACCGACCGCTATCCCGAGGGACTTGCGAACAGCTCCGGACTCGTCGGAAAGAATCTGATGGTGCAGACCAATCAGGCCGTGTGGGGCACGATGGACGAAGAGGTCCGCTGGTACAAGGGACCGCCCTCGCTCGCTCTGACCGAGCATTGGAATTACGAAGACAAGGGCAAGGATTTCTTCGGCGGCTATTGCTACATGAGTCAGGGGCCGTTGCCGGTCGCCTGGTCCGCCACGCAAAACGGACGCGGTCTGTGGGGACAGGCCTTGCTCGACGAGATGCAGAAGTACAACCATCAGGCGGGCTTGAAGATCGTCGGCGAAACCATGCCGCAGGAACGCAACCGCGTGACGCTCGCCGATGAGAAGGATCAATACGGCTTACCGATCGCGCGCGTGACGTACTCACTGTGCGATAACGACAAGCGGCTCATCGCCCATTCGCTCGATTTCATGAGCCAGGCGCTCGAAGCCGCGGGCGGGCGCGATGTCTGGCGCGAAACCGACGACACCTGCCATCTAAATGGCACTGCGCGCATGGGCGATGACCGCGCGACGAGCGTCGTGAATGCGGACTGCCGCAGTTGGGACATCGATAACTTGTGGGTCTGCGATGGCTCCGTGTTTCCAACGGTGGGCGGCGTCAATCCGTCGCTGACGATTCAGGCAATCGCGCTACGAACAGCAGACCGAATTGAAGCATTAGCTGCCCGCGGAGAACTATAGCGCGAGTCGCATCCGTCTCATGATCCGTCGAAAGAAACATCAAGACAAGGATAGGGTGTGGGTATGAACAAGCCGCAAATTGTGGTCATCACGGGCGCCACAGCCGGTGTGGGGCGTGCTACGGCGCTTGAATTCGCCCATCGTGGCGCCGACGTTGCACTCATCGGCCGCGACGAACACGCGCTTGAAGAGACGGCGGCCGAGGTGCGGGCGCTGGGCGTGCGGGCTCTCACTCTTCCACTCGATGTCAGCGCGACAGGGGCACTCGACGATGCGGCGGCGCAGGTCGAAGCTAAGCTTGGGCCCATCGATGTCTGGGTGAACAACGCGATGGTGACGGCCTTCGCGCCTTTCGCCGAGATGTCCGAAGCGGACTTCAAACGGATTACCGACGTCACGTACCTCGGCTTCGTATGGGGCACCATGGCTGCGCTCAAGCGCATGGCGCCGCGCGATCGGGGGGTGATCGTGCAGGTCGGATCAGCGTTGGCGTATCGCTCGATCCCGCTGCAATCCGCCTACTGCGGCGCAAAGCACGCAATTCACGGCTTCACCGATTCGCTGCGATGCGAACTGCTTCATGCGAAGAGCCGCATTCATTTGACGATGGTCCAAATGCCCGCCTTGAATACGCCGCAATTCGATTGGGCCAAATGTGAGCTGCCGCATGCCCCGCGTCCGGTTGCGCCGATCTACGACCCTGAGGTCGCAGCGCGTGCCATTTACTGGTCGGCCACGCACCGACGGCGTGAACTCTGGGTGGGCGCACCATCAATCAAGGCGATCGTCGCAAATATGTTGTTTCCAGGGTTGCTCGATCGGTATCTGGGGCGCACGGGCTACGACGCGCAGCAGGATCCATCGATCGATTCGAACGGAAGGCCCAACAATCTGTGGGAACCGGTGAGCGCGCTGCACCGCGTACGAGGTCGCTTTGGGCAACAATCACAGCACGTGAGCCCGATGCTTTGGGCCGACACTCATCGTGGCCTGCTCGTCAGCGGGGCGCTCGCGCTTGCCGCGTGTCTGGCATGCGCCGCGAGGCGCCGGAGCTAGTCATGGCCGCGCGCATAGAAGACTACGCTCTGCTTGGCGACGGGCACGCCACCGCCCTTGTAGCCAAAGATGGGTCGATCGATTGGCTCTGTTGGCCCACATTCGAGTCCAGTCCCTCATTTGCCGCGCTGCTTGGCGACGCATCCAACGGCCGCTGGTGCATTGCTCCCGTCGAGCCGGTGCAACAGGTTCGGCGGCGGTATCTTGGCGACTCGCTGGTGCTCGAGACGACTTTTGAGACTACCAGTGGCGTCGTTGAGATGACCGATTGCCTTGCGTGGTCCGAGGTCCCTCCTCGCCTCGTACGCAGCGTGCATTGCGTGGCCGGACACGTTGCCCTCACAAGCGAATTGGCGGTTCGCTTCGATCATGGGCGCCTGAAACCTTGGTATCGCCAGGTTGGACGAAGCGTTGTCGCGGTGGCCGGTCCCCATTCAATCTGGTTCGACTGTCCTCTCGCGCCTGTTTGTGATGCGCAATCGGTGCAGGTCGAAATAGATTTGACGGCCGGTGAGCGGTGTGACTTGGTGCTGACTTGCTGCCGTTCTCATGAGCCGCCACCTGCTGCATTGAACGTGGACCAGACGCTGCGTGCGACTTTGCTCGATTGGTCGCAATGGGGGGCGCAGATCGACTTGGGCGACGACCGATACGCCGACGCGATTCGGTCCTCGCTCGTGGCGCTCAGGGGGCTCACCAATCGCGTGACTGGCGGTATCGCCGCGGCGGCAACGACTTCATTGCCTGAACTGATCGGTGGCGACCTTAACTGGGACTATCGCTATTGCTGGCTGCGCGATGCGAGCTTTACGATGCTCGCCTTGGCCGGCACCGGCTTGCGCGCGCAGGCGCAGGCCTGGCGCGATTGGCTATTGCGCGCGCTCGCCGGTGAGCCCGCGCAAGCACAGACAGTTTATACAACCGACGGCGACCGTCACCTCTTGGAATGGGAGTGCGCGTGGCTAGGTGGCTACGCGCGCTCACGTCCCGTGCGCTTTGGCAATGCGGCGGTGACGCAATCGCAGCACGATATCTACGGTGAGCTCATCGACGCACTTTACGTCTCGAGATGCCATGGCATGCCGCCCGGCGACGAAGTCTGGTTTCTCGAACGTGCGCTCATCGAGCATGTGCGGCGGATCTGGAAGGAGCCAGACAATGGACTATGGGAATCGCGCAGCGGCCTTCAGCACCATACGCTTTCCAAGATGATGACGTGGCTTGCACTCGACCGGGGCATCAAGAGTGCGCTGCGTGAAGGCCACGACGTGCCCATCGACGACTGGAGGCGTGACGCGCGTGAGATTCGCGAGAGCGTGCTCACACACGGCTTTCACAGCGGCGTGGGCGCCTTCACGCAGACGTACGGCAGCGATCGGCTGGACGCAAGTCTGCTGCTCTTGCCCTTGCGCGGCTTTCTGCCTGCTGACGACGCTCGGGTCGTCGGAACGGTCAACGCCATCGAGCGGAATTTGATGCGCGGCGGTCTCGTGTATCGCTTTCTAGGCGATGACGAACCCGGCTCGGGGCCACCAGAAGGTGCCTTCATCGCCTGCAGCTGCTGGCTTGTACAGGTCCGGCAGATGCAGGGCCGGCATAGGGAAGCTAAGGAACTGTTCGAACGGGTGCTGGCGCTGCGAAACGATGTGGGATTGCTCGCTGAAGAGTTCGATACCGGTCTGAAACGCCAGTGCGGCAACTTTCCGCAAGTACTCTCTCACGTTGCGTTCATCAACGCCGCCCGGTACTTCGACGACCCCGATCATTCGCTAAACGCCCTCTGAGACACAGCCACGAGCATGAACAACGACGCGGCCGACGGCACTCCTTCCCGAGAAAACCTTCACGGCGGCGGCTGGCGCGTCGCCGTGCTCGCGCTCGCACTTCTATTGACCGCGAGTCCTGCCGTCACGCATGCCGATGCGCCGCTCAATTATTTTCTTCATGCCGCCGGTCCCGCCGCGACGCCCACGATGCGCCTCGGCTGGGCGCTTGCTGCGCTGGTGACGGTCGTCGCGCTGATCGTCGTGGTCCTGCTCATTGGCGCGATTGCGCGCCGGAGGTCGAGCACCGAACGCGATGAGCGACATGTTCACGCCGAAGGCGGTGGCATGCATTGGGTGTGGATCGGCACGGCAATTTCGTCCGTCGCGCTCTTCGCGGCGCTCGCTTATGTGCTGTTCACGCTCGAATCGGTCGCGTCGCCTGGCCGCGAACCGACTCTTATTATCACCGTCACCGCGCAGGACTGGTGGTGGAAGATCGACTACGCGGGCGAGCCTGCGGTCACCACCGCGAACGAAATTCACATTCCGGTGGGCGAGCCCGTGAAAATCGAACTCAAAAGCGCGGACGTCATTCACGCTTTCTGGGTGCCGCTTCTCGCGGGAAAGACCCAGACCATACCAGGCGTCGTCAACGAACAATGGATTCAAGCAGACCGCGCGGGCGTGTATCGCGGCCAATGCACGCAGTTTTGCGGCGCCCAACATGCGCATATGGCCTTCGAAGTAATCGCCGAGCCGCGTGCACAATTCGACGCATGGTATGCGTCGCAAGCGAAGCCGTACGCGCCTGTGGGCGCCGCCGCCGACGTGCGCGCAGGCGCTGAACTCTTCAAAGAGCGTTGCGCCGGCTGTCACACCGTTCGCGGCACCGATGCGAACGGCGCGCAGGCGCCCGATCTTACGCATCTGAACGCTCGCCGGCTGATTGCAGCGGGCACGTTGTCCAACACCGAACAGAACCAGCTCGACTGGATTCAACACGCGCAGCGCATCAAGCCTGATTCGCTGATGCCATCAATCGCGCTCTCCGCCACCGACGCCGCCGCGCTGACGGCCTACCTTCGGACCTTGCAATGACCGAGCAAGCACCTTCGCCCCCGCCCCTACGACGCACGCTCACGCTCGGTCGCATCGAGCCCGGCAGCGATGAAGAACGCGCCTTGCGCGAAATCTGGGAAGCGCCGCCGGGATGGCGCGGCTGGCTGTCGACGGTCGATCATAAGAGCATCGGGCTGCGCTATCTCGTCACGGCGTTCGTGTTTCTGATTGCGGGCGGCGTCGAAGCACTGTGCATGCGCGTGCAACTCGCGCGCCCCGATGCGCACGTGCTCACGCCCGAGCAATACAACCAGCTCTTCACGATGCACGGCGTGACCATGATTTTCCTCTACGCGCTGCCCGTGCTGTCGGGCTTCTCGAACTATCTTTGGCCGCTCATCCTCGGCGCGCGCGACATGGCGTTTCCGCGCCTCAACGCGCTGTCGTACTGGATCTTTTTGTTCGCAGGCCTCTTTCTCTATGCGAGCTTCCCCTTCGGTGAAGCGCCCAACGCGGGCTGGTTCAACTACGCGCCGCTCGCGGGCCTTACCTACAACACCGGACCTAACATCGATGTCTACGCGCTCGGGATGGTGCTGCTCGGCATCTCGACCACGGTCGGCTCGATGAACTTTGTCGTCACGTTCCTGCGCATGCGCGCGCCAGGCATGTCGGTCGATCGCGTGCCGGTGCTCGTGTGGGGCACGCTGACGGCCTCGGGCGGCAACCTGCTCGCAGTGCCCTCAGTCAGTCTCGCGTTTTTGCTTCTGTGGCTCGATCGGCGCATCGGCACACACTTCTTTGACGTGATGAATGGCGGGCGCGCGCTGCTCTGGCAGCATCTCTTTTGGATCTTCGCGCATCCGTGGGTCTACGCGGTGGTGCTGCCGGCGATGGGCATTGTCTCGGATGCGCTACCGGTGTTTTGCCGCAGGCCGCTGGTCGGCTATTTGCCAGTCGCCTTGTCGACGGTCGCGACCATGACGGTCGGTTTTGTCGTGTGGATTCACCATATGTTCGCGACGGGCATTCCCGCGCTCGCGTTGTCATTCTTCGGCGCAGCGAGCATGGTGATTGCGATTCCCAGCGCGGTGGCGACCTTTGCGTGGATCGCCACCATCTGGACCGGACGTCCCGTGTTCCGGGTGCCGTTCCTCTACTTTTCCGGGTTCGTGTTCCTGTTCGTGATCGGTGGCCTTTCCGGCGTGCTGACTGCCGCCGTGCCACTCGACTGGCAGCTGACGGACACCTACTTCGTGGTCGCACATCTGCATTACGTCTTACTCGGGATCAACGTCTTTCCGGTGATCGGCGGCATCTACTTCTGGATCCCGAAGTTCACAGGACGCATGATGAGCGAGCGCATCGGGCGCATCGGTTTCTGGATCCTGTTTGTGGGCTTCAACGTCGCGTTCTTCCCGATGCACATCGCGGGTCTGCTGGGAATGCCGCGCCGGATTTATACCTATGCGCCGGACATGGGCTGGAACACGGTGAACATGATCACGTCGATCGGCGCGTTCGTGTTCGCGCTGGGCGTGCTGATCTTCCTGGTCGACTTCGTGTACAGCGTGCGCCGCGGACCGGTCGCGGGCGACAACCCGTGGGACGCGCCTACGCTCGAATGGTCAACAACATCGCCCCCGCCGCCCTACAACTTCGCCGTCGCGCCGCGCATCGCAAGCCGCCATCCGCTGTGGGAGGCGCGCCTCTCCGGCAAGATGCGCTCGCAACTCGAGGTGGGCTACGTGCTCAATCGCGGACGTGAAGCGCTCGGCACGACCGCGCTCGACGGCGACCCTGATGTCATTCTCCTAATGCCCGAAGACTCGTACGCACCGTTTTGGCTTGGGGTGGCGTCGCTCGTGTTTTTCACGGGACTGGCCTTCACCGCGTGGTGGCTCGCGGGCATCGGTTTACTAGGTTGCGCGGCGGCAATCGTCGTCTGGCTGTGGCCGAGGCGGGAGCTCGGCCAGCGCGATGATTCACCAGACGATGACGCGCCCAGTAAAAACAATGCACCTGACCCACGCGCCGGAGCCACATCATGAGCGACTTTGTGGAAAGCCTGCCGGAACGCAAAACACTGCCCATCGGTAGTCCGGGCGAGCGTTCGGGCGGATGGTGGGGCGTCCTCACGCTGATTGCGACCGAGGCGGCGCTGTTCGGCTACCTCATCTTCTCCTATCTGTATCTCGCCTCGCAGACCACGCAGCAGTGGCCGCCCGAAGGCATGCCGAAGCTTGGCCTCGGTGGGGCGAACACGTGCATCCTTTTGTCGAGCAGCGTATTCGTGTGGGCGAGCGAGCGCTTCGTGCGGCGCGGCAAGCGCGGCATGGGCGTGTTGATGCTCCTGATTGGGATCGTGCTCGGCACGATCTTCGTCGGCATTCAGCTCAAGGAATGGCACGATCATCCTTACGGTTTGACAACGCATCTCTATGGCTCGCTCTACTTCACCATCACCGGTTTTCACCTGATGCACGTGCTGGTCGGCCTCGTCGTGCTGGCGTTCCTCACGCTCTGGACCGCACTCGGCTACTTCGACTGGGCGCGTTCGGCGGCGCTCACCATCGGCGGACTGTACTGGCACTTCGTCGATATCGTATGGCTGTTCATTTTCGCGACGCTTTATCTGTCGCCCTATGTGCTCGCGAGATGATGATCAACGACCGCTCTTCCCCCATTGAGAAGCGACACGAAGCACGTCCGAGCGGCGTGTCGCTCACGCTCGGCCTGTTGCTCGCGCCGGCCGCATGGTTCGTGCAGACGAACCTCGCGCAGACGATCGCCTCATGGGGGTGCTTTCCGCATGAACGGCCCGTGAACCAGCCCGCGATGTCGTGGCTTCAACATGGCGAGCTGATCCTCGCATTGCTCGCCCTGCTCATGGGGGTCGCAGGCGCGGCGATCGCGTGGCGTAACTGGCGGCGTACCGCCGTGTTCGCGTCCGCGGTGAAAGAGCAAAGCGCTATTGATCGACACACCGCGCGCGACGTGTTCATCGCCCGCGCAGGCGCTCTGGCAAGCGCGCTCTTCGTGTTCGCGCTGATCGCAACCGATCTCGCGTGGCTCGTCGTTTCTCCTTGTGGGGGGCGCTGATCACCATGAGCTTTAAACAACATGTGTTGCTCAGCATGACTGCGATGGCGGCGGGCTTCATGTTCTGGTGTCAGTCCACCTGCGCGCAGGAAACGCCCTCCGCGGCGCTGGTCGCACGTGGCGCGTATCTCGCCAAGGCCGCCGACTGCGCGGGCTGCCATACAGCATTGCCCAAAAAGGGACAGCCGCAGCCGCGCCCATTTGCGGGCGGTTTGCCGATGGGCTCGCCCTTCGGCACCATCTGGTCGAGCAACATCACGCCCGACAAGGAACACGGCATTGGCGGTTATAGCTATGAGGACTTCGCACGCGTCTTGCATCAAGGTGTCGCGCCCGGCGGCAAGCATCTGTACCCAGCCATGCCCTACCCCTCGTTCTCGAAAATCAATGATGAAGACATGCGCGCGCTCTACGCCTACTTCATGCATGGCGTCGAGCCCGTGAATCAGGCGGCGCCGGAAACAAAGCTGCCGTTTCCGTTCAGTCAGCGCTGGATGCTCTCGCTGTGGAATCTCGCCTTCGCGCCAAATGATCCCTTCACACCTGAACCGAAACGCGACGCGCAGTGGAATCGCGGCGCGTATCTCGTGCAGGCACTCGGACACTGCGGCGCCTGTCACACCCCGCGCGGGCCCGCGTACAACGAGACCGGCTATACGCAAGAATCGAGCGCCTACCTCACAGGTGGCACCAACGATCACTGGTACGCGCCAAATCTCACGGGCCTCGCGGGCCCCGGGCTTGGTCGCATCTCGGCGCAAGACATCGCGTCATTCCTGAAAACCGGACACGGCGCGGGGCTCATCACGTTCGGAAGCATGGTGCAGGTCGTCGAAGACAGCACGCAGTATCTCAGCGACCAGGATCTGAATTCGATTGCGTCCTATCTGAAGGCCCTGCCCGCGCAGGGCAGCGGCGGCACCTACGATGCGCAATCCAGACTGGCACAGCAAAGCGTCGCCGCCTTGCACACCGGCGATCAGCAACGACCCGGCGCGGGACTCTATCAAGGCATGTGCGCGCGTTGTCACCACAGCGATGGAAGGGGTGAGCCGCTTAAGTATCCGCGGCTTGCAGGGAACCCCGCCGTGCTGGCGGAAAAGCCGGATTCGCTTGTGCGTCTTCTTTTGCAAGGCGGGCATGCGCCAACGACCATCCACGACCTGCCGTCAAAGGAAATGCCCGCTTTTGGACCAAAGCTCACGGACACCGAAATTGCGCGCGTATTGACCTTCGTGCGCAGCGCGTGGGGCAACAACGCCAGGCCGGTCACCACGCGCGATGTCCAGAAGATGCGCGATGCAGTCGTGCCCCACCATTGAGCGGGCAGCAGCCGTCGGTTCTAGCCGGCTCATCTAGATCGGGACAACCCGTTGAATAACGGCGGAGGGCTCACCCTTGAGCACCGCAAACTGAGTCTTCTGATCTGTCCGCCAGAAGCGAATGTCGAACGTCAGTTCGCCAATGTGTAAGTCTCTCAGCGTGACATCAGGGAGCCAGGGTGGCAAGACTGGATCGACGAAGAGGACTCCACTGGGCGCATCAGGTTGAAGGCCAAGAATGGCGTAGAGCAATGAGAAAACAGATCCCGCGGCCCAGGCCTGAGGCACGTTCGCGCCAAGATACTGGACGGGAAAGCTTGACGCATCACGATGCAAGCCGGCATAGAGCTCGGGAAACTGATTGAGCATGAAGAAGCGGCCCGCCGACCACACGTCATGAGCAATCTCGCCGGCCTCTTTTGCATAGCCGTAACGCTTGAACCCCTCGGCGATGAGCCCATTGTCATGCGGCCAAACCGCGCCGCACTGATAAGAATAAGGGTTGTAAGCTGGGTGAGCGGCCGATAGTGTGCGAATGCCCCACCCACTCCACATATCCTCGCGCCTGAGCCGCGCCACGACGCGACCTGCACGCTCAGGCGGAACAATGCCGGACCAGAGGCAGTGACCGGGATTCGAGGCCACCGTCATGACCTTATTCTTGTCGGCATCCAGTGCAAGCGCGTAAAAGCCAGCTTCCTCGTCCCAGAACGCGTCATTGAATCGGGCGAAAAGTTGGGCCGCCTTCTCGCGCAAGGTCGCCGCACGCGCGTGCTCATGCAGCACGTCGTAGATCTTCGCCATTCGCATCCATGCATCGTAGACATAGCCTTGGAGTTCACAAAGCGCTTTGGCGCCACCAACTTGCGTTCCGTCTGGATAGACCACCGCGTCGCCGGAATCCTTCCAGCTCTGGTTCTCGAGTCCGTCCGGCGAACGCGTCTCGTATTCCTGGAAGCCGTCGCCATCCCGGTCGCCGTAGTGATCAATCCAGTCAAGACAGCGCTCCGCAGTGAGCAGGTGTCGCCTCAACAGATCGATGTCGCCTGTGCAACACCACGCGGTGTGCAGCGTAATGAGATAGAGCGGCGTCGCGTCGGCCGTGCCGTAATAGGGCGTATGAGGCACGAGGTTGAAATGGGCGAGTTCGCCGAGGCGCAGCTCGTGCATGATCTTGCCCGGTTCGGCGTCGCGATAGTCGTCCCGATCCGTCGCCTGTCGAGCGCCTAGTACTTCTAAGGTTCCACGCGCAAACGAAGGATAGACCAGCGACGTCTGTAAGGAAGTGATTAGACTGTCGCGTCCGAACAGAGCCACGAACCACGGAAGTCCCGCGGCCGGCACGACATGCGTGTCGGCCTTAGGCGCCGACCCGCTGATCGGCAGGCGCAACGCAGCCAGGTCATCGGTGGCCTGCTGAAATACGCGCCTGAGCGTCTCATGACTGCTCTCGAGCTTGAGGACGGCGCTATTCCACTGAGCAAGCCGCTTGCGGTTTTCCGATAGTTCACTGTGAGAGCTGGCGCAGGAGACTGGTGCACGAAACTGATCAGGCCCGTCTGAGAGATCGTATCGCAGACAGCAATGCCAGCGGGCGCCGGGCTCCATCGCAATGTCAAACGTCATGCGCCCATTCGCGTAGGCGGCCAATGACCCGCTGTTGCACGCGCTCACCTGAACCGCGCGCTGAAAGTCATGGTTGCGGTACTTGTTGACTAGTCGTTGCGCGGAATCGGACCACGTCGTCGAGACGCGCCCGCGGCGCACGAAGCGACCAGATTTCACCTCAAAGAGGTCGGCGAAGTCACTGCGTATGCCGATCTCGAGGTTGAAGCGTACCTTCGAGGCGCCGTAATTGATCAGATCGAGATCCTCGTGGAGGCCACCGCTGATCTCACGACTCACCGTCAGGCCGACCGTGTGAGCATCGACTGAGCCGGCCTCGGTAAGAAAGGCACGATTTGTCAAAAAAATCTGCGCTGCGAAGGCGGCTGTCGCGCCGCCGTTGAGCAGTTCCCACGGTTCTCCGTTTGCGTACACGGTCCAATGGCTGATCACGCGCGTATCGTAGAAGTAGTAGCCCTTCTGTGATTGGCCGCTCATTTGGCCATCGGTTCCTGTCAGAAGAACCGCGTGACCCTGGTGAATCGCAATCTGCGGTGGCCCGACCTTCACTTCAAGCGACATAACCCTCTCCCTCCACGCCGCACGGGGCCCGACACGACCCCCACGTCGACCATAGATGCAGCAAAGCAGGCTCCACCATTTATATCACGTTGTGATATTCTTGATTGCAGTTCAACTGCGATTGCTTCCGCTCGACTTCATCTGTCCCGTTGGGTCGCCAACGCAGGACGAGCACTTCAGATGTGGATAGTTCTCGAAAACTCCTCGGCCATCCGAGGTCAGTTTCTTTCGTGAGGCTGAAATGTTCAGTCAGCCGAATTCATGGCCTAGCCATAGCGTCAGCGTTCGCGTGGCTTTGATCTATCTCTTCAAGTAACGGGAGGGGAACATGTTCTTTCAAGATAAAGTCGAAGCGTGGGCAGCGAGCGCTAGCGAGCACGTCCCCGTGCCCGCGCGACTCGTGTTGTGGGACGGGCGTCAAATCAGTCTGGGTCATTCGGGCGAACCCAAAGTTGTTCTATATGTTAAGCAAGCGGGAGCGCTACGACGATTGCGTCGACCTACGATCGATGCAATCGCACAAGCGTACGTCAACGATGAGATCGACATCGACGGCCGTATGCCCGACGCAGTCGCACTGGCGTATGGGCTGGCGCAACGGGACATTCCTTCAAACACCCGCACCCCACACTTTTCTCTAGCGGATCACAGCAAACATTCTGATCGCAAGGCGATTCAATTTCACTACGATGTGTCGGACGATTTCTACCGCATCTGGCTTGGGCGAACGATGGTCTATTCCTGTGCGTATTTCGAAAACGGCACGGAGGATCTCGACAGCGCGCAAGAGAAGAAGATCGATCACATCCTGAAAAAAATCGCGCTTCGACCGACGCAATCGCTCCTCGACATCGGGTGCGGCTGGGGCTCGTTGGTGATCCGGGCCGCGCAGCGATTCGGTGCACGATGTACCGGCATTACGCTTTCCGAGAAGCAGTACGAGTTCGCAACGCAGCGGGTGCAGGAGGCAGGCCTCACAGATCGGGTAGAAATCCGGCTTCAGGATTACCGGGATATCGACGGTCAGTTCGATCGCGTCACCAGTGTGGGCATGTTCGAGCATGTCGGGCGCGCGAACCTCGGAGCGTATTTCGCGAAGATTAGTTCGTTGCTGGCGCCTGAGGGAATCGCAATGAATCATGGAATCACATCGACGGACCCAGATATCGCCTGGTCGCCGGCCGTTGATGGCAGTGGTTTCATGGACAAATACGTGTTTCCGAACGGCGAACTGTCGCATATCGGGCAAGTCCTCGACGCGATGCAGCGCGGTAATCTGGAATCAATTGACGTTGAGAATCTACGGCGCCACTACGCTCGCACGCTGACGCTGTGGGCAGAGACATTCGAAAAAAATGCGGATTCGATTCGGCAGTTGGTCGACGAACAAACGTTTCGGGTATGGCGCATCTATCTCGCGGGGTGCGCCTACGGCTTTCGATGCGGTAATCTATCCATCTATCAGGTCGTCTGCCGCAGAGCGGGCGCACAAGCCGATTCACTCGCATGGTCTCGCAGGTATATGTACGAGTGAATTCACGAAGCCATGCCGCGAACAGCTCGACGCACGGATCCGTGGCGGTTGACGAAACTCTCGAGGAGCCCCCAAGCTAGAGCCCGCCCGCGCGTACTCGACGTGGACCGAACGGAGTGACCCACAAAGACAGCGACCAGACACAGCTTCCCACGCGGGAAGCTAGCGTGCAACCATCGAGCCAGCAATCTGATCCGCGAGCTTGCCGAGAACCTTGCTCATCGCGACGGCCTTTGCGTCGACGTCGGTGCCTGTCACAACAGCTCGGAGGGTCGCTTGCTGCGTGAACACAATATGATCTGGCCATCGCGTCACAAGCGTCCACGTTCCATCGATCGTCGGTCCCCCGTTCGAAGGTAGTTCGAGGTGAGTCAAGTTGACAACGAGCGCGCGCGTGTCCGCGCTCGCTGGAAATGCTTCAGTCATCGCCGAGCCTTTCTTCCGGTGTCCAGCGACCGGGTACCCGCGCTCCACCTAGAAGGTCAATTCCATGGGGATTCGCACGGCGGTTTCAAGATTGAAGCGCAACAGCGGATTTAATGTTTAGAGCCTGTCTCTTATACACATTTCCGATCCCACGAGACCGAGGCTGTTCTC
>LRBF01000047.1 GCA_001580565.1 Caballeronia megalochromosomata | reverse complement strand
AGTGCCATTTCGTGCTGAACCCGCGCGCTCAAACCACTAGCTTGTCAGACCGTGCGCGATCCAAGCCCTGTTCTGCTTGTGAGGGCACTCTCTATTGCCGGGCCATTCAGCCAATCGCCTGTGCCGCGGCCGGTGTGAAGTGCTTAGGCTGGGGAAAGCTGTTTCTTTGGTTACTTTCTTTGCAGCAGCAAAGAAAGTGACTGCCGCCCCGCACAGGGGCAGTGCAAATAGACCACCGCGAAATCGGGATCCGGCGAAAAAAACCCGAACCCCGCCGAGCGAGGCACCCATGCTACTGAAACGCCACCTCTGCAAAACTCCGCAGCTTCCGCGAATGCAACTTCGACAGGCCATTCTCGCGCAGCAACTCCATCGCTTTCACGCCTATCTGCAAGTGTTGGTCCACTTGCGCGCGGTAGAACTGATCGGCCATACCGGGCAGCTTGAGCTCGCCATGCAGCGGCTTGTCCGACACGCATAACAACGTCCCATACGGCACACGGAAACGGAAGCCATTCGCCGCGATCGTCGCGCTCTCCATGTCGAGCGCCACCGCCCGACTCTGCGACAGCCGCCGCACCGGCTCACGGTGATCGCGCAATTCCCAGTTACGGTTATCGACGCTCGCGACCGTGCCCGTGCGCATCACGCGCTTCAACTCGACGCCTTCGAGCTGCGTCACCTGCGCGACCGCACGCTCCAGCGCAACCTGCACTTCCGCGAGCGCCGGCACCGGCACCCATAACGGCAGGTCGTCATCGAGCACGTGGTCTTCGCGCACGTAACCATGCGCAAGCACGTAATCGCCCAGACGCTGCGTGTTGCGCAGACCCGCGCAGTGCCCAAGCATGATCCACGCATGCGGCCGCAACACCGCGATGTGATCCGTGATCGTCTTCGCATTCGACGGCCCCACGCCGATGTTCACCATCGTGATGCCGCTGCCGTCCGCGCGCTTCAGGTGATACGCGGGCATCTGCGGCAGGCGCGCGGACGCCGTGCCCTCCTCCGGCTGCTCGCCGAGATTCGCGTTATACGTGACGACATCGCCCGGTTCGACGAACGACGAATACTCGCTGCGATACGCGCGCGTCTCCTCGTCATCGGCGCGCGACATCATCGTGCGGCCGAGCTTCACGAACTCGTCGATATAGAACTGATAGTTCGTGTACAGCACGTAGTTCTGAAAGTGCGTGGGCGAGGTCGCCGTGTAGTGTCTCAGCCGATGCAGCGAGAAATCGACGCGCGCCGCCGTAAAGAGCGCAAGCGGATGCGGCTCGCCCGGGCCCGGCTCGTACGTGCCGTTGACGATGCGATCGTCGAGCAGCGCGAGATCGGGCGTATCGAAGATATTGCGCATCGCGAGCAGCCGATCGCGGTCGAGATCGCCTTCGAGATGGATGCCTTCGGCGAACGCGAAGTGAATCGGAATGGGATGCGCCGACACGCCTACTTCAAGGCCCACATGATGGTTCTTCGTGAGCAATCGCAGTTGCTCACGATAATAATCACCGAAGAGATCGGGACGCGTGAGCGTCGTTTCATAGATGCCCGGGCCCGCCACGAAACCATACGAGCGCCGCGAATCGATCTGCGTGTTCAACTCGGTACGCACCCGCACGAACGGATAGCACGCACGCACGCGATGCGTGAAGCGCTCGTTGCGACGATAACGCGCGAACGCATCGCGCAAAAACGCGGTATTCGCTTCATAGATCGCGGAAAGGCGCGTGACGGCGGCGGCGGGATCCTCGAAAGATTCGGTCGGGAAATCGTTGGCGGGTGTGCCTTGTGTGCTCTGCGTCCGGTCGTTTGTCATGATCTTGTGTCTTTCTTCAATTGCCCTCGTGGTGAATCGACATTAACACGGAAGAATGCGCGAACCATGAAGTCCCTTTTCTTGTGAGTGCGTGCGATCACACCATGCAACACCTTTTTGATTGCCGAAGTCAAAATTCGCGAAACCGGCGCAAAATAAGGCGTTGACCTGGCGTGGATCACTGAGTCAGCAACCGTTTTGTTAGAATCCGGCCATCGCCTGGAGAACCATCATGAAGCCGCACCTTTGCGCCGCCGCCGCGGCAGTCCTCGCCGCAGCAAGTTTCGGCGCATTTGCGCAGCCGGCACAGCAAGCCGTCGACGCAGCACCTCAACCGGCGACCCAGAAAATGTCGCCCGAAGAAGCCGCGGGCCTTCCCGATCTGAAAGCGATCAACCGCCCGCCCGCGAATGTCAGCTCGAAAGTCGAGATTTCGCCGCCGCGCACGCCGAGCTATCACGAACTGAGCACCAACGGCACCGAAATCACCGAGTTTCGCGACAAGGGCAAGCCCGTCGAAATCGACGTGCGTTCGAATTTCGGCACGCGCTACCAGATGAGCGCACCGGCCGACACATCGCCGCAAGTGCGCGACAACGGCAAGGCCAGCACGCGCCTGCCGTCGATCAACCTGCATTACTGATCCCGTAAGATTGCTTCGGACCCGCTCCTTTCGAGCGGGTCGCGGCACCGTGGCTCCTTGCCCGGCGTCACCGTCCACAGGCCTCGTCCTTGGCCATCCAACCTGACCGACGTTTTCCTGCATGGCCGTCTTCACTCCCGTCACCAACGCCGATCTCGGCGACTGGCTGCAAGACTACGATCTCGGCGATGTCGTCGAATTTCGCGGCATCCAGTCGGGCATCGAGAACAGCAACTTCTTTCTCACGACGACGCACGGCGAGTACGTGCTCACGATCTTCGAGAATCTCACGGCGACGCAGCTGCCGTTCTATCTCGATCTGATGCGGCATCTGGCCTCGCATCGTGTGCCCGTGCCCGATCCGATGCCGCGCCGCGACGGCTCGCTCTTCGGTCTGCTGCACGGCAAGCCCGCGAGCATCGTGACCAAGCTCGAAGGCGCGCCCGAGCTTGCGCCGACGCCCGCACACTGCATCGAAGTCGGGCAGATGCTCGCGCGCATGCATCTCGCGGGACGCGATTTCCCGCAGCATCAGCCGAACCTGCGCAGCCTCGCCTGGTGGCAGGAGAAAGCGCCGTCGATCATCGATTTCCTGAGCCGCGAGCAACGCGACTTGTTCGAAAGCGAACTTGCGCATCAGGCGGCGTTTTTCGGCTCGGCGGACTACGCGTCGCTGCCCTATGGCCCGTGTCATTGCGATCTGTTCCGCGACAACGTGCTGTTCGCGCACGGCCGCGAGCACGCGCGCCTCGGCGGTTTCTTCGATTTCTACTTCGCGGGCGTCGACAAGTGGCTCTTCGATGTCGCCGTGACCGTGAACGACTGGTGCATTGACCTCGCGACAGGCGCGCTCGATGCCGCGCGCGTCGATGCGATGCTGCGCGCGTATCAGACCGTGCGCCCCTTCACGCCCGCGGAGGAGCGTCACTGGAACGACATGCTGCGCGCCGGTGCCATGCGCTTCTGGGTTTCGCGCCTTTTCGACTTCCATCGTCCGCGCGAAGCACAAATGCTGAAGGCGCACGATCCCGGCCATTTCGAACGCATTCTGCACGAACGCGTCAAATCCGCTTCTCCCGTTAATCGATAACCCAGCCACATGCGACTCATCGAAGTTCCCGCCAAGACCGGCTACGTGTGGTTCCGTCAGGGCATCTGGCTGTTCCGCCGCAACCCGTTTGCGTTTCTCACGGTGTTCTTCGCCTATCTGTTCGTGATGACGCTGATCTCGCGCGTGCCGCTCGTCGGCCCGCTCCTGCCGCTCCTGTTCATTCCGGGGATCGCGGTCGGTTTCATGGCGGCGTGCCGCAACACGATCGCGGGCAAACCGGTCTGGCCGACCATTCTCGTCGACGGATTCCGCTCTTACGGCAGCGTCGTCGCGCGCCGGCTGCTCGCGCTGGGCGCGCTGTATATCGTCGCGATGGCGGTGATCTTCACGGCGTCGGCGCTCGTGGACGGCGGCACGCTGCTCAGCATCATGATGGGCGATGGCCCGAGCGGCGATCCGGAGACGGTCGCCGCGAGCTTCAGCCCGCTCGCCGTGCTCGTCGCGATGGGCTGCTATATCCCCGTCGCGATGCTGTTCTGGTTCGCACCGGTCCTCGTCGCATGGCACGACGTCCCGCCCGCGAAGGCGCTGTTTTTCAGCCTCGTGTCGTGCTGGCGCAATCGCGGCGCGTTCGTTTTCTACGGCGTGCTGTGGATCGCCATCGCGCTCGCGGTGTCGTTCGGCCTGACCGCGTTGATGCAGGCGCTCGGCGCGGGTCAGGAAATGGCGCTTGCGGTGCTCATGCCCGCGTCCATCATCGTGACGACCGCGCTGTATTGCTCGTTTTACGCGACCTATCGCGGCTGTTTCGGCGTGCAGTCGTCCGATTCGCCCGACATTCCCGACGCGCCAGGCACGCCCAACGCCTGACCGAAAGCCCCGCCCTGCAACGGGCGCGGCGATCCTTCGTGTGCGAAGCATTGCACGTACACTAGCGACATCGGCCGCCACGGCCTCATCGTCGCGCCTTGCGCGCCTTCGCCATGACTTCGCCCGACGCTCCGTCCGACTTCCCGCTCGAACTCGATCAGCAACTGTGTTTCGCGCTCTATTCGACATCGCTCGCGATGACGAAAGCGTACAAGCCGCTGCTGGAGAAGCTCGGCCTGACGTATCCGCAATATCTGACGATGCTCGTGCTCTGGGAAGCCGACGATCTAACCGTCAAGGAAATTGCCGCGCGCCTGTCACTGGATTCCGCGACGATGACGCCGCTGCTCAAGCGCCTCGAAGCGCAGGGCTATGTCGAGCGCCTGCGCGGCGTGGAGGACGAGCGCCAGGTTCATATCCGGCTGACCGACGCCGGCCGCATGCTCAAACAGTCCGCACGGGCGATTCCGCCGGAAATCTACTGCGCGTCCGGCTCCGACATCGACGCGATGCTGCGCCTGCGCGGCGACCTGGTGCGCTTGCGGGCGTCACTGAACGACTATCTCGGCAATTGAGGACATAGAGACTCACTAATGGCACGATTGCCATAATTTACTTTGTACGCAAATTATTAACGCGATATATTTACGTCCGTGGTGAACGCAATATCGATCTGACAACCAACATTGAACGGAGAGAAACGATGAGCATTCTGTACAAGGCAACGGCGACGAGCACCGGCGGTCGTGATGGACGCGCGATTTCCTCGGACGAACAACTGAACGTGAAACTGAGCGCACCGAAGGAACTGGGCGGATCGGGCACGCCGGGAACGAACCCCGAGCAACTGTTCGCTGCGGGCTACTCGGCCTGCTTTCTTTCGGCGATGAAGTTCGTCGCGGGCCAGCAAAAGCGCGCGGTTCCGGCGGAGACCACCGTGACCGCCGATGTGGGCGTGGGTCCCAACGACGCGGGCGGCTTCAAACTCGATATCGAACTGCGCATTGCGCTGCCGGGTCTCGATGCGGCGGACGCACAGGCGCTCGTCGATGCCGCGCACAAGGTTTGCCCGTACTCGAACGCCACGCGCAACAACGTCGATGTGCGCGTGAAAGTCATCTAAATCAAAACGAAAATGCCGGCTCTAAGGCCGGCATTTCGCATCTGATTCGTGTGAAAACGCCCTTACGAATCGGGCGCTTCACGCGCAAAAGCTCAGCTGGACATCCACGACGGGTGACGAGCCGTCGCACGACGATCCAGCTTCTTCATACGATATTCGAGATCGTAGATGTCCGTGGCTTCGGCGAGATAGGCGTCGTCGCGCGCACGATCGCGCTCGTCGGCGGACTTGGTAAGGAACAGGAAAATGCGGCTGATCAGGAACATGGTGGACCTCGCTTGAATACTGGGGTAACTACCTATGAAGCGAAGTATAGGGTAATCCCTGATCAAACACCAGCCCTACCTGCTAGAACATTGATACTAAAGACCAAATTGCAACACTTGAAACGCCGGACCCATCTCACGCGACATACGCGTCACGCGCAGCCTCGCTCGGGCGCCGCTGGTGCTTGAAGAACTCCCACATGACCGCGGACGAATCCGGTCCCTTCGACGAATGGAATGCCACGGTATCGTCGCCTCCGGCCCATGAATGGCCGAGGCCGCGCACGATCGACGTCTTCACGACGCGCCGGTTGTTCTTGAAGTAATCCGTCACGACACCGTCCGGATGCGTTTCCTCACGCGTTTCACCCGCTCGGCGATTGCCCGCCGGATCGATGAATCCGTTCAGCCGCAGAAACTGCTTTGCGAGCTGTCCCGCATTGGCAGCCGTCACCACCGAATCGAGTTCGCCGTGCATGATGATCGCGGGCATGCCCGGATACTGGCGCACATCGACTGCCGCGTCGATCAGCGCGACGGGATCGCTGCGTGCGCCGCGCCGCATCACATCCATAGCGCCGATGGCCGAGCGCGCCTCGCCGAACACCACGCCCGAATGCAGACCGACGGCGGCGAACACATACGGATAACGCACGGCGAGCAGTGCCGCGAGCCCCGCGCCGGCCGACATTCCCGCGACATACACGCGCTCCGGATCCAGATCGTGCTGCTCGACGACCGCATTCACCAGCGATACGACCGACGCCGCCTCGCCGCCGCCTCCAGCGCCGGAATCGTCATACCAGCGCCAGCAGCGATGCGCGTGATCGTGCTTCGACTGCTCGGGGTACAGCACCGCGAAGCCATATCGGTCCGCGAGCAGATTGATGCGCGTGCCTTGCGCGAATTCGTCGGCGTTCTGCTTGCAACCGTGCAGCATCACGACGAGCGGCATCGGCTCTGCTCCGGACTTCGGCGGCGTGTAGAGCGCGTACGACATGTGATTCACGAAGCGGCCTGTCGTAGGCGGCGCCGAGTGATACGAGCGCGCCCATTTCCCGCGCGCCCACGCCGACGCACGCGGCCGCACCCGCGACTCGCGCATGGGCGGGCGCGCGGCGGCGCGGGGCGCGGCGGTCGCTTTCGCGGACGCGCCCGACTTCAGCTTCGACTTGACGGTCTTCGCGCGCGCGGGCTTGGCCGCGGCACGGGGCTTCGGCGCGCGAATCGCGTCGACTTGGCTGGCGACCAGGCGTCTCAAGCCGCGCAACCAGAGTTTGGTAAGGCTTTTTGACATTCGGCTGGGTCCTCCACAAACATGCAATCGGATGGCGCGACGAAAAACCACGCCGCGTTGTGCATTGCACCATAACACCAAAACGGCTGAACGGTATCCGCCCCAAACTCACATATCGGGATGAATTAACAGCAATTCAACAAAAAAGCCAAAACTAAACGAAAGTTACGCGATGTAACCGTCAGGCTGCTTTAAGGAATGTCGCATAATTCAGCATGTTCCCAAGCGTTATACTGCTGTGGATTTGCGGCAGCGTGTCTTGCGCGCGTCAACCTCACAGGCCATTCGCCGGATGGCTGCCGCACTGCAGCAACCCTCATTCCCAAGAAACACAATGAACGTGGACTTACCTGTTTCCGCCTGGATTTCCGTGACCGCGCTCGGCGGCGTCGGCGTCATGGGTCCGGTGGCGCTCATCGTCGCCGCATGGCTCGCACTCGGCTATCGCTGGAAATACGCGGGGGCGTGGCTCGGGCTGCTCGGCGCGGCGAGCGGCCTCGTCGCCTTGAGCAAGATCGCGTTCATCGGCTGGGGAATCGGCGTGCGCCATCTCGATTTCACCGGTATCAGCGGCCATGCGTTGATGTCGACGGCGGTCCTGCCGGTCGCGATCTTCGTCGCGCTGCTGCCCACGCGTGGCGCATTGCGCGCCATCGGCGTCGCGCTCGGTCTGCTGCTGGGCGTGTGGGTGGGCGTGTCGCGCGTGGTGCTCGACGCGCATTCGGTGTCGGAAGTGGTGGCGGGCTGCGCGCTCGGCGCGGTGGTCGCTCTCGCGTTCGTTTGGATCGCGTGGCGGGCCGAGTCCGGCAAGCTCGCGCCGACGCCCGTCGCCGCAAGCCTCGCGGCTGTCGTCGTGGCCCTGCATGGCGTGCCCGTGCCGACTCAGCACTGGATCACGGAAATCGCGCTCGGGCTCTCGGGCCACGAGCGTCCTTATGTGCGGGCGAGCTGGAAGGCGAAAACCTATCGCGTGCCGGATCGCCGCACCGAACTGCTGCCGGAACAACGCGCGGCCGCCTGACACGGCCGCCGCGTTCGCGGTGCGTGCTGCTTAGTCGTTCACGCCGATGATCACGCTCGACGCCTTGATCACCGCCACGGCCTTCTGACCTTGCGCGAGGCCGAGCGAATCGGCGCTCTGGTTCGTGATGATCGCGGTGACGGTGGTGCCGCCGTCGAGCGACAGTGACACTTCCGCATTTACCGCGCCCTTCGTCACGCTGGCAACCGTGCCACGCAACTGATTGCGCGCCGACAGCTTCGCATTCGTGTCTTCCATCAGCATGACCCACGACGCCTTGATGAGCGCGAACGCGTCGCTGCCTTCCTTCAGCCCCAGCGACTGGGTGCTCTCGTGCGTGACCACGGCGACGATCGTCTGACCGCCCGGCAAGCCGAGTTCGATTTCATCATTGACCGCACCGCGCGTGACTTTCGTTACCTTGCCGGCCAGTTGGTTGCGTGCGCTTGTTTTCATGCCTAGTCTCCCGATCAGTTGCCAATCATGGGCGAAGCCTGCAATGGCCGCGCCCGCCCGTTCCAGAAATTTTCGATGCTCGCGTTCGATCGCGCGGTAGGTGTCGATGAGACGCAGCGCGGCCGGCGTGAGCGTCGTGCCGCCGCCGCCCCTGCCGCCGGTCGCGCTCGTCACGAGCGGCTCGCCGGCAAGGTTGTTCATCGTATCGACTGCATCCCACGCGGCCTTGTAACTCATGCCGACGGCCTTCGCCGCGGCGGTGATCGATCCCGAGTCGCGAATCGCGGCCAGAAGCCCGATGCGCGCCGCGCCGCCGAGCGTCTCGGTGCCGCTTCGCAGCCATACGGAGCCGCCGAGCTCCAGCGGATCGTGCTCCTTCGAGGGCGCGGTGTGACTCATTTGTCGCCTCCGGGATCGTGATGAAGCAAGAACGCGTGACGCATTATATCGATGCCTTCACACGCGGACGATGCATCGCGCGAAGCACCCGCTCGCCTTCCTGCGCGTCCTTTCTAGCCGACGCCGCGCCCCACGCCCGCGCGAAGCCGCGCTGATAATCGCTGGCTTCCGGGATGGACGCGAGCCGGTCGGCGGCGACGGCCGCATCGTTCGCTTCGCCGAGTACCGTCTGCAACTCGCCGAGCAGCTTCGCGGTGTCCTTGCGCGTGCGCCGCGACGTGACTGAGCGGAAGAATTCGAGCGCATAGCGCAGCCGCTTTGCATGAATACGCACGCGATGCCGCTCATGCGCTTCGAGCGACGCGAGATCGGGCACGCGCGCGATGCGCCGGTAATCCTTGCGGATGCGCTTCGCGGCATAACTGACGAAGCGCGTCGGCGACGCGTCCTCCTGCGACGCGAATCGCGCGAGCCATTCCACGAACGCGAGCGTGAGCCGCGCGTAGCGCTTCGACGCGAGCGCGTCGCGCACCTTATCCCGCGCGACACGGCGCTTCACGTCCGCGGCGGCGATGAGCGTCTGCCAGCGCTCGGCGCTGTCGTCCGATTCGGCGTAGGCGGGCAGCGTCTTGTCGGTGAAGACGTCCCAGTCGCGCGCATCGGCGAGCAGGTCGCCGAACCACTTGAGATCGGGTGCGATGCGCGTGTTCCACGCATCGTCGACATCATCGCGAAAGAGTTTCAGCAGGGTTTTCAGCCGCCGCTGCGCGACGCGCAACTGATGCACGTGCTCGTCGCCAAGACCGGCACGCGATGCGGCCGCGTTGCCGAACCACTGCCCGGCCACCGACGACGCGATCGCGACAAACGCTTCACGGCGCGTCGCGGTGCGCGGCAGGTCGAGCTTGGCCGCGTGCACTGGCTCCGCTTGCGACTGGTGCTGTTCGTCCGGCGCAATGAAAAACAGCCCGGCGTCGATCACCTCGCCTGCGACGCTGAAGACCGCATCGAGCGCGCCGTTCACCGACGGTGCCGCGAGCCGCAACGCCGGCAATCCTTGTGCGGATGTTTCGAGCGTCGCGAGGATGTCGGCGCCGCCCGCATCGATGCGCCATTCGATGCGCTCGATTTCGACTTCAGGCCCGGGATCCGGCGCCGCATCGCCTTCGAGCGTGTCGGCGGCTTCCGGCTCCGCTTGCCGGTATGCCTTCGCGAGCGGTTCGCGCAACGCGTCGTCGGCTTGAGCGAATTCGATGAGCGACGCCGCCAGATCCTCGCCCGCAGGCCGCGCGAAGGTCCGGTAACGCGTGAAGCCGGGAATGGACGCGCCCTCTTCCTGCACCGCGCACAGCGTGCGCGCGCCCTCCAGCGTTTCGACCGATAGCCGCCAGTCCGGCGTTTTCAGCCCGATCTCGCGCGTCGCGAAGCGCGTCCGCACGGGCGTCACGCCCGCGAATGCGCCGATGCGTTGCAACGCGTCCGCGAGCGAGGCGAACGAACCGTCGCCCGGTTGATGCGATTGCAGCGCCACCTCGACCCACATCGTCATGAAGTCTCCCGGAGCGAACTCGCGCCGCTCGTCAGTTCATACGAAATGACTCTCATCTCCCGAGTCATGAAATCGACACACGCTCCGGGAAACATGGCCATTTGAGCTTTTGAAACGCTTCTCGTCTGCTTTTTCATCTTCCGATACGACCGCGCGCACGACCATTCCAAGGACGCGACATGAACCAGATTGTGTTTCCCCAAACCCGAGAAGGCCGCACGCTCGGGCAGCGCCTCGCGCTGCTGCTCTTTCTGCTCGCCATCGGCGCGGGCGTGGTGTACTGCGTCCTGCATCTGCTCGACGATCTCGCACCGGTGCGCGAATCATCGGTGTTTCCGTACGTCATGCTCGCCATCGCGCTTCTGATCGCGCTCGGCTTCGAATTCGTCAACGGCTTTCATGACACCGCGAATGCCGTCGCCACTGTAATCTACACGCACTCCTTGACGCCAAACTTAGCGGTTGTCTGGTCGGGTGCATGGAATTTCATCGGCGTGCTGGTTTCGAGCGGCGCGGTCGCGTTCGGCATCCTTCAGTTGCTGCCGGTCGAGCTGATCCTCGGCGTGGGCAGTTCGCAGGGCTTCGCGATGGTCTTCGCGCTCCTCATCGCGGCGATCATCTGGAACCTCGGCACCTGGGCGCTCGGCCTTCCTTCTTCGAGCTCGCATACCTTGATCGGTTCGGTGATCGGCGTCGGCCTCATGAATCAGATGTTGCACGGCTCGAACGGCACGTCGGGCGTCGACTGGAGTCAGGCGGTGTCGGTCGGCAAGTCGTTGCTGTTTTCGCCGATCATCGGCTTCGTTCTTGCGGGCTTCCTGCTCTACGTGCTGAAGCTCGTCGTCCGCGTGCCGGCGCTCTACAAGGAGCCGGAGAAGAACGCTCCGCCGCCGTTCTGGATCCGCTGCCTGCTGATTCTCACCTGCACTGGCGTGTCGTTCGCGCACGGCTCCAACGACGGTCAGAAGGGCATGGGCCTCATCATGCTGATCCTGATCGGCACCGTGCCGACCGCCTACGCGCTCAACAAGGCCGTGACGGCGAACGAGACGCAGACTTTTGTCGCGGTGAGTCACAGCGCGGCCGACGTGCTGCAGCGTTATGCCCAAGGCGCCGCACCCGCAGCCGACGCGCGCGGTCAGGTCGAAAAATATGTGCAGACGAAGACGCTCGCGCCGGACACGATCGCCTCGCTCAAGAGCGTGGTCGACTCGATCGAATCGCAGGTCCGCCCGAGCCAGACGATGGCCGAGGTACCGCAGGGCAACATCCGCAACGTGCGCAACGAGATGTACATCGCGTCCGAAGCGCTGCGCATCATGCAAAAGCAGAAAGCGCCCGCCTTCTCCGCGGACGATGACGCCGTGCTCACCAACTACAAGAAGCAGCTCGACCACGCGACCAAGTTCATCCCGACGTGGGTGAAGGTCGCCGTTGCGGTCGCGCTCGGCCTGGGCACGATGGTCGGCTGGAAGCGCATCGTCGTGACAGTCGGCGAGCGCATCGGCAAGACGCATCTGACGTATGGACAAGGCGCGTCGGCGGAGCT
>LRBF01000046.1 GCA_001580565.1 Caballeronia megalochromosomata | reverse complement strand
GATCAAGGAATTGATGGTGCGCCGCGCTGTCTGAGATGGACTATGTGATGGTCGACGACAATCAAGACAACTCGCATCAGTCCGATCCCCTTCGCCGCGCGCGCCTTCGCTGGCGCGCACGGCGCGGCCTGCTGGAAAACGATCTGATCTTCGAGCGTTTCTTCAGCCGATATGAGCATGACCTCAGCGACGCCGACGTGTCCGCGTTGACCCGCCTGCTGGAGCTGAGCGACAACGAATTGATGGATTTACTGCTGGCGCGCACGGAGCCTGAAGGCGACCTCGCGACGCCGGACGTGATCCGCTTGCTGGAAATGCTGCGCACCGTGTGATTTCAGCAGGAATTCGCGGGATTTTGCAAAATAGGCCTGTTGCAATGCACACAGGTCGATCGAACAGTTTTGCCGCGCAGCTTCCGTCGTGCAAATTATCGAAAACCTGTATCCATACTTCGATTGAGGATGTGCTATGACCCCGTCAGATGTTAAAGCCACGCTATCGTTCAGCGACAACTCGCCGAGCGTCGAAATGCCGATCTACAAGGGCACGTTGGGCCCGGACGTGATCGACATCCGCAAGTTGTACGGTCAGACCGGCAAGTTCACGTATGACCCGGGCTTCATGTCGACGGCGGCGTGCAATTCCGCGATCACGTATATCGACGGCGACAAGGGTGAGTTGCTGTACCGCGGCTACCCGATCGAGCAGTTGGCGGTGAACGCCGACTTCCTCGAGACCTGCTATCTGCTCCTGAAGGGCGAACTGCCGAACGAAGCGCAGAACAGGGAATTCGTGGACACGGTCACGCGTCACACGATGGTGCACGAGCAGATGCACTTCTTCTTCCGCGGCTTCCGTCGCGATGCGCACCCGATGGCCGTGCTGACGGCTGCGGTCGGCGCGCTGTCGGCGTTCTATCACGACTCGCTGAACATCAACGATCCGCGTCACCGTGAAGTGTCGGCGATTCGCATGATCGCCAAGCTGCCGACGCTCGTCGCGATGGCGTACAAGTTCAGCATCGGTCAGCCGTTCGTGTATCCGAAGAACGAACTGTCGTACAGCGCGAACTTCATGCACATGATGTTCGCGAACCCGTGCGAAGAGTACAAGGTCAACGACGTGCTGGTGCGCGCGCTCGACCGTATCCTTATCCTGCACGCGGACCACGAGCAGAACGCGTCGACCTCGACCGTGCGTCTCGCCGGTTCGTCGGGCGCGAACCCGTTCGCGTGTATCGCGGCCGGTATCGCGTGCCTGTGGGGCCCGGCGCACGGCGGCGCGAACGAAGCCGCGCTGAACATGCTGGAAGAGATCGGCTCGGTCGACAACATCCCCGAGTTCATCAAGCAGGTGAAGGACAAGAACTCGGGCGTGAAGCTGATGGGCTTCGGTCACCGCGTGTACAAGAATTATGACCCGCGCGCGAAGCTGATGCGCGAGACGTGCCACGAAGTGCTCGAAGAACTCGGCCTGCACGACGACCCGCTCTTCAAGCTGGCGATGGAACTGGAAAAGATCGCGCTGGAAGACGAATACTTCGTGTCGCGCAAACTGTACCCGAACGTCGACTTCTACTCGGGCATCGTGCAGCGCGCGCTGGGCATCCCGACGTCGATGTTCACGTGTATCTTCGCGATGGCGCGTACGGTCGGCTGGATCGCGCAGTGGAACGAGATGATTGCGGATCCCGAGCAGAAGATTGGTCGTCCGCGTCAGTTGTTCATCGGTCAGACGGCGCGTGAAGCAAAGCCGCTGGCGAAGCGGTAAGCTGATTCACGGCTTCAGGTAGATGTGAAGGCCCCGGCGGGTGACTGCCGGGGCTTTTTGTTTTTTGGGCCGTTGATCCTAATCCGCGAAAACTTCTCGCAATGTAAGAAGCGCGTTCGATAGCGTGTTGTCCGCAACGGCGCCTTCTTTCCTGACAAGCCGCGCCTGGTCCACCGCGCGAAGTTGATCCAGGAGAACGAGTCCCTGTTTCCGTTTGAACGACACCGGAATGCGAAAGGGCGCCGACGCGCCTTTCGAAGTCATCGGCGCCACGATGACCGTCCGCAAATGGTCGTGCATTTCCGGAGGAGAAACCACTACGCACGGTCGCGTCTTCTGAATTTCGCTGCCCAGCGTCGGATCGAGCGCAACGAGCCAAATATCGCCGCGCGCTACCATTCGAGCTCCTTATCGCCGTCGTTGCTGAACTCGCCCAGTACGAGCGGATCCTCGCCGCGCTTTGCGATCAGTTTGCTGGCTTCGGCCCAGCCTTCACGTGCGACGCTTCGTGGCCGACGCAGCACGATCGCGTCGTCTTCGACGGTCATTTCGACTTCGCTTTCCAGGCCAAGCTCCGTGATGAATGGCTTGGGAATCAGTACGCCTTGTGAGTTGCCCATCTTTCGGATGGTCGTTTTCATGAGATCGAGCATAATCGTTTTGTATTAACAATGTTATAACTTCTGGCGCGATAGTGTCAACTCACGGATAGTCGAGCACTCAGGCGCATACTGAGCGTACGGCACGATCGCGCTGCCGATCAGTCGACCAGATGGCATAGCCGGGTAGTACGCATCCGGGTACTGGCACCACCAGCATAACTCACTGTTTTTAATGGGTTTTTTCTGTATCCTAGTACCCACGCCGCGTACGAAGATGGCATAATCGATCAAACAAGCTGCATATCCAAATTCCCCGCAGTCACATACGAAAGCGCTCACCATGGCACAGACTCTCTACGACAAACTGTGGAACACGCACGTGATCCACACGGAAGAGGACGGCACCTCGATCCTCTATATCGACCGTCACCTGTTGCATGAAGTGACGAGTCCGCAGGCCTTCGAAGGTCTGAAGCTGGCCGAGCGCCCGGTGTGGCGCATCAGCGCGAATCTGGCGGTGTCCGACCACAATGTGCCGACCACCGACCGTTCGCACGGCATCGCCGATCCGGTTTCCAAACTGCAAGTCGATACGCTCGACGCAAACTGCGATAGCTTCGGCATTACGCAGTTCAAGATGAACGATCTGCGTCAGGGCATCGTGCACATCATCGGGCCGGAGCAGGGCGCGACGCTGCCGGGCATGACCATCGTGTGCGGCGACTCGCACACGTCTACGCACGGCGCGTTCGGTGCGCTCGCGCATGGCATCGGCACGTCGGAAGTGGAGCACGTGCTCGCCACGCAAACGCTCTTGCAGAAAAAGAGCAAGAACATGCTCGTGAAGGTAGAAGGCCAACTGCCGCGCGGCTGCACCGCGAAGGACATCGTGCTGGCGATCATCGGCAAGATCGGCACGGCGGGCGGCACGGGCTACGCCATCGAATTCGGCGGCTCGACCATCCGTTCGCTCACGATGGAAGGCCGCATGACCGTCTGCAACATGGCGATCGAAGCAGGCGCGCGCGCGGGCATGGTCGCGGTTGACGACACGACCATCAATTACCTCAAAGACCGTCCGTACTCGCCACAGGGCGTCGAGTGGAATCAGGCGGTCGAATACTGGCGCCAGTTCAAGTCGGACCCGGACGCGCAGTTCGATCGCGTGGTCGAATTGAACGCGGCCGAAATCGTGCCGCAAGTCACGTGGGGCACGTCGCCGGAAATGGTCACGTCGATCGATGGCCGCGTGCCCGATCCCGAGAAGGAAAAGGACCCGGTCAAGCGCGACGCGATGGAGCGCGCGCTGACCTACATGGCGCTGCAGCCGAACACGCCGATCGAATCGATCAAGCCGGACAAGATCTTCATCGGCTCGTGCACCAATGCGCGTATCGAAGACTTGCGCGCGGCCGCGTATGTCGTGAAGTCGCTGGGCAAGCGCGTCGCGTCGAACATCCGTCTGGCGATGGTCGTGCCGGGCTCGGGTCTCGTGAAGGCGCAAGCCGAGCACGAAGGCCTCGACAAGATCTTCACGAACGCCGGATTCGAATGGCGCGAACCGGGCTGCTCGATGTGCCTCGCGATGAACGCCGACCGGCTGGAGCCGGGCGAACGCTGCGCCTCGACGTCGAACCGCAACTTCGAAGGCCGTCAGGGCGCGGGCGGACGCACGCACCTCGTGAGCCCCGCGATGGCCGCTGCCGCCGCGATCGAAGGCCACTTCGTCGACGTGCGCAAGCTCGCGTGATCAACCGGGATACAGAGAAAGGTCATGGAAAAATTCATTGTGCATAGCGGCCTCGTCGCGCCGCTCGATCGCGAGAACGTCGACACGGACGCGATCATCCCGAAGCAGTTCCTGAAGTCGATCAAGCGCACCGGCTTCGGCCCGAATGCGTTCGACGAATGGCGTTATCTCGATGTCGGCCAGCCCGGTCAGGACAACAGCAAGCGTCCGCTCAATCCGGACTTCGTGCTGAATCAGCCGCGCTATCAGGGCGCGTCCGTTCTGCTCACGCGCAAGAACTTCGGTTGCGGCAGCTCGCGCGAGCACGCGCCCTGGGCGCTGGATCAGTACGGCTTTCGCGCGATCATCGCGCCGAGCTTCGCGGACATCTTCTACAACAACTGCTTCAAGAACGGCCTGCTGCCGGTCGTGCTGACGGAGCAGCAGGTCGACAAGCTCTTCAACGAGACCTATGCGTTCGTTGGCTTTCAGTTGACGATCGATCTCGAAGCGCAAGTCGTGCGCACGGGCGACGGCACCGAATACGCGTTCGAAGTCCCGGGCTTTCGCAAGTACTGCCTGCTGAACGGCTTCGACGACATCGGCCTCACGCTGCGTCATGCGGACAAGATCAGGCAATACGAAGCTGAGCGCCTCGCGAAGCAGCCGTGGCTGAATCACCGGCTCGTCGGATAAATCGATATACGAACGGAAGGAAAAGACGATGAAGATTGCAGTTCTGCCCGGCGACGGGATCGGTCCGGAAATCACCGCCGAAGCGGTCAAGGTGCTCAACGCGCTCGGCGAGAAGTTCGAGCTGGAAGAAGCGCCGGTCGGCGGCGCGGGCTACGAGGCGAAGGGCCATCCGCTGCCTGATTCCACGCTGGCGCTCGCGAAGGAAGCCGACGCGATCCTGTTCGGCGCTGTCGGCGACTGGAAGTACGACAAGCTCGAACGCGCGCTGCGTCCCGAGCAGGCGATCCTCGGCCTGCGCAAGCATCTGCAACTCTTCGCGAACTTCCGTCCGGCGATCTGCTATCCGCAACTGACGGGCGCGTCGTCGCTCAAGGCCGAGATCGTGTCCGGTCTCGACATCCTGATCGTGCGCGAGCTCAATGGCGATATCTACTTCGGCGCGCCGCGCGGCCTGCGCGAAGCGCCGGACGGCCCGTTCGCGGGCGCGAAGGAAGGCTTCGACACGATGCGCTATTCGGAGCCCGAAGTGCGCCGCATCGCTCACGTCGCGTTCCAGGCGGCGCAGAAGCGCCAGAAGAAGCTGACGAGCGTCGACAAGGCCAACGTGCTTGAAACGTCGCAACTGTGGCGCGACACGATGATCGACGTCGCGAAGGAATACCCGGACGTCGAGCTGTCGCACATGTACGTCGACAACGCCGCGATGCAACTGGTGAAAGCGCCCAAGGCGTTCGACGTCGTCGTGACCGGCAACATGTTCGGCGACATCCTGTCCGACGAAGCCGCGATGCTCACCGGTTCCATCGGCATGCTGCCCTCGGCGTCGCTCGACAAGAACAACAAGGGCTTGTACGAGCCGTCGCACGGCTCCGCGCCGGATATCGCGGGCAAGGGCGTGGCCAATCCGCTCGCGACCATTCTCTCCGCCGCGATGATGCTGCGCTATTCGCTCGGCAAAACCGAGCAGGCGGAGCGCATCGAGAGCGCGGTGAAAAAGGTGCTGGAGCAGGGCTATCGCACCGGCGATATCGCCACGGCGGACGGCAGGATCGTCGGCACGAAGGAAATGGGCGATGCGGTGCTGAAGGCGCTGTAAGCGCCGGAAGGACGATCGGCGGTTGCAGGCAAAAGCGCGGCCGATCGTCTCTTTTTACCGATGTTCACGCACGATCCGTACGATTTTCAGGCGCATGTGGCAAGCGCGTGACGAAAACATCGGGTTATCGTGTATATTCTTTGGTCATGGCGAAGAACTCTCAATTCTCTCTGGATTCCATCGGACGCGTCTCAAACGCCGCCGCGACGGAACTCGCCATCAGCACGCGCATCGACGCGGTCAAACGCGGCCTGAAAACGCGCATTACGAAAATCTCCATCAAAGCGATCACGATTCGCTGATCGTCCCTCGTGTCCGAGCGTCTTCCCCGCGCGGCCACGCCGGGTAAAGATGCGGGGAAGCGTCCACTAGGAAAGGTTAGTCATGAACGTAGGTCTCGTTGGTTGGCGCGGCATGGTCGGCAGCGTTCTGATGCAGCGCATGCAGCAGGAAGGCGATTTCGACTTGATCGAACCGGTGTTTTTCAGCACCAGCAATGCGGGCGGCAACGCGCCGTCGTTCGCCAAAAACGAGACGAAGCTCAAAGACGCGACGAGCATCGACGACCTGAAGAAGTGCGACGCCATCATCACGTGCCAGGGCGGCGACTACACCAACGAGGTGTATCCGAAGCTGCGCGCGGCGGGCTGGAAGGGCTACTGGATCGACGCGGCCTCGGCGCTGCGCATGAAGGACGACGCCGTCATCATTCTCGATCCGGTCAACCTGAACGTCATCAAGGATTCGCTCGTGAAGGGCGGCCGTGACTTCGTCGGCGGCAATTGCACGGTCAGCCTGATGCTGATGGCCCTCGGCGGCCTGTTCCGCGAGAACCTCGTGGAGTGGACGACCGCGATGACCTATCAGGCCGCCTCGGGCGCGGGCGCGCAGAACATGCGCGAACTGCTCCAGCAGATGGGCGTGCTCTACGGTTCCGCGAAGGAAGATCTGGCCGATCCGTCGTCGGCGATTCTCGACATCGACCGCCGCGTGCTCGCCGCGATGAACGGCGAGCGCATGCCCGTCGACAACTTCGGCGTGCCGCTCGCAGGCTCGCTGATTCCGTGGATCGACAAGGATCTCGGCAACGGCATGTCGAAGGAAGAGTGGAAGGGCGGCGCCGAAACCAACAAGATTCTCGGCAAGCCGGCTATGGGCACGCCGGGCTCCGTTCCCGTCGATGGCCTCTGCGTGCGGATCGGCGCGATGCGCTGCCACTCGCAGGCGCTGACCATCAAGCTCACGAAAGACGTGCCGCTTGACGAAGTGCACGGCATCCTCGCGTCGGCGAACGACTGGGTGAAGGTCGTGCCGAACGAGCGCGAAGCGTCGATGCGCGATCTTTCGCCCGCGGTCGTCACGGGCACGCTGACAGTGCCGGTCGGCCGTCTGCGCAAGCTGGCGATGGGCGGCGAGTATCTGTCGGCATTCACTGTCGGCGATCAACTGTTGTGGGGCGCGGCCGAACCGCTGCGCCGCATGCTGCGCATTCTGCTCGACAAGTAAAGTAAACTACGCGCCTGGAAGCGCGTACCAGCATGGAAAGCGTCGCGTTTCTCGCGGCGCTTTTTTGTTTTTGTGCCGTTTTGTCGCAAATCCGTGTTAACCGAGCTGTGTTCGCCGTATGTTTTATTCTTTGCCGTACCCCGGAGCCTCAATGATCCAACGACCTCGCCGGTCTCTTCTTTCGTCATCGCGTGCGGCGCTCGCCGCGGCCAGCTTCGCCGTCTGCGCGATGTTCTGGGCGAATCCCGGCGATGCGCTCGCTCAGACGAGCGGCACCGCCGCCCCCGCCACGGCGGGGCAGACATACACGGTCAAGCCGGGACAATCGTTGAACGATGTCGTCGGTGAGCTGACCGGGTCGAAAGACCGTGACGTCCGCGCGAAGGCCGCGCGTGCGCTGTTCGATGCCAATCCGAACGCCTTCGGAAATCACGATATCAACAAGTTGAGGCTCGGGGCGACGCTGAACGTACCCGCCGATCTGATGGGTGCCGCGCCTCCTTCCGCAGCTTCGGCGCCCGAGACGCAGCAGAATGCGCCTGCCGAAACGCCGGCGCCCGCACCGGCGTCGGAAAGCGTGGGCACGACGGCATCGGCTGCGACGCCCGCATCGGTCGTCGAACCGCAGGCGAGCGCAACGGCGGTGCAGGAGCCGGCCACGCCCGAGCCCGCATCGGCGAGCACAGCGCCCGCGAGCGCGCCCGCCGAGGCGGCGCCCGCACCGGTCAACCGCAGCGGCGCAACCGCGGCGAGCATCGGTCTTACGCCATTCATCATCGCCATCGTGATTGTGGTGATCGGTGTGCTGCTGCTCAGAAGCAGGCGCGGCAAGAAACGGCGTGCTGCGGCAACCAGCGAAGAAGTCGATCGCACGCCCAGGACGTTTGCGAGCCTCGAGGAAGCCCAGGCCGACGCCGCCGCACGTAATGAAGCATTGCGCAAGACGCGCGAGGCCGAGGCTGCTGGCACGGCTGCGAGCATCGGCAGTGCCGAAGCGACTCGGAAGAGCGCTGCTCCGTCGGCGAATGAACTACCGCCAACGCCAACGACCGAGGCCAAGCCTGTCACCGAGCCCGCCGAAGCCCCCGGCCAGGTGAACCGCCCCGCACAGGACGAACCGTTCGCGCCGGTAGCGCCAGCGGCTCGTCATCCTGATTTCGTGCCGCCGACTGGCGCTGCCGAGACGCCCGAACCTCACGAGCAGCACGCGCGCGAGATCGAGGCGCGCGAGGCGGCGCGTCGTGAAGCCGAGAAATGGGAAATCGAGGAGCGCGAGGCCGCGGCGCGCCAGGCCGCCGCACAGGAGGCCGAAGAGCGTGAGATCCGCGCGCGCGAAGCCGCCGCGCGGGATGCGCTCGCTCGCGAGCTGGCCGAGCGCGAACGCGAGGCCGAGTTGCGTCAGGTGACCGAGCGGGAAGAGCAGGCCCGCGAGGCCGCGGCGCGCGAGATCATCGCGCGCGAGGCCGAACTGCGCGAGCTGCAGGCGCGCGCCGCCGACGAGCAAGCCGCCGAGCAACGCGCGGCCGAGCAGCGCGACATCGAGGAAGAGGCGGCGCGCGAAGCGGAAAAATCGGGGGTCGCGCCGGACGAAGAGCCGGTGCTTGCGCATCGTTTCCCGATGCCGAAGTTTCCCCAGGACGCGATTCAGGCGTTGGGCTCGCTCGAACTGGAACTGCCGCCGCGCATGGAGCTGACGATCAAGCAGCCCGGCGCGACCGAGCCGGTCACGGTGACATCGCCGCCGCGCGAGACACGTCCCGCGACGCTCCCGCTGCCGCCGACCGGCCCGCAGCCGATCGAACAGGCGCCGTTCGTTCCGCAGCCGGTTGCCCGGACGGATTCGGCACCGAAAGCGCAATCGCAGAGCCAGTCCGTGGCCTCGCAGATCGAGGCGGGCACGGCCGGCGCGGCATCCGTAGCCGGTCTCGGTGCAACGAAATTCGGGCCGCTGAGCCTCGATTTCGAACTCGGCCCCGCTTCGAGCAGGATCGAGCCGCTGCCCGCTTTGACGTCAGCGCAACTCGCGACGATCGCGCGCAACAAGCTCGAACTGGCCGCTGAATACATCGAACTGGGCGATCTTCCCGGAGCGCGCACGCTGCTTCAGGAAGTGATTGAATCGAACGATCCGGCGACGCGTCAGCAGGCCGCCACGCTTCTGTCGACGCTCGCTCCGCATTCCTGAGATGCGCATCGCTTTAGGCATTCAGTACGACGGCTCGGCGTTTTGCGGCTGGCAGTCCCAGCCGCACGGCAAGACGGTGCAGAACGAACTGGAGCGCGCGCTTGCCGAATTCGCGCAAACGCCGCTGCCGACCGTCGTCGCCGGGCGCACCGATACCGGTGTGCATGGTCTCGGACAGGTCGTCCATTTCGACACCGAACTCGATCGCGCCGAATTCTCATGGGTGCGCGGCACGAACGCGTTTCTGCCCGAGACGGTCGCCGTGCAATGGGCGAAGCCGATGCCGGACGACTTCCACGCGCGTTTCGCGGCGTTCGAGCGCACGTATTTTTACGCGCTGTATGTCAATCCGGTGCGTTCACCCATGCTGGCGAAACGCGCGGGCTGGGTGCACACGCCGCTGGACGTCGAAGCGATGCGCGATTCGGTCGCGTGCCTGATCGGCGAGCATGATTTTTCGTCGTTTCGCGCCGCCGATTGCCAGTCAAAGACGCCGGTCAAGCACCTCTATCAGATCGACGTGCGCGAACAGGGCGATTTCATCCATTTTCGCTTTCGCGCCAACGCCTTCCTGCATCACATGGTGCGCAACCTGATGGGGTGCCTCGTCGCGATCGGCCGGGGCCGTCATCCGGCCGCGTGGATGGCCGACGTGCTCGCTGCCCGCGACCGCCGCGCCGCCGCGCCGACCTTTATGCCGGATGGGCTTTATCTGGCCGGGGTCGGCTATCCTGAACACTTCGCGGTGCCGCCGCCGCATATCGCCAGCATGCCCTGGAGCGCCATCTGGGCGGAGCCGAAATGACCGAACGAGATTTGCATCGCACCCGCGTCAAGTTGTGCGGACTGTCGCGCGTCGAGGACGTGCAACACGCCGTCGCGCTCGGCGCGGACGCCGTCGGCTTCGTGTTCTATCCGCCGAGCCCGCGCTCGGTCAGCGTCGCGCAGGCGGTCGAACTGGCGCGCCACGTGCCGCCGCTCGTGTCGCCCGTGGGACTTTTCGTCAATGCTACGCCCGAGTGGATTCGCGAAGTCACGTCAAACGTGCCGCTTTCGCTGCTGCAATTCCATGGCGACGAAACCCCCGAGCAATGCGAGGAACTCGCGGCGATTGCGGGTTTATCCTATTGGCGCGCCCTGCGAATTGGGGCTGATGCGTCGACAAGCCATTTGATAGAATCGTCAATCAAGTTCAAAGCCGCAGGCGGCCTTCTGCTCGACGCTCTCGTCGAGGGCTTCGGCGGCGGTGGAAAGGTATTCGATTGGTCACTTATCCCAACAGATCTCGGGCATCGGGCCGTTTTGAGTGGTGGGTTGAACGCGCAAAACGTCAGTGACGCCATTCGGCGTGTGCGCCCGTACGCGGTCGATGTCTCGAGCGGCATCGAAGTGCCGGGCGCCAGGGGCGTGAAAAATCCCGCCCGAATGGCGGCGTTCGTACGCGCGGTGCGCGAAGCGGATGCCGGGTGATGTCGACGTGAGCCGCGCTGCCGGCCACGTAACCGAGAGAGTGACGTAATGTACAACTTGCCAGACGAAAGAGGCCACTTCGGCCAATATGGAGGCGTGTTCGTCTCCGAGACGCTCATCCACGCGCTTGACGAATTGCGCGTCGCGTATGAAGCGGCGCAAAAAGATCCCGAATTTCTCGCCGAATACGAGTACGAGCTCAAGCACTACGTGGGCCGTCCGTCGCCGATTTACCACGCGAAGCGCTGGAGCGAGATGCTGGGCGGCGCGCAGCTTTATCTGAAGCGCGAGGATCTGAACCACACCGGCGCGCACAAGGTGAATAACGTGATCGGTCAGGCGCTGCTTGCTCGCAAGATGGGCAAGCCGCGCGTGATCGCAGAAACCGGCGCGGGACAGCACGGCGTGGCGACGGCGACCATCGCCGCGCGCTTCGGCATGGAGTGCGTGGTCTACATGGGCGCGGAGGACGTGCGTCGCCAGGCTGCCAACGTCTATCGCATGAAGTTGCTCGGCGCGACGGTCGTGCCGGTCGAATCCGGCTCGAAGACTCTGAAGGACGCGCTCAACGAAGCCATGCGCGACTGGGTGACGAACGTCGAAAACACGTTCTACATCATCGGCACGGTGGCGGGTCCGCATCCTTATCCGATGATGGTGCGCGACTTCCAGCGCGTGATCGGCGACGAATGCCGCGTGCAGATGCCTGAAATGGCCGGTCGCCAGCCGGACGCGGTTATTGCGTGCGTTGGCGGCGGATCGAATGCGATGGGCATCTTTTACCCGTATATCGACGATAAAGACGTCAGACTGATCGGCGTCGAAGCGGCCGGCGACGGCATCGATACGGGCCGCCACGCCGCGTCGCTGATGGGCGGCAGCCCCGGCGTGCTGCACGGCAACCGCACGTATCTGCTGCAGGACGAAAATGGCCAGATCATCGAGACGCATTCGGTTTCGGCGGGTCTCGACTATCCGGGCGTCGGCCCCGAGCACGCGTGGCTGAAGGACGCCGGACGCGCGGAGTACGTCGGCATCACCGACGACGAAGCGCTCAAGGCCTTCCACGACTGCTGCCGGATCGAGGGCATCATCCCGGCGCTGGAGTCGAGCCACGCGCTCGCTTACGGCGCGAAGCTCGCAAAGACGCTGCCGCGTGACAAGGTGCTGCTCGTCAATCTGTCGGGCCGGGGCGACAAGGACATGCACACGGTCGCCGAGCGATCGGGCATCCAGTTCTGAGCGCCTGATACATGCGCACCGTCATCGACGAGCCGTTGTCCTCCGGCGCTCTCCAGGGCGCCGGCAGCGATATCCGCAACCGCGATTTTCTGGCCGATGCCGAACACATTCCCGATGCGTCGATCGATCTGATCGTCGCGGACCCGCCTTATGGTCTGGGCAAGGACTACGGGAACGATTCGGACATGCTGTCCGGCGACGCTTTTCTCGAGTGGACGTATCGCTGGCTCGGTCTGGCGATTCCGAAGCTCAAGCCGAGCGGCTCGCTGTACATCTTCTGCACCTGGCAATATTCGCCCGAACTGTTCGTGTTCCTGAAACGCCGGCTTCTGATGATCAACGAGATCGTCTGGGACCGGCGCGTGCCGAGCATGGGTGGAACGACGCGTAAATTTACGTCAGTGCACGACAACATCGGTTATTTCGCGGTATCGAAGGATTACTACTTCGATCTCGATCCGGTGCGCATTCCTTACGACGCAGAGACGAAAAAGGCGCGCTCACGCAAGATTTTCGAAGGCAGCAAGTGGCTGGAACTCGGCTACAACCCGAAGGATGTCTGGTCGGTTTCGCGTCTGCACCGGCAGCACGCGGAGCGGGTGGACCATCCGACGCAAAAGCCTTTGGAGATCGTCGAGCGCATGGTGCTCGCGAGCTGTCCGCCGGGCGGCCGTGTGCTCGATCCGTTCATGGGCAGCGGCACGACCGCCGTCGCGTGCGCGCGTCACGGCCGGCAGTTCACCGGCTATGAGATCAACGCGGATTACTGCGCGATCGCCGAAAGCCGCCTCGCCGAAGTGCGGGCCGCGCGGCTCAAGGCGGACGAGCCGGTCCGCGCGCGCCGCAAGACGCTCGTCGCGACCGACACTGCTGCACAAGCCGCCGAATAGCGTCTTTTTCGTCGCTGATCGCGTCCGATGCGCGTAGAAGCATCTGACGCCAACGAATACGACCAAGAGAATTCTCATGTCCCGTATCAAGAACACATTTGCGGCACTGGCCGCGCAGGGCAGAAAAGGGCTGATCCCGTTCATCACCGCGGGCGATCCGAATCCGGAGCAGACCGTGGAGTTCATGCACGCGCTGGCGAAGGGCGGCGCGGACGTCATCGAACTGGGCGTGCCGTTTTCCGACCCGATGGCCGACGGCCCCGTGATCCAGCGTTCGTCCGAGCGCGCGCTCGCACGCGGCGTGACGCTCAAGAGCGTGCTGGCCGACGTCGCGCGCTTTCGCCAGACCGACGACAAGACGCCCGTCGTGCTGATGGGCTACGCGAATCCGATCGAGCGCATGGGCGCCGGCGCCTTCGCGAAAGCCGCGCAGGAAGCGGGCGTCGACGGCGTGCTGGTGGTCGATTACCCGCCCGAGGAAGCGATCGAATTCGGCGAGACCATGCGCGCTTCCGGCATCGATCCGATCTTCCTGCTCGCGCCGACCTCAACGGACGATCGCGTCGCGGCGGTCGGCAAGATCGCGAGCGGCTATGTCTACTACGTATCGCTGAAAGGCGTGACCGGCGCGGCAAATCTGGACGTTTCCAGCATCGCGAGTAAAATCCCGGCCATCAAGTCGCATGTGCCCCTGCCGGTTGGCGTCGGTTTCGGCATTCGTGACGCGCAAACCGCGCGCGCCGTCGCCGATGTCGCGGACGCCGTCGTCATCGGCAGCCGCCTCGTGCAACTGCTCGAAGAGGCGAAACCGGACGCCGCGGCCGCGTCGCTGACGAGCTTCATCGCCGAAATTCGTCAGGCGCTCGACGCCGCAAAGTAAAATACGCGCCGCCGCGGGCCGTCCGATTCGGACGTGCGCCGCGCGGCGACCGATCAGTCAAGGAAAAACGATGAGCTGGCTCGACAAACTGCTGCCGCCTAAGATCAAGCAAACCGATCCCAAAAGCCGCAAGGGCATTCCCGAGGGCCTGTGGGTGAAGTGCCCGTCGTGCGAGGCGGTGCTGTATCGCAACGACGTCGAGGCGAACCTGCATGTGTGCCCGAAGTGCAGCCATCACATGCGCATCGGCGCGCGCGAGCGGCTCGACCGCCTGCTCGATCCGGAAGGCCGCTATGAAATCGGCCAGGAAGTCGTGCCGGTCGATGCGCTCAAATTCAAGGACAGCCGCAAGTATCCGGATCGCATCAAGGAAGCGATGGAGGATACCGACGAGACCGACGCGATGGTCGTCATGGGCGGCGCGATCCACACGATTCCCTGCGTCGTCGCGTGCTTCGAATTCTCGTTCATGGGCGGCTCGATGGGCTCGGTGGTCGGCGAGCGCTTCGTGCGCGGCGCGCGCAACGCGATCGAGCAGAACGTGCCGTTCATCTGCTTCACGGCGTCCGGCGGCGCGCGCATGCAGGAAAGCCTGCTTTCGCTGATGCAGATGGCCAAGACCACGGCGCTCCTGACGAGGCTCTCGGATGCGAAGCTGCCGTTCATCTCCGTGCTGACCGACCCGACGATGGGCGGCGTGTCCGCGAGCTTCGCGTTCCTCGGCGATGTCGTGATCGCCGAGCCGAAGGCGTTGATCGGCTTCGCAGGACCGCGCGTGATCGAGCAGACCGTGCGCGAAAAGCTGCCGGAAGGCTTCCAGCGCGCCGAATTCCTGATGACGAAGGGCGCGATCGACATGATCGTGGATCGCCGCAAGATGCGCGAAGAACTTGCCCAGTTGATGGCGCTGATGACGCGGCAGCCCGCCGATTCCGTCGCCTGAGTTGCTGATATGCAGCGGCGCGCCGCGCGAGAGCCCTGAGGTTCCGCGCGGCGTTTTGCTTTCCCGGTCTCCAAAATGAACACTTTCCCCACTCTCGACGCCTGGCTCGCCCATCTGGAAGCCGCGCATCCGGTCGGCATCGACATGGGCCTCACGCGCATCGGCAAGGTAAAGGATGCGCTCGGCCTGAGCTTCGACTGTCCCGTCATCACCGTCGGCGGCACGAACGGCAAAGGCTCCACGTGCGCCATCCTCGAAACGATCCTGCTGCGCGCGGGTTTTCGCGTCGGTTGCCATACTTCGCCGCATCTGCTGTCGTTCAACGAGCGCGCGCGCATCGATGGCGCCGAGGCGAGCGACGCCGATCTGCTCGAACATTTCGAGGCGGTGGAAAAGGCGCGCGCGAGCCTGCCCGCGCCGGTTTCACTGACCTACTTCGAATTCACGACGCTCGCGATCCTGCATCTGTTCGCATCGCGCGGGCTCGATGCGGTGATTCTGGAAGTGGGGCTGGGCGGCCGTCTGGACGCGGTGAATATCGTCGATACGGATTGCGCGGTGATCACGAGCATCGACATCGACCATACCGATTATCTCGGCGACACGCGCGAGAAGATCGGCTTCGAGAAGGCCGGCATCTTCCGGACGGCCAAGCCTGCCGTATGTGGCGACCCGTCGCCGCCGCAGAGCCTGATCGATCATGCGCAGGCGGTGGGCGCGGACCTGTGGCTCGTGGGCCGCGATTTCCGCTACGAAGCGCAGCCGGGTAACGAGCGCCAGCAATGGAGCTATATCGGCCGTGAGCAGCGGCGCTCGGCGCTGGCGTATCCGGCGCTGCGCGGCGCGAATCAGTTGATCAACACGTCGGCGGCGCTGGCCGCGCTCGAATCGCTGCGTGAGCGCCTGCCGGTCTCGGCTCAGGATATCCGCCTCGGACTGGCCAATGTGGAGTTGCCGGGCCGTTTTCAGGTGCTGCCGGGCAAGCCGCAGATCATTCTCGACGTTGCGCACAACCCTCACGCTGCCGCTGTTTTGTCGCAAAATCTCGGCAACATGGGCTATTTTCCGTACACTTACGCGGTGTTCGGCGCGATGGGCGATAAGGACGTCGAAGGCATCGTGAAGCAGCTGAAGGGCGAGATCGACCACTGGCATGTCACCGCGCTGCCCACGCCGCGTGCTGCGTCGGCGGAACAACTGGAGCACGCATTACGCGATGCCGGTGTCAACGACGGCCCCGACAGCAGCGTTTCTCGCTTCGAAACGCCTGCCCTGGCTTTTCAAGATGCGTTAAGCCGGGCGTCCGAAAATGATAGAATTTTGGTTTTCGGCAGTTTCTACACGGTAGCCGGTGTCATGGCTTACCGTCGAATGCAGCATAACTAGCAGCATCAATGTGACGGTCGGCCGTCAGCACCAAGCGATACATGGGACTCTTTTCGTTCGGCAAGAAAGACGACTCCGGTCGCGACGCATATTCCGATTCCTCGCGCGGCTCGCGTCATACCGTGCGCACGGAGCGCCGCACGCGCCGCCCGGAGCGCACCGACGCCGACGCGATGATGCTCGACCCCACCCTACCCGAGAAGCAGCGTGCGCGCCGGCGGCTCGTCGGCGCGATCGCGCTGGTGCTGGCCGCGGTCATCGTCCTGCCGATGGTGCTGGATTCGCGCCCGAAGCCCGTCACCGACGACATTTCCATCGATATTCCCAATCGTCCGGCGCCCGCCGCGAAGCAGTCGCGCGATGCCAATGACGCGGATACGCAAGCCGGCGTCGCGCATGAAGCGCCTGCAGGTACTTCGGGCAGCGTCACCGCTGGCGTGACGCAGCCGCAGGCTGCGGCACCGGCCGCGACGGCACAGGCGAAGCCTGAACCGAAGGAACAGCCGAAGGCCGAGGCGAAGCCGTCGAAACCTGCCGCCGCCGCAAGTCAGAACGCAAAGCAGCAGGCCGCCGAACCCTCCGAGGAAGCCAACGCGAACACTGCCGCCAACGCGGCCGCGAGCGCGGCGAACACGCCGTCGTCGCCGGCTGGCAGCCGCTTCGTGCTGCAGATCGGCCAGTTCGACGATGAAACCGCCGCACAAAACTGGGTCAACAAGTTGAAGTCCGCGGGCGTGCCCGCATATCTCGAACATCGCAAGCAGTCGGACGGCGCAACCAAGTCGCTGTTGCGCGCGGGTCCGTTCCCGGATCGCGCGTCGGCGCAGTCGGCGCTCGTGAAGGTGCGCCAGGCCGGCTTGGGCGGCGGCACCCGGGCATCGAACTAAGCCGATTCGATGTTCACCGCTTTCGACTATGCCGTGATGGCCGTGATCGGCCTTTCCGCGCTGCGCGGCATGTGGCGGGGCCTGTTGGCCGAGGCGTTCGGTCTGGTCGGCTGGGTCGCCGCCATTCTGATCGGCGGTCGCTTCGTCGGTTTCGTCGTGCCCTATATTCCGTCGACATGGCCCGGCGGCGCGCTCACGCAATGGCTCGTGGCGTTCGTGCTGGTGGTCGCGGGGGTGCTGCTGATATCGAGCGTGCTGTCGGCGCTTTTGACGCGCATTACGGAAGTGACCGGCCTGCGCGGCGTGGATCGCTCCCTGGGTTTGCTGTTCGGCCTCGTGAGAGGGGCTATATTGGTAGTGATTCTGGTCGCCCTGGCTGGCTTGACCGAACTGCCGGAAAAGGATTTTTGGCGCAATGCGCTGCTGCGGCCGATGGCCGAGCAAGGCGTGCGCGAATTGAAACCGCTGCTCCCCGATACGCTCGCCGCGTATGTGCACGTCGCTCCTGAACCGAGCGGCCTGGCGCCAGGCGCCGCACAATAGACGAACGGCCGGCTACACGAGGAACGCGCGACGGCTCGATGACGCTTCGGCCCGGCCCCGTTACGGCCAAATTTCGAGAGAAGCGTCGATGAGATCCGGGCAACGCCTTGTCTACCCGTTTCGACTCTTTGAAGGACCATGCCATGTGCGGCATCGTAGGTGTAGTTTCTCAGACTCCCGTCAATCAGCTGATCTATGACAGCCTGCTCCTGCTCCAGCATCGCGGACAGGACGCGGCGGGCATCGCCACGGCGAACGGCAACAACTTCCACATGCATAAGGCCAACGGCATGGTGCGCGACGTGTTCCGCACGCGCAACATGCGGAGCCTGCCGGGCAATGTGGGCATCGGTCAGGTGCGTTATCCGACCGCCGGTTCAGCATCGAGCGAGGAAGAAGCCCAGCCGTTCTACGTGAATGCGCCGTTCGGCATCATCCTCGCGCATAACGGCAATCTCACGAACTGGACGCAGCTGAAGGACGAGATGTTCCGCATCGACCGCCGGCACATCAACACCGCGTCCGACACCGAAGTGCTCCTCAACGTCTTCGCGCACGAACTTCAGCTCGCGAGCTCGGGCCTTCAGCTCGACGCCGCCGCGCTGTGGAAGGCCGTCGCGGGCGTGCATCGCCGGGTCAGGGGTTCGTATGCGATCGTGTCGCTGATCGCGGGCTACGGGCTCGTCGCGTTCCGCGATCCGTTCGGCATTCGCCCGCTCGTGCTCGGCAAGCAGGAAACGGCGACGGGCGTCGAGTGGATGGTGGCGTCGGAGTCGGTGGCGATCGAGGGTATCGGCTTCGAGTTCGTGCGCGATGTCGAGCCGGGCGAAGCGATTTTCATCGACGCCGAAGGCAATCTGCACAACCATCAGTGCGCCGAGAAGCCCGAGCTCAACCCGTGCATCTTCGAACTCGTGTATCTCGCGCGTCCGGACTCGTGCCTCGACGGGGTGCCGGTCTACAACGCGCGTCTGCGCATGGGCGATTACCTCGCCGAGAAGATCAAGCGCGTGCTGCCCGATGTGCCGATCGACGTCGTGATGCCGATTCCCGATTCGTCGCGCCCCGCCGCGATGCAAGTGGCCGCGAAGCTCGGCGTCGAGTATCGCGAGGGCTTCTTCAAGAACCGTTACGTGGGCCGCACCTTCATCATGCCGGGCCAGGCGGTGCGCAAGAAGTCGGTGCGCCAGAAGCTGAACGCGATGGCCATCGAGTTCAAGGGCAAGAACGTGCTGATCGTCGACGATTCGATCGTGCGCGGCACGACTTCGCATGAAATCGTGCAGATGGCGCGCGATGCCGGCGCGAACAAGGTGATCTTCGCGTCCGCCGCGCCGCCGGTGAAGTTCCCGAACGTGTACGGCATCGACATGCCGACGCGCGGTGAACTCGTCGCGCACGGTCGCAGCGATGATGAAGTCGCGCGCATGATCGGCGCGGACTATCTCGTCTATCAGGACGTGGAAGACCTGAAGAACGCGATCCGCGACATCAACCCGGCGCTGAAGGAATTCGAGGCGTCGTGTTTCGACGGCAAATACATCACGGGCGACGTGACGACGGATTATCTCGATCGCATTGAAACCGCGCGTCTTGCGCCGCAATCGCAGTCGGATCGCGACGCGGCGAGCGAAGCGCAAGAGGGCGGCATGACGCGCTCACAATTGCATCTGCAACTATCGGTGGAATAAGTCCTCGGCGCTTCGAACGAGCCCGCTTTGTCTGCAAGGACCAAGCGGGCTTTTTTGCGTCGCGTGCCTGAAAAAAGGGAGAAAAACATGGACGACAACCTGAGCTTCGATACGCTCGCCGTGCGCGCCGGGACCTTGCGCAGCGAATTCAACGAGCATGCCGAGGCGCTCTTTCTCACATCGAGCTTCTGCTTTTCGAGCGCGGCGGAAGCGGCCGAGCGCTTCAGGAATGCCGAAGAAGCGTACACGTATTCGCGTTTCACCAATCCGACCGTCACGATGTTCCAGAACCGCCTTGCCGCGCTCGAAGGCGGCGAGGCGTGCATGGCGACGGCGTCGGGCATGTCGGCGATATTGTCGGTCGTGATGGCGTCGATGCAGCAGGGCGATCACATCGTCAGTTCGAAGAGCCTGTTCGGCTCGACGATCGGCATGTTCACGCAGATCTTCCCGAAGTTCGGCATCACGACGACATTCGTCGACCCGACGAGGCCGGACGAATGGCAAGCGGCCGTGACGCCCGCAACGAAGATGTTCTTTCTGGAGACGCCTTCGAACCCGCTGACCGAGATCGCGGATATCGAGGCAATCGCGAAGATCGCGAAGCATAATGGCGCGCTTTTCGTCGTCGATAACTGCTTTTGCAGTCCTGCATTGCAACAGCCGCTCAAACTCGGCGCGGACGTCGTGATGCATTCGGCCACGAAGTTTCTCGACGGTCAGGGGCGTGTGCTCGGCGGCGCGCTCGTCGGCTCGAAGCGCTTCATCATGGAGACGGTCTTTCCGTTCGTGCGCAGCGCCGGTCCGACGATGTCCGCGTTCAATGCGTGGGTGTTGTTGAAGGGCATGGAGACGCTCGCGCTGCGCGTGGAGAAGCAGTCGGCGAATGCTTTGGAGATCGCGCGCTGGCTCGAAGCGCATCCGGCTGTGAATCGCGTGTTTTATCCGGGGCTCGAATCGCATCCGCAACATGCGATCGCGATGAAGCAGCAGAAGGCGGGCGGTGCGATCGTATCGTTCGAGTTGAAGGGCGAGACGCAGGAGCAGCAGCGCGCGAATGCATGGCGCGTGGTTGATGGCACGAAGCTGTGCTCGATCACAGGGAATCTCGGGGATACGCGCACGACGATCACACATCCTTCGACGACGACGCATGGGCGTCTTACACCTGAGGTGCGTGAAGCTGCGGGTATTCGTGAAGGGCTTATTCGTCTTGCCGTGGGGCTTGAAGATCCAGCGGATGTGCGCGCTGATCTGGGGCGTGGGTTGGGTTAGTGGATGGGGCTTCTGTGGATGGCCTGATTTCGTGTTGGTTTATTAGCGTTGCCCCTGTGCGGGGCGGCACCTACTTTCTTTGCTGCTGCAAAGAAAGTAGGCAAAGAAAGCAGCTTTTCCATCCAAAGTGCTTCATGCCGGCCGCGGCACAGGCGATTGGCTGAATGGCCCGGCAGTAGCGAGTGCCCTCACAAAACTCGCGCGGCTTGGATCGCGCACGGTCTGTCACATCGCGCCGCTTCACTGGCTGGTTCAGCACCAATAGCTCCGTCCCGCTTCGCGGCCGATGGGTCAATCGGGTC
>LRBF01000045.1 GCA_001580565.1 Caballeronia megalochromosomata | reverse complement strand
GTACGGGGTTTTGCTAGAGTGGGGGGAGAAGCGATTCCCCGATGGCAAGCGCCCTGGCAAGACGTATGAATCGTTTTGCGTGACGCTCGAGCATCGCGGCGAGACGCACGTTCTCCAAGGCGAGGGCCTCCGCGACGCAATCGCAGAGTCGGCCTGTCGCATCGGTGACCGCGTTGAAGTCAAGCGGATCGGCAAAACCAAAGTGCCAGCAGTCGATGGACGTGGGCGACCTAAGCTAGACGCCAGCGGCGAGCAAGTGCTGTGGGACAAGTGGCTTTGGTCGATTTCCAAAAAATCTTAAAGGAGTTAGTTATGGCATCAGTAAACAAAGTCATCCTCGTCGGCAACCTCGGGGCTGACCCTGAGACGCGTTACCTGCCGAGCGGCGATGCGGTCGCGAATATTCGACTCGCAACAACCGATCGCTACAAAGACAAGGCCTCGGGCGAAATGAAGGAGCAGACCGAATGGCATCGAGTGTCGTTCTTCGGTCGGCTGGCTGAGATCGTCAACGAGTATCTGAAGAAGGGCTCGTCGGTGTACATCGAAGGCAGAATCCGCACGCGCAAGTACACGGACCAAGCCGGGCAGAAGCGGTACTCGACGGAAATCGTCGCAGACCAGATGCAAATGCTCGGCGGCCGCTCTACGGGCGATCGTTCATCCAATGACGGCTTCGAGAGCCAACGCCCTGCACGTCAAGAACGTTCGCAGCAGCCGCGATCGAGCAACCCTGCGCCGGCGAATCGCGAACCGCAATCGACGTCGTTCGGTGGAGGCGGCGGCTTCGCAGACATGGACGATGACATCCCGTTCCGGGGATTCCTGACGCGGCGCGAGTGGGCCGCGATCTGATCCCGTAACGGCTCACCTCACCTCCTGTTTCTTCTCACCTTCGTTGCTTCGTCGAACCGGAAACGGTCGGCGGAGCCGCGAAGCGTCTCTTTCCTACGCGACACGGCCTCATTCGTCGCTACACCCACCTTTCGCTTCCCCTGCTGAAAAAAGCCGCCCGCCGTGCTCGCCTCGCGCGAGGCGGACGGCTTTTTTGAGCACGGTTTCACCGCCTGTTCAGGCATCGACCTCAACCACACCACAACTGGAGTGACAATGAATGTGAAGGACATCAAGCTGTCCCCGGAACAGTGGATTGCGTTGCTCCAGAAGTATGGAGTGCCCGCAAGCTCATTGACCGGGAAGGGCGCACCCTGTCCCATCTGCGGCGGAAACGACCGCTTCACCTACGACAACAACCGCGGGCGGGGCGACTGGGTCTGCCGCAAGTGCAACGACGGCGACCGAAAAGCCGGCGACGGCTTCGAGCTCATCTGCAAGTCCGCCGGAATGACTTTCCGCGAACTCATGATCGAACTTGAAGGCGGCAGTCTGGCCGATGCACGGCAAAACCGAGCGCAACCGGCGGCCCCGGCGCCTGGCCGAAAGGTCGACCCCGAGTGGGCGCGCAAGCGTCTCGATTCAATGTGGGATCGCGCGACGCTGGTCGGGACCGATGGCCTCGTTCCGCGATACCTGCGCGAACGGGTGCCGGGTTTGACAGTGGCGCCTTCCGCAGCGCTGCGCATGGCGATGCTCGATTACCGGCACGAGAAGAAGGTCATCGGTCAGTGGCCGGGCATCCTTGCCCGCTTCACGTTGCCGGACGGCCGGCTCGGAACGTTGCACCGCACCTTCCTTGAACGCTCGAAACCGGCGAAAGCGTCGATCGTCACTAACGATGGCGAGATCCTTCCGGCCAAGCTGAACGACGTGACGCTGCATAAGCTCAACGGCGGCGCAGTCCGGCTGATGGATCCGGTCGACGGTGAAATTGGCGTCGCGGAAGGTCTTGAGACGGCGTATGCCGCGCACATGCTCTTCGGCGTGCCGGTCTGGTATTGCCTGAATCGAATCCTTCTCGCCGATTTTGTTGTGCCGGACGGCCTCGGAATCCGCGTCGTTCATATCTTCGCGGACTTCGATGCGGTCGATCCCCGCACCGGCAAATCGCCGGGCGTCAATGCTGCATTGAAGCTGGCGAAGCGGCTGCGAGCTGAAGGCTACACGGCTATGGTTCACCGGCCTAAAAAGCGGGAAACAGATTTTGCCGACGAGTGGTGTGCGTCTCAGGCAGCGCATCGCCCTGCGATGGCAATGGTGGTGCGCCGCGACGAACGCGAAGCACTGCACGTTTGATTGTTTGATTCCGCGGCCGTCTGGCCGCTAATAGTAACTTTCTGCCCGGTGGGGATTCGTCCCCGCTGGGGCCGCAATCCGCCCGAGCTTTTCCAATGGAGAAAAGGAAATGAGCTTCAGCATGATTGTTGGCCGGTATGAAATCGTGGCAACTTCCGGTGTCGAGAACGGCTCGGTCAGGGTAGGGAAGTCGCAGGCGGAAGCCTATGACGTCATCGACCGGAAACGAGGTGGTCATGCCCGACTGGAGAAACAAGGCGTCACGCTGGACACTGCTTGGTTTTACTGCATTCGTCGACAGGCGAGCGCACAAGGTGTATCTCTGCTGCATTGATTACCCCCTGAAGACAAAAGCCCCGACCATTGGTCGGGGCTTTTCTATTTGTGGCTCGCGGTTCAGAGGCTACTTGTAGCGCACGACGTACCACAAACGCCACCTCAGGACGAAAAACGTGACCTTGAGGAAAGGCACGAGGAGGCCGGTCGCCCAAAAAATAATGAACGCGCCTGAGCCGATCAGCACTTGAGTCAACCCGCTCTTTGGCAGATAGGCACAGACCCACATCACGAAGAGAGACGCCATGGCGATGATGAGGCGTCGCGCAAAAAAGGGCAGTGCCATGAATTTAGCGTACATCATCGGCTCCGTTGGCTTGGCGGAACAGAGCGCGATGAAACAAATAAGCCGCCTCGCAAGCAGCCAGCGCGGCGGCCACGAGAATCCACATGCGCACGCCGCGCGTCCAGTCCAGTTGCGTCAGGTTACTGAGAATGTCCATAAAGCGTCTCATTGGTCGTTGATCAGGATGTGCATCGGCTGCACTTAGAACTCATCTTGCCATCAGAGCGCCGAAGTCAAGTTACAGCGCGAGTTAGCCGGGTAGCGATACTGTCACCATGTTGCGAGCAAGTCGCTTGATCCGGGCCGCTCGTAGGCTTAGATGGAGTTTCTAAGTTCTTCAGCTGGGCGCGAACCCGACTGCGGGGCAGTCGGGGAGACGCGATATCTACATAAAAGCGGTGACCGGTGCCGTGCGACAGTCAGCTAGAAATTAGAAAACTGATCGCCGATCTCATCGTAGTTGAAACGATCAAGCTGTGCCGGCAAATCTTGATCAGCTGCGCGAGAAGGTGCTGCCGAATGCGCCGCAACAGTCGAGATGGACGATGCAGGAAGAGCAGAGACTTTTGGAGCCGAGAGCGCTTCGACCGGCTGTTCCGCATAGGCTGGCAACCGTTCGCGTTTGCCGGCACCGACTAACTCGCGCCCGCCGATCACGGCCCGTGCTGTGTCGCTCGCAAGTGATCGGAGCACGGCCGCGCGCAATCGTGGATTATGTTCATCCAGACGCTGATAGAGCTCAGGGTAGAGAGCCTCGTCCACCGTCACCTTGATCAGCATCTTTCTTGTCATGCTGCCACCCCGAGCTTACGCTCACGCGCTAGCGTCGATTCGCCGATGATCAGAAAGCCCTTCGCGTTCGCAAAGCACGGCGCATCCATCAACTGAACCCGATTCTTTGGAAACGCTTCCCGAACTGCCGACTCGTAAAGAGCTGCACCGCCGCCGCTCAGGACGATGGACCGAACGGTGCCGGTTGCGCCAACCTTTTCTTGGATCGCTTTGACCGTGCTCCGGACGACTGCTTGAGACTTTTCCACGTACGGTTCGAGATCCATCTCCTGGTTATAGAAAAGGAAAGGCTTTTTCATCCGGAGGCACTTATCGAGTTTCTCGATATCGGTGACGATCTCGCCCCGCGCTTCGCTGATCAACGACGCAATGCGCTTGTAGACTTGGGATGCACCGCCCGGAACCCCGCCGCTGCGCGCGTCGTTCATCGTGAAGCCGTTTGCGACCACCCAGTCCGTTGTGAAATAGCCAACGTCGATGACGATATGCTCGTTTTCCCGGTCGAACTCATCGCCGCCGTACTCGGAGAACGAGACGAGCGAGCCGAGGGGCTGCGGGATGACCTTCACGCTGCCAATACTCACCTTCCGCTCACCAATGGTCAGCGTGCCGCTGAACTCGTCGCGCACGAAGTCGGCGTACTTGCCGATGCTATGAACCGGCAATCCCAGAACTAGACGTTCGACCTCCGTCACGCCGGCGAAGTGAAGTGCGCCATAGAGCAGCGCCGCGTAGTTCGGCGTTGTGCAGAAGTCTTCTGACAGCGTCCGACCTGCGTTCCCATAAGCTGACGATCTCTCAACACCCGGGCCAACTTCATACACTGTGCCATCGATTTCGATGGCAGCCACTTTGCGATCTGACAGCACACCGCTGGCAAAACTTGAAACCGCCTCGCTGACGCGAAGCGGGGCAAGCGACGGAAACATCATCGTCGCGAGGTCGGAGCCCATCCGAAACGCGCATTTAGTGTTGCCATAACCAACATCAACCGCAAAAACCTGTGCTTTCATGATTCTCTCTCCAGAGTTTGAGTAAGCCGTTGTCAAAAATCCACTGGCGTGGCCCCTGCGTGGTCCTTACTTGGTCCCTCCACGGGCCAAGCACGAAGGTTTCGACTTTGAGGGTCGCTGGTTGGGCCGGGTTGGGGCCAAGCAGAGGCCGACGCTGAACGAACGCTCTCGTTAGGGCACCTATCGGGACCCAGCAAGGGCCAAAGCCCGCTGTTGACGGACCTACTGTACCGACAACGCCGCAATGTCAAGGAACCAAAAGCTCGCAACATTTAGGCAGCTTTTGATGCTGCGTCTAGTCACGGCGGCGGTATTCTTCCACTTACCAACCGCGCGCATGCGCATCGACCCTCCTGAAAAGGACCATCGAGGGGATCGCTTTGCCTAGCGAAAACCCCCTCTGTCACGGCCGCAAAATGAAGCGGCCTTTTTCTGAATCTAATCAAGTTCAAAGCGACCCAAAGTGAGGACGCTGGACACGCGATATCCATTGGGTTTGCGGGCGGTTCTGCCCGAGTGTCCGAGATGAGACGGATTGGGAGCGCGCGGACACTTGTCCGTGCTGCTCTTTTTCCAGCTCAAGGAGGATGGACGCATCCTTACAGCACACGACGCTGGGTACGTTGCATGAGGTCCGACACACCGCGACCAAGTGAACGCGCTTTGGGATGGGGGATCAACGGAAAGCTGCTCCCTGTACGGAAGACGAACGGGCGGCGCACCCGGAAAAAAGCAGCGCAAAAAGATTACCGAGCACTTGGCCGAGGTCGTGCCGTCGCAAAGACGGGGCACGCCGGCGCGCAACAGCGCGTCTGGGGCCGGCGCGGTAGCCATGGCAGCGGCATAGCCGAATCGCACAGTTTTCGCAGTACGCGGTTCGACTGCTGGGGGCAGCAGGAATACACAACGACGAGAGATCCCGCGAAGCGGGACGCGCGTTGGAAGTACTCCGGCAGTAACCAGCGGCAGTCAACACGCGAAGCGTGACGACTGGCAGCACGCAGCAATACGGCGGTCGATGCACGTTTCTTCCACGTGCGGGGCTATCGAATGGAATCGCTAAAGGACAGGAAGGCAGGACCCGGCGGGGATACGCGGCGCTGTGCGGCAAGAATCGGGGATAGGCTCCCGAGGGCATGCGCGCAGCGGCAACGACTGGCACCGCGCTTAGACGAGCACGGTCGCGGACTCGTCCGCAAATAGGGAGAACGCGCATGCTAAAAGCTGCGGAGAAATTGCGTTTTGCAAGCAAGCCTCGACTCGAGCGGCCTTGCCATTTCGTCTCATGCGCTTAGCCGGTACCGCGCAACTGCGAGCACCGATGTTCGCTGATGTGATCGCCACTTCAGGCGTCGATGCGTTGACGCGATTGCTGTGTGAGTGGGCGCCCAGGGCGGAACTGGTATCGAGCGTCGCCACCGTGGCACGAAAGCGCTGCCAAGACGGAAGCGATGCAAATGAGACACAAACACCGCATTTTTCGATTGGGCCGAAGCAAAGCCAACGACGTCGGATATTCACGCTGGTAGATCACGCCTTCGAGGCTGAAGTTGCGTGGTCCCTATGGCGGATGTCGATTAACTACGGTTTCGACGATACCCGATCCAAGCGAAGAGCACTTCGGCATGCGGCGATAGCTGGCTGGCTTTGTGGCTCGTGCGTGGCTGGTGGAGTCCCGGATGGCTTCTCGCGTTCAGGTCAACTGTCAATGGCGTTCGAAAGGGGCCGAGCAATGTATGTCGTTGCTGAGAAGCGGCAATCAACAAACGAGGAAGGAGCATCCGAATGACAGTAACCGTCTATGTGAAGGGCATCGTTGCCGGCTATCCCGAGCTTCCTCCCGCGTTCCGGGATGTCTTGGAAAACATCTTCACTCCGAACGTTAACCGCGTTCACAGCCGCACCCGCGTCAGCACTAAGCCAATATCGGTCGTGACACAGGGCCCACGACTGCGAAAGCTATGCCGTTCGTTTGTTGAGCTTCGCCAAAGCGGCTACGCGATACAAACACCTTATGCGCTTAAGGAAAAGCACATCGAACGTCTGGTGGCACTATGGCACAAAGACGGTCAGAGTCCTGGAACCATCGAAAACAAGTTGACGTACTTCCGTGCGTTCTCGAGCTGGATCAACAAGCCGAACCTCGTCAAGAAGATGTCGGATTACATTGATCCAGCCGCGCACGACTTTCGGCGCACGTCTGTAGCGACCGAGGACAAGTCATGGGAAGGAAAGGGGATCGATGCGGTATCCGTCATCGAAGAAATTGCGAAGACGGAGCCCGTGGTCGCAGTGCAGATGAAGCTGCAGGCTGCATTCGGTCTACGGGTCGAAGAGAGTCTTCTGTTGAGGCCCAAAGATGCAGTCCGTAAAGACGGAAAGCTCAGCGTGGTCCACGGCACAAAAGGCGGTCGTCCTCGTGTGGTGCCGATGGAATTTAAGATGGATGTCCTACTTGAGGCTGCCCAACACACAAACCGGTCTACTGGTTCGACTATCCCCGACGGCTATACCAAGACTCAGTGGAAGGACCACTTCTATACGGTTCTCAAACGCCATGGTGTGACGAAGTCTGGCTTGGGCGTTACGTGCCACGGCCTGAGGCATCAGTTCTTGCAGCAGATGTTCGAAAAGTACACCGGCGTTCCTGCGCCGATCAAAGGCAGCGACCAGAGGGCCGACCCAGCGCTCCACCGCGAAGCGATGCAAGCCGTGGTTGAGGCGGCTGGCCATAGCAAAGAGCAAAAGGCCGGTGCTTACTTGTCCAGCTTTTCTGTCCAGAGGCGACTAAAGGCGCCCAAGGTGACACTTGAACAAGTCCAGGAGGCACTGGCGGCAAGCAATGGCAATAAAAAGGCAGCAGCGAGCGCGCTCGGCATCTCGAGAACGGGCCTCTACCGCATTTTACAGTGGGAAAAATGCGCCGAATAAGGGGGGTGTGAATATTCGGCGCATTTTGTAACAGTGGAATTTATCTTTCTATTCAACGGCTTGACCCTGATCGCGTTTCCAATGGGACGCTCTCCGGAGAGCGTCACTTTCGCGTTTCAGTCCAAAAACCAGCTCAACTGCGGACTGGTCATCGCGTGATACGTCAGGATCACGCCGAGGGCGAGCAGCGTAAAAAGCTGCGGCGCTAGTTTGTTGCGGAGTCGGTAGGCGGCGACGATGTACTGGATGGGCGACATATTTGGTCCTTGTTTGCCGTGTCTAATTTGTAGGTCCCTTCAGTATGACCGGCACCGAATGAAGTCAAGTCACCAGCGGTTGCGGTCGGGGAGGTCATCGACCGCCTCGTTGACGCTGTTTTCAAAGTTGCCTTCGTCACCGCCTGTCGCGGGAATCCGGGGAAACTGGACCGAAGCGATTCCGTCAATGTATATGCGCTTCGCTAGCTGCTGCAGTTTTCGGTATCGCGCCGCATCGCGGAGGACTGTGTCGACTGGCCAGAACTCGCTCATTGTAATTTTGCTGTCGGCGATTTTCTTTGCGAGCATCTGAAAAATGGGCCCGCGTTTCTCCCAGTCGTCTTCGTTCCTCGAGAGAAGGTCAATCAGGTAAGCAGCGTCGACTGCGCTAATTTCTTTCCTGACGACCTGCAGCAGATCTCCCTCGGTGGCTTTCGGCCGCCGCATCCGCGCATTCCAAATCTCGCCGGCCTTATCCAGTGCCGCGTAGCGGTCGTTGCCGATCGGGATCCAAGGCGTCTGCATCCCGCATTCTTCGCAGAAAATGCAGCAGACCTTCTCGTAGGGAGCGTCGTACGGTGAACGCGGCTCCATGTCTTGCATCGGGGGCGCCAGGCTGTTGCCGAGACGAGCGAAGTCACGCTCAGGAGCCGACGGGCGGCCGACCAATCGCTGGGAGAATCCGAAAGCCCACTTTCCGCCGCAATGATCGCAGGGAAAAAGTTCGTCAGTCATGGCGCCTGTCCTGTCGCCGGCTCGCCGGCGGTTCTAGTTTTGTAAGCCGCCGTTAATTATAGCTACCCGCGTGATGGCGCCCGAGCGCGCTCGCCGCAAGTCACCTTTCCAGCCGGCCCACTAGATTTCTCAGTGCCACCAGTTGCCTTTCGAGTTCATCGGCAGACAGTCGATGCAATTCGAGTTCATCGTGGGTTAGCGGGATGCCGTTTGGCATGCGCTCGCTTTCGACGATGTCGCGTAGTGCGTTGATCGCGGTTCTCAACGCCAGATTCGGACGGACCTTCATCGCGAGTACCTCCTTGAGAGGAAACGGCGCGAAGCGTCAGTCGAGGGACGTCATGCCGCTATGCGGTTCGCCGCAATCCCATTGTAGTCTTCGTGACTGACGAGGCGTAGCGGTGCGAGCGATGGCGCGTCAAAGAGCAGGCGATAGGATCGGCCAACCGGCACGGAAACCAGCTTGCCAGCCGAGGACTTGATGAACTTTCCGTCGAGTGAAAACGGATGCACGCCGCTACTGACCTTTGCGAGCAGATCTCTTGCCTCTCGTTGTACGGCCGAGAGGTGTCGCACCATGGAGAGGTCGATCGGATCGTCGGTGGTCGACACTCGCTTCGCAGCGCGCTTCTCTTCGAGCGCGAGACGGCGCTCAGCCTTCTGCTTCTCTTCCGCCGCGCACGCGTGGCAGTATTTGCCCTTGCCGCTGTGGCCGCATTCGAAGGTACGTTTCATGGTGCATTCCTGAGTCGTTGGTGATCTATTGCACCACTGTTCGACGGTTGGTCAAGTGTCGGTAGACGACTTATTCAGGCTTCTTTTCGCCCGGCAACATCGCATCGAGTTCCTGCGATAACTCTAGGATCCGAGCGTCGGCGAGCTCGATTCGAGATTGAGCCGGTCGAGGTGAGCCATCGCAAATGCATACTGCTCGGACAGCATCGACAGCGCCCAAATAGGACTGAGCGTGACATGACAATCGGCGCACATGACGATACCGCCGTGTTCGACGAGCCGAAGATTTCGGTGCGCACACTTGGCCTTAACATCGCGGGGCGTGTTAGGAGCGACGGCTCGCCTGCCGAAGGGAATGACCTTGCGCATCGACGGTCTTATGAATGACGCATGGCCGTATTGATTGGCGAAGTCTCGACGGCTGCAATGGCTTTGGGCGCGAACAGGACGCTGGAGATGGCTGGGTCGCGGCGATAGTGGAGTTCAACGACATCGAGGAATTCGCGAAAAGACGCGGTATCACCGGCGGCGACCCCCTGGTTCCGATTTGCGAAGCGAAGGTCGGTTGGCGCGAACGCGTGCTGCTCTAGCCATTTAACGTGATCAACGTTGGGCAACCACCACCGGTTCCAGCGTATGGTGAAAGCGAGCCATCCCTTGCCTGACCGCTCCAGTTCGTCCCAAGTTGCATGGAAGTCGAGTATTGCACCGAGGGAACTGAAGAACACCGCGCGCAGGGACGTTTCATCCGCAGCGGCAACGACGATCTGCTTGCGTCGTTCGTCGACGGCGTCGATGGTGCTCGCCATCGCGAGCGCGGGGTAATTCACTTGCCAGTCGGCGTTACGCGCGACTGCACGATTCAGAAAGAACGAGTTCGAGGCCATATCATTTGCTCAGCAATTACGGATGCGCTCAAAGTATCCTAGAAGGAGCGACCGTCAAGGCAACGGTTTAGGAAGCGGTACTGACGCGAGGTCTGCCGGCGGTATCCACTCAACGCACGGCTTTGCGTCGCGCGCGTACAGCGCCTGTTTCTCCTTCTTGCGGGCAAGGTATTGCTCATTGCCTTGCATCCCATAAATTTCGATCGCCGTCGGCTGCCGGGTATCGGTCAGTTGAAAGTCGGGCAGCATGACGTCGCCGGCCTCGAGCCTCAAAGGCTTGATGAAACGTCGGCGCTCGGCAACGAGCCGGTTGGCCATCTCCACCTCATAGCTCGAATCGCAGGGAACGAAACTGCTGCTGCACAGTTGCAGCGCAAGGTCGATGATCCGAAGATTTCCGTCCCTTGTCCGCTCGACCAAGGCGAGAATCACGACGCGCGCGCTAGCGTTCCCCGTCATCGCCCAGGCGGACCTAAACGACGCGGCGGCCGACTCGATAACGGGCGTGGAGGCGAAGAATGTGCGCTTCGTTTGGCGCAGCGTGACGACGAACCCGTACTTCGAGGCCACCACGCCGCGGAGCTCGCCGAGCACCAATCGGCGTTGAGATACGTGGGGTGTCGTCGTAATCTCGTCTAGAAACGCATTGAACTCGGCGACAATGGATTGCGCTTGGCTCTCGTCGTGTCGACGCATGACATGCAAGACTTCGTGGATCGGCTTACCGTTAAGCTTGCCATCGCCGAGAGCGGCCACGAGCTGTGCGTTGCACTGACCCCAACCGCGCGTAGAACCTGCTTGCCAGACGTGCAAACCGGCCTCGAGCCAAATGCGTTGCAGGAACCCAAGGAGCGGGGCGGCGCGGCGAGTTGTGGTGGCGACCGAGGAGCCGCCTTCAGCGCGTATTGACCGTTCGACCGTTCGAACAGATAGCGCGGCGTCGAGCTTGACGTTCAGCCCTGAGGACGTTTGCTGGATCGCACTGAGGGCGTCGGGCGCTCTTCCATCTTTGATGGACGCTGCAGCGTAGAACGGACATGAGATCTCGTCGTGGTTTGGCCCGTCGTCAGGCCATCTTGCGAGATGAAAAAGCGCGCCGTAGCGTCGCACAACGAGGCGCAAGAGTCTGCCTGCGACGCGCTCCCGGCAGCCGCATACAGCGTAACCCGGTGACTTCTTTGCGCGTTCGAGCTGGCGCGCGTACCGCGCCGGGTTGTCTTGAACGTCTTCGAGTGAGACTGTGAGTCCGTCAAATGACACTTGCACGATGTCGTGAGGCCTCGCTCAGTGTGAGGTCCACCTGGTGGGCAGGAACCTTGTGTATGTGTGCCCGGGTCCCGAGGAGGTTGGCCACTTTGCGTACGCTCAGGCAAAACTGCTCGGCGTGCTCGCCGCTCGGAAAGCGAAGGCCGATCGTCTTTACAGCGCCGGGCGCTGCTTCATCACGCGAGAAAACGGAGCCGGTTCCGACCAGCGCGTCGATCCAGCTGTCGGGGAAGCCCGGAGACGGTACAGAGTCAGCGCGCGCGCCGGCAGGGTCCTTCGTGAAGTCCTCGAAGCTAACAACGATCAGATTCATCTTGTATCGGTAAAGCGAGGTTGGGTGGCACGGCGCTAGGCGGCAACTGTGGCGGCTTCGCGCGGCACTCGGCCGCGAGCCACGTGCGCGTCGTAGAGGGCAACGGCTCCCATAATGGCGACAATCGCACTGAGGCCGCATGCCGCCAGCAGAGCGGCCAAGCATTTTTCGTTGGCAGCGAGTTTCGCAGCGCGCAGTCTCTCTGCTGAGTCCAGGTCATGTCGCTGCGCTGCTAGGGCTGCGGCAAGCGCCGTCTCGTCCCTGAGGCCATATTTCGACAGCAGCAACGGACGGCCAGCGGCCGGGACGTATTCCATCGCGTCGGACAAGCCCTGAAGTCGTGCGGCGATGCTGGTATCAACAACGACCTGGACGGCTGAACGTTCGATCGTGAATTGGCGCGCGACAACGCTGACCGCTCCGGTCATGCCGATGGCTGAGGCACTAAGGAACGCGATGGTCGCAATGTGACTTACTTTCATGGACGTGCTCGAAGGGATTGCACGCACGCGCGTGCACCTGGAAATTCTGATCTCAGCAGGCCAGCGGCGGAACGGCGAAAGGGACCGAAATCGTTGCGCCTTTTGAGGAGAATCAGAGCACCGCATGCGCGAGATGCAGGAACACCATGCGGGTCTGTGTTGACGGTCGAGGATCAGCGCGAGCTGAACCGCGCGCTCAATCGCGTGCGCGAAGAGCTCCGTCTTAAGTGAGCGAGGAGGAGGTATGCTCAAACGCCGGCGAGAGTGCGATAGCGTCTCAACCGCTCCTGCTCAGCATATTGCTAGAAAGGTGCCGGACGCCATTCTCAACCACAACCGATCTTTCTTGAATTGGGCGCACCGCGAATCTATTCTGCTTGACTGAAGGCGGCGCCGCGCGACATTCGCGGCGGCGCCACTCAAAGGAGAGGCGCATGCGTCGCTTGCTCATACTTGTGGTCTCCCTTCTTTTAAGCACCACCTCGCTTCATTCAAGTGCTGGTGCCGACAAAGACAGGGACCGAATGCGACACGAAGATCACCGCGTTCTCAAGGTGTTCGATGCGCAAGGGAAGCTTATTGGACGCCTGGCGTCTTACGGCGGCTACGACGGTGTCTTCCTGTCCATCGACGGCGCGCTGGTCTTTGCTAGGGTCACCCGCCTGAACAGCAATTTCCACTCGTACGACTCGGCTAAATTCCAGTGGTCGGACTCTTTCCTGCTTCGCTATCCCACTCCTGCGTGCAGCGGCTCGCCGGTCATTCCTGTCGACACCGGTCCGCGACCCGCCGTCGCCGTTAGAAAAGGCGCTGACGTCACACTGCTGATTGCGGGCGATACTGACTCGGTAGGCTTTCAAATCGTAGCAGTCCTCGAAGGTACGAACTGCCACCCTCCCTCAGGCGGCGGACACTATCAGCCGCCCCCGGCGCCCGTGCCCGGATTCGCCGCCGAGACCAGCTATCCCTTAACGGCGCATTATCCCGAGCCGCTCACCATACGCTATTGATTGTTCGAGATCGGTAGAGGAGGCGCGTCATGTATCGAATTCTTCTTGTCCTGCTTGCCCTTTTTGCGAGCACAACATTTGCCGACGAACGAGAGCAGAGGCGCCATCATGCCAATGACGAGCTGCGCCTGCCGGTGGTCTATGACGCGCAGGGCAAGGCGGTGGGCTCTCTTGAGGTTTACTCCGGGGTCAACGGCGTTTTCCTGAACATAGGGGGCAGGGCTGTTTTTGTGGCAATCGATCACAAGCGCGTGGGTGCCCTTCAATACACAACCTCAGCATACGAGTGGGTTGGTGCTGGCTTCGTGCCGTACATGTCGCACGACTGCAGCGGAAGCATGGCCGTCGCCGACGCTGGCAGTCCCGCACCGGCGATGCCGGTCAGAGAAGGTGCCGATGTGACCGTCTACATCGCAGGTACGGAGCCGTCCGGCGGAGTGCAAGTTTGGTCCTACAAGACAGTAAACGCGCTCACAGGCGTGGCGACCTGCACAAGCGTACCGTTCGATGCGGGCGGCAACAGTTGGCCCATCAAAAGCACCTACCCGCTTACTCAGCACTTTCCTGAGCCGCTGCGCGTCTCGCATTAATTAGCCTTTGAGGCGTCTCGACGGAGGGCAACATGAAGCCATCCTTGATGGGAGCACTGCTGTTGAGCGTTGTAATGACGGCGGTGGCCGATGAGTCTGTGCGTCACCTGCGGCACCATCCCGTGCGCGTGTTCGATGCGAATGGGCATGTTGTCGGCGATCTCACGATCTTCGGGGCGCTGAACGGCGTAGCCTTCACCGTGGGAAACGCGACCACGGTCGTGCCCATCGAGCGCGTGCAAGATGCGAGTCGTCGCTTTTCAGCGACCGACTTTCGGTGGGTAGCGGCCGTCGGTGTCTCCTTCGCGTCCTCCGATTGCAGTGGAGATCCGATTCTTGACTTAACGAATGGGCCCCACGCCACCTTTGCCCTGAGGCGGGGCAACGTTGTTACGCTGTACTTTGCCGCCGAGGGTGCGCAGCGAGTCTTCACGGCAAATTCGTTTCTCGACACCACCACGGGATGCCAGCAACGACCAGGCTTCGGCGTGGAGGGCTGGGCCGTGGGAGCAACCCGTGTCATCAGTGACGACCATCCGGAACCGCTGACGATCGGTTACTGAGGCGGCGGGGATCGTTGCCGAACCGCACGAGTGGTGATGTTTTCGTCGGTCTCGATGCCTCCGCATCGGGACACCGGGTTGCGCAATCAGACACAAACCCATTGCCCTTAGGGGAAGGGAGTGTCACCTAGTGCGTCAAGGTGACTGTACGGTGCTTGTCCGTGCCGAGTCTGCTGAATGAAGCGAAAGGGACGGTAACCGGCGATAGCAATCCAAGGTTAGCGGACGAAACGTTCAACGACGCGATACTGCCGTCACTTGAGACGCTGTCCGTCTGTATGCGTATCTGTACGGAAGATTTCCCTTGCGTATCAAGGTAATTGGTTTGCTTGCTGTCAGAGGTTGTGTCGATCGCGGGTCCCACGGAATTAAGCGTTACGTCGATGTTCAGAGTATCTGTCACAGGCGTACCCGGAGGGCCAAAGACAACCTCCATGGGAATCATTCCTGACGCAGCGACTGATTTCGGCACCTTCGAGCCGTTTCCCGCTGCCTGCGCAGTGAAGCGAATCGCTTCCGTGGTTGTGCCGGATTCAAATATAGCGCTGCCAGTACAATTGTTGAAAATGAAAATATCCGCTCGTGCCGAAGGGGCAGCGTTCGGCGCGTTCAGGCTTGTCGTTCCTTGTTCGCTGACCGTGACTTGTACCGAAACATTGGTGCAACCGTCTGGTTGAGTGTACGAGATAGATGCACTCCCGAATACACCATTGAAAACGTCTTTGGTCGTAGTCGCCTGAGATAACAGAGCGGGGGCTGAAAATAATGAGACGACAGCGAATTTAGCTAGCGCAGTTCTACGGTTTGCGTTCATTTCGGTTCTCCGTTATTCACCGCGTTTGCACTTCTTCGGTGTGCTGCGGCCCGTCAAAGAGATGACGCGAACGTTCGATAGTCTCTTATGGCGTCGATGTGGGAGTGCGAGGAATCGATTCGAGATACCTGAAGGGCGCGGCAATACTGCATGGCTGCCTTCGCGGCATTCAGATGTTATAGACCAACGGCGCCAAAATAACGAGTCAACTCAGCGGCACGCAAGCAACGGGATCTGCAATTATCATTTGAGGCGTCTCGACGGAGGAAACCGCACGAGTGGTGGATTCTTTGTCGGTCTCGATGCTTCCGGATCGCGGTACCGCCTTGCGCAATCAGACGGAAACCCATTACCGTTAGCGCTTATGTCGCGCGCTTGCCCGTTCTCCACCGAACGTAGATGTATCGCAAACATCGGCCGGCGGATGAGGTTATCCCCAAGGTTAGCCACAGAAATTGTGGATAGGTTTCCACGCCTGAGCACGAAAGGCACCATGAAAAGCTCGCCTTTCGTGTCAGCGGCGGAACCTTGTGCATGTACTGTTGCACTATCACCCGCGCTTCTAGCGCATCGACGTTGCGGCGCTTAGCAAGCTCACCGCGCAAACAATTTCCTTTTCCGACCCGCAGGGGCATGTCCCCTTCGCGGGCGTGCGCCTGCTCATTCCATGGAGCAATCGCATGTACAAGCAATTAATCGAGCAATTCAAGACCGCACAAACCGCGGCAGCAGCAGCCTATGGCGCTGTCGTTCAGGCGGAGCGCGATGTCTTCGCAGACGGGCTGACCGAGTATTCGGCGATGGAAGTGCGCAGCGAATACAAGGTCGAACGCGAGCTCAACACGTTCTGTCGTAGGGTGCTGGCCCGGCTTGTGATGGAGGCAAGCCGCAAGTTCGCGCCCGCCGGCGGCAGAATCGAGATCGACCAGAGTCGCGAACTCGATCGATGCGGCCTCGATATTGAAGAGGATCTGAGGAAAAACGAGATCCCTGACTTGGACGGCTTCTGGCAACACCTCGAGCGGACGTTCGGCGGCGAAGCTGGCGAGCGAGTCGCATTCGAGCAGGCTGCGAAAGCCATCATCAACGGCTTCTGGCTCAAGCCCGATACCGAGATCAAGCGCACCAGCAGCGCGGTGATTCTAGAAAAGCGCGTCACCTCGCAGTCGTGCTTCCATTCGAAGGGGCAACGCGAGGTCTATTACTCCTCTCAGCAGGCGGTTGCCACAACCTTCGACGGCTTGGCGACCTTCGCGAAGAAGCATCAGTTCGGCGCGCTGTCGATGCAACTGCGCAACTTCAGCGTCCATCGACTGACGTTCTCCACTCGCGAGAAGCTGTCGTTCACGGGGCTGGAGATCGTGCTGTTCAACGACAAATGGCAGTTCAAGTTCGCTCACGACGTGGGTGACGCGTTGTCCCTCTTCATTAGTGAGTTCGGCGCCACGTACCTCGCCTCGCGCGACCGGTACTAAGGCGTCCACCGTTCCATCCTTTCGACCCGCTTCGGCGGGTCTTTTCATTTCTAGAGGCAATTCATGCAGAGAGATCTGTTTTCGTTCGAGCGGGACTGGTATGAGCCGTTGCGTGCGATCAGAAGTTTGGGATCGCAGGCACCGTCGATAGCCCATCAGGGCGAGCTGGCCGCGGCGCGCCGTCAGCACCTAGGGCAGTTCTTCACGCCGGACGCCATTGCGGCGTTCATGTGGAGCTTCGTGAGCGGCTGGAAGGTCAATCGGCTTATCCGCATCCTGGATAACTCGGTCGGCTCAGGTCGGCTGCTTCAGTACGCAGACCCGGAACGCCATGCCGTGTACGGCGTCGACGTCCACGCCGATGTCATCCAGCAGTGCCAGAAGGTGTTCGAGGATGCGGGGTTTGATTGCGAGTTCCGGCAAGCGGGCATGGAGGACATCCATCCGGCGCGCTTCGATATCGTGCTCATCAATCCGCCGTTCTCGATTCATCTTGAGTCGCCGCATCTGCAGACGCTCGAGTGCACGACGTGGGGCCGGTACGGCGCGCACACCAGCGCGTTGAGCCACGACTACGCCGTGCATCAGGCGCTGGAGGCGGCAAATATCGTCGTTGCGCTCCTGCCGATCTCCACCGCCGAGTCGATGATCGCGGGCGAGCAGGGCGACCGCTTGAAGCGCCGCGCGGCTGGCCTGTTCGAACTTCCAGCGGACGCGTTTAAGCTCGAAGGCGCGAACGTGCGCACGGCGGTTGTCGTGTTCGACCGCTATCGCGATCGTCCCTCGGACTTCGTGCGGGCGGTCGTCGAAGATCTGGCCAAGCCAGGCCCAGACCTCGGGCTGCACTTCGAGGAGCGCTCGTTCGGGGAAGGTCGGCTGCGGCTGCAGAAGCTCGATGACAGCGTGCCGTTCATCACGCGTGCGGTCACCGGCGACAAGTCGGTCAAGGTCTCGCACGATGGCCGGCGCATTCGCTTGTCGTTCGCCTGCGGATTCAACGAAGCGATGGTGCTCAACGCGCTTCTTGTGAAGCGCATCTACTCGCGCGACGGCCATCGCCTGCCGCGTGGCTTTCGTTACTCAGGCCAAGGCTTGCTGGATATGGAAACGTATCTTGTGCAAGACGATCCTGTCGCGGCCTTCGATCAGCTGCTCGCTCGAATCCGCAGCGTCGGTGGCGAGCCGCGACTCGCGCCCGGCTTTTTAGAGCACTTCCATAGACGGATGCGACGCAGCGCGCGCCAGGCGATACCGCTACGGCATGTGGCCTGGACAACCGGCGCTGGATCGCGAGATCAGGTGTCGGGCATCGCGAAGGAGACGCACAAGGTTGACGCGACCCGCTGGGCCAGTCCGCTCATCAAGGCGGGCGATGACGTCCAGTTTGATCGCGAAGCCGACGGACGGTACCGATACGCGCTGCAGGGCGTTTGGTATCACCTGTCGGTCGACGAGCTCAATGCGCGGTTCGCGGTCGAGAACGTCAGCGAGGGATGGGAGGTGGTGCACGAAGGTCTGTGCGCGCGCTTTCCTGACCAAGCAGCGGCGCTGCGGTCGCGCGTGAAGGCGCTCGGCGTCGATCAGTGGCTCGATTGGGAGTTTCAGGTCGATGATCTGATCGAAACGCTGTTGAAGCCGACCGGCTGTGTCGTCGCGTGGGAGCAGGGGTGTGGCAAGTCCCGGCTCGCTTTGGCGCTGATCCTTGTCTCGGGCGTAAAGCACGGCCTCATCGTTGTTGAGTCCCGGCTCATTGAGGAGATGTTGAAGGAGATTGCCCAGTTGCCGATCGCGGCCGATCAGGTGAAGGTAATCGAATCGGCGGCGGATCTAACCGACCTCCGGCAGATTAACCTCATCTCGTATGAGCGCCTGCGTATGCCGGTGGACAAAGCCGCTTCTGCGCGCGTGACGTATGCGCATCGACTGCGGCGTCGCATCGGCCTGCTGGTGGCTGACGAAGGCGAGCGCCTCGCCAATCCGACAAGTGATCAGAGCCGCGCGCTTTGGCAGCTTTCGGCGCGGCGACGGTTCGTTTTGACGGGAAGTCCAATCCCGAATTACCCGAGAGATGCGTTCGGTCTGATAGCGTTTTCGGGTGGTGACGGAACGGCGGCTCAACCTTATGGCTATCGCGTGGGTTATCTCGAGCAGAACTGGATCAATTCGGTGGAGTACGCGATGCGCGGCGTCGATCGATTTAGGGATGACTTCGTGGTGCTGGAGTGGGTGACGTGGCAGTTCGCGGAGAGCCTGCAGGACGGGGCGAAGCGCGAGGTACCAAAGATCGGCAACCTGCACCTTTACCGGGCGATGCTCGCGCCGCATATCAAGCGTCGGCTGGTCGCCGAGCCTGAGGTGTCGCGCTACATCCAGATCGAGCCGCCGCAGTTCGAGGTGGAGACGGTCGACTGGGATCGCGGCCATCTGGCCGCATACCTGCGTGCTGCCGACGAGTTCGCCGATTGGTATCGCTCATCGCGCGACGACAAGAAGGCGTGCAACCTGGTGACGATCCTCGCTCGTATCCGTGCTGTTCACTTCTCTGCCAACTACCCGCAGTTCGGGATGGAGGGCGTGGAGTACATCGGCGGGCTCACGAGCAAGCAGCGCGCGATTGTGGCGCGGATGCGTGCGATCGCGGCGGAAGGCAAGCAAGCAATCGTGTTTGCCGAGAACCCCGGCGTGCTCGATCTTCTGGCGCGCGAGCTGGATGCGCATGGTGTGCAGACGGTCCCGTTTCATGGCGAGATCCCGATCAAGCGTCGCGTGGCCGATAAGGACAAGCGCTTCTTGGGCGGACTGGCAACCGGGCTGATGGCCACCAAGGCGTCTGGCCGCGCCGGCTATAACCTGCCGAACGCCGACTACATCCTCTTCTATGACCGCTCGTGGACGTGGCGCATTGAGTATCAAGCGATGCGGCGCGCGCTGCGGTGGAACCGGAAGGGCGTGTTGAAAGTCGTCTATTTCCACCTACCAGGAAGCATCGACGAGTATCAGGACCAAATGGTCGCGCACAAACGTGATGCGACGCAGGCGGGGCTGGACTGGGCGACACCGGAACTGGACGATGAGACTTTTTTGCACATGGATTCTTTGCTGGATCGTTTCGTCGATGACCTCGCATTGCTGTCGGCGGAAACGTCCGGTGACATGCGCAAACTTTTGAAGGAGGCAGCGTAAATGCCGAAAGACTCGAACGTGTTTGTGGTGGTCGGGGAGGGCGTCGTCACGGTTAAACGTGAAGGCTCCAATCGCGCGGTGCTGGCGAACGTCCTCGGCAAGGTACAAGTCGATGGCGTCGAGGTGCTGTGCCTTGACCGTCTTGTCCATGAAAGCCATGAGCAGCAATTTGGCGAGTGGACGTTGGCCGGAGCAGTCACGACATTGCTGTCTCGATCGCTGCCGCCCGTGACTGGCGCAGCGGCATAAGATACAGCGACATCCGCGGGTGCCGCTCGACGCTCTTTGATCACAACCCGGCTTTCGAGCCGGGTTTTTTTTCGTCTTTGCGGGGTGAACTGTGGCGACCATTCGGCCACACATCGGTATGTCTTCGCCATCGCGTGCGACAGTGTTCGCTGCGCCGCATCATTCGGCCCTTGATGCAAATACGCTCCGTTCGAGGCATGGCGTCCCCCGGCTCTGCGTCGGCCGCCTTTGGCGCCGGCGTCCCGCCGGCGCATTTTTCGCACATGGCATCATGGTGGAAAGCGTGACTTTATCGCGACGTCACAATTTTCATTAAGTTCGCGGTTGCTTCAGACGACGTTCGGGCAGCCGGCCTTCCGCTATCTGCAGCCGATTCGGAACGGCTAGCGGCGGACCTGGTCGCGGTTCATCACCTCGCGTGGGCACGCGGCAAGGAGTTGGATCCAGACGAGAACGAGCCGCGACCAGCGTGGTGGCGAAAGACGGCATGAATTCGTGAGCTTTTGCGTGGCGGGCCCACAAAATAAACCGCTATCTTTGCTCCATCACCCGCGTCATAGACGCATCGACCGAGCTGACGTCAGTCAGCCCACGTTGTTCAACCCTTTGGGAACCACTCCCAAAGGGGGCAGGTTCCCTCTTAGGAGCCCTGCCATGCAACAGCAACCTACTCTCGCCCTCAAGCAAATCCAGGTCAGCGTCAATCCCCGCAAGTACTTCGATGCGGCGGAGATGGAAGAGTTGACCGCGTCCGTTCGCGAAAAAGGCGTCATTCAGCCTGTCATCGTGCGCACGCTCGCTGACGGCGGCTTCAGCCTCGTCGCTGGCGGCCGCAGATACAAGGCGGCGCTCGCCGCACACGGCGAGGACTATGAAATCCCGGTCGTCGTTCGCGACATCGATGAAGTCGAAGCGAAGCAGCTCGCCATCATCGAGAACATCCAGCGAGCCGACATGTCGCCCGCTGAAGAAGCCATTGCCGCAGCCGAGCAAGTCGGGCTGTGCAAGGGCGATCGCGACGAAGTGGCACGCATCTTCGGTTGGTCACGTGCGACGCTGGATAAGCGTCTCGCGCTGATGAACTGCAGCACGCCTGTCCTCGATGCGCTTAGCACGCGACAGATCCTTCTCGGTCACGCCGAGCTGCTTGCTGCGCTCCCCAAAGAGACGCAGGACAAGCTGTTGCCGGTGATCATCAAGGAGGGTAAGGCGGTGGCGGAGGTCAAGAAAACCATCGAACAGGTCGCCTGTTCGTTGGCGGCCGCGATCTTCGACAAGGCGGACTGCGCCGGATGCCCGCACAACTCGTCCACTCAGGGCGAAATGTTCGGCGAGTCCATCGGTACGGGAAACTGTACGAACCGCACCTGCTACAACGAGAAGACCGAAAAGATGCTCGAAGCAACGGCCACCGGCCTGCGCGACGAATATCCGGTCGTGCGCATCGTGCGTGCTGGCGACAATCACACGCGCGTGCAACTCGCCGTCGACGGCCCGAAGGGCGTCGGCGAAGAGCAGGCGAAGGCGTGTCACGCGTGCCAGAACTACGGCGCGGCGGTGAGCGGCCTGCCTGACTCGATCGGCAAGGTCTATCGCGGCCAGTGCTTCGACACCGTCTGCAACATGAAGAAGGTGGCGGCGCAACTGCAGGCGGTGAAAGCTGCGACGCAGCCAAAGCCCGAGGCAGCCAAGGGGGGCGCGAAAGCGTCGCCCGCAGCAGCGAAGGGCGCGGCCGGTTCGTCCGCGGCATCGACGACAAGCAATCCGCCGGCGACGGTGGTGGCTGAATCGGACAGGATCAAATCGTATCGCGTGGCATTGTGGCGAAAAGCACTGCGCCGCGAGGTGGGAGCCGATCCCGCGCTCGCTCAGCGATACCTCGTTGCAATCGCACTGTCCGACCAGATGCGTTGCGTCGATCAGAAGACGCTGTCCGGCATTTGGGAGAAGCTCACAGAGGAGCAGGTCGCGTCCGGTGACGTGTCGAAAGCTGCAGCCTCGACGGCTGCCGCAGACGACGCGAAGCTCGCGCATGCCGTCACCGGTGTGACGGTTGCCGCGATCCAGGGCCTCGATGTCCAGGACCTCACGCGTCTGTGTAAGCACCATCACCTCGATCTCGCGAAGCACTGGAAGCTCTGCAAGGAGTTTCTGGAACTGATCACGAAGTCGGAAATGATGGTGGTCGCTGACGAACTCGGCATTCGTGCCGCGCTCGGCGACAACTTCAAGAAAGTCTTCGGCAAGTCCAAGTCCGAGGTCATCGACGCGCTTTTGGCGGTCGAAGGCTTCGACTACGCGGGCAAGATCCCGAAGGTGCTCAAGTTCTAAACGCGCGGCTCGCTCGCGCATCGATCGCAGTTTCCATCCTTTATAGACCGCCTCCGTGCGGTCTTTTTTTCTTTTCAGGAGTTTTCCTATGTTCGTAGCTATTGAACCGCTTCTGCGTCACTGCACGAAGCTCACGCTGTCATTGCAGATGAAGGGCGACGAGATGGTTGTCTGTGTCATGCCGCAAGGCACGGCAAAAGACGCCGCCATGCTTCAGCCGCTCGCGCTCACGGCGATGGCGGCCGAACTCGACGCGGGTTTCGTCGACGCGCTCGCAGCCTATACCGGCGCGCACGCGTCGCTCGCCGAGCAGGTCGCTGCCACCACAGCCATCCTCGAGGCCGCCAAGACGACGCAAGTCTCCAAAGCGACCAAGACGCTGGCTAAGGGCGGAAGCAAGCCTGCTTTGCCTGCGCCCGGCAGATCGACCACCGATGCAGACAACGATGACGACGACGCGAGTGACGACGCTGAAGGGCAGAGCACCGCCCCGAGCGCATCGTCCGCAGCGGAAGCATCGGCGGAACCGGCTAACACCGGGACCAACCTCGCATCGCTTTTCGACTAAGGAGCAGACATGGCTATCCAAGTTGCGAAGCTCACGCGCGAGTTCGTCTACAACGGCGTGACGTTCCCCGATCCGGGCCCGACCTTCTCGCCCGACGATGTTCGCGATCTCTACTCCGCGCAGTATCCGGAGCTGACGACCGCGGCGATCGACGGGCCGACGACGGAAGGCGATGTGATGCGCTTCACATTCGTGCGCGCGGCCGGTGCCAAGGGTGCAGTCTTGCCCTGCAGCGTCCATGCGTAAGCGCGACCTCCTCAAAGCCCTGTCCGATCCGGACTTGGCTCTTTCTCATCAGCAACCGCCCGGAAGGGCGGTTTTTTTTCATGACAAGGAGATCGAGCAATGCTCTTCGATCCTCGCCCGTCTGCTGCAGAAGTCGCTGTCTCGGGAGAGTCTTGGCAATCGCGATGCGCTCCCGCTGCCCGACGTCGAACTCCCAATGATTTTCTAAGCCTCCCGGCCATCGGCTCGGACGTCAAAACGCGCGCAGTGATGCGTTGGAACGCCGAAAAGGATGTCGCCAGTCTCATCGCCGCCCAGTTCAACTCGGGCGTGCTGAGGCCACGCGATGTTCCGGGGTTCAAAGGCGCGGGTGACGCGCTTGCCCACGGCTTTTTTGCGTGGGCCAAGCGTCATACGCCGCGTCTGGACTGCCTCGGCTTTGACTTCGTGCTGTGCGACGTGCAGGCGGTACAAGACGTTGTCCAGTATCAGGAGGACAGCAGCGAGTTCAATCCGACCTCGCCCGTTTATCTCGGCATCGAGATAACGGAGGAGAGGATCTTCGAGATCGGTAGACGTGCCGCCGAGCTTCGCAATGTTCATCCGCGGTTGGTGTCGACAGCGATGGTGATGGTCAATCGTGCAGCCGGACGCACGATGTGGGTTCGGACGCCGGACGAGTTCCTCGGGGAATTCGCTTCCTGGTTCTGGGATGGCGACTCGAACGCAACCGATGAGGAAGCGCGCGAGATGCTGACGGACCGGTTCGGCGACGACGAAGCGGAGATCGAGCATTACCTCCCTTCCGTTGTACGCCCGCAGCTTTGTCCCGACGACATGGACGTCTACCGCTGGAACGCAAAGAGCCGACGCTATCTGCCTCAACGGGCGCTTGGCGTCGCGGCCCTTAGGCGGCTTCAGCGCTTTACCTCCGGGCGCACGCGTCGCATCTGCGCGGAGCTTGAAAAGCTCTCGCTGATGCTGCAGCGGGTGGGCAATCGCGACCTCTTCGGTTGCGAGTATCGGCCTCGCTGCGCGTATGCAGCAGCCACGCTCACGGTGCAAAACGACGGCCGTGTGGGTGAAGTACTCGATTCGCACTACGAGTACCTCGCGAGCGCCGGCGACGGCACGACTTACCTCGGCTTCACGCCGATTGCCTCTACGCCTGACGCCATCCGCAAGCAGTACGCGGACTGGTCGCAGGGCTTATCCATTCTTGGCCAACTGGACCGCGTCATCGCGTGTCTCGCGGCATAACTAGGAGTTTTGTATGAAAGGGCTTGATATCGGCTCGGACCGCGTTGACGAACTCGCGGCAATCAGCGCCATCTTGTTGTACGGCCGTCAGGATCGCAGCGCGGTCTACGGCACCGTTCATCCGGTGATGCAGGGTAAGAGCGGCCGGGCGACGATCGGTGCCGGAAGGCCGATCGACCGCATGGCGCTCGTCGATTGCCTGCGCGAGCTGGCTCAGAACGCGGCGCCTAAGGCCGAGTTTCTGCCCGAGACGGTGCTCGCGGTTTCGCAAGAGGCGGTGATGTGGTGGTGCAGACCGGCGATGCGAAGAGTCTTCTTCGATTGTCAGGAGATCGGGCGGCGCAGTGCGGTCGTCCCGCATCCAGGGTTGGTGTTCCGTGCAGCTTCGAGCGGGTTTTCCGTGTTCGCGCTGCAGGAAGACAGCCGGCCAACGCCTGAATCGAAGCTGCACGAACCGCCTTACTTTAACACCTGGGACTGGGGGCGGATCTGCATCGGCTCGGCGCATGTGCCTAAGCGCATCGATATCGAGTCGATCGGCGGATGGGAGGGCGGATTCTTCGAATCGGCCTTCACACACCCCAACCACGGCAACAAACGTGTCTCGCATCCAAACGGCGAATTCGCTTTCTGGAAGGAGATGTTCGACGGCAAGTACGGCGAGCAGTTCCCGAAAGAGGCGCTCGTCTCCATGGACATTACTCTCGCTGACCTGATCGCCAGCAAGAAAGGAGATTTGAAATGAATGCTGGTGCTTTGAATGCCGGTGACGCGGCCCTTCAACGCTCGTTTCCGACTGTCATGGTTCCGCGGCGCGAGCCGGTGGCACCGATGCAGGCGGCGGGAGAGCGGTTGCTTATCGGCGAGAACGGTGTCTTTATTGAAATCGACCTGCCGTGGCTGTCGGTCGTGCGCCGCGTTGCGCACTATATGGTTCCGACTGCGATCCCCTACGGGCGAGTGGTCGAATCGACGGTGCTGCGCTGTGGCACGGTGCCGCCGGAACTGATCGGCGACTGAGATTGACCCGCTCCAACGGACAGATTTGCAGTTAAAGATTTGTCGTCGTCCGGCCTCCGTTAAGCGTTGAGTCGCGGGTTGTCCACGGACGGGCAGCGGGTCGCTTCTCACGACCACGACGCTGCCCGTCGGTGGGCAACCCGCAGGGTGATACGGTTTTTCTCTTGGCGCTCAGGTTTTCGAATTCGAGCGGCGAACAATAGCCGATGCTGCTATGCAGGCGGCGTACGTTGTACCAGCCTTCCAAGAAGGAGAAGATGCGCCTGCGGGTTTGTTCATGGGTCGCGAAGTGTTCGCGCGACAGGAGTTCTGCTTCGAGTGTCCCAAAGAAGGATTCGCACATCGCATTGTCGTACGCGTCGCCGGCTGTACCCATCGAGGGCTGCACGCCGGCTTCGCGGCAGCGTCGCCCAAAGGCAATGGATGTGTATTGGGCTCCCTGGTCGGAATGTAAAATCACGCCCTCATGACGTCGCTGCTGGAGGGCCATGTCGAGCGCGCGCAACATCAGTTCGGTGTACAAGTGGCTCGACATCGCCCAGCCGACGATGCGCCGGCTGAAGACATCAAGCACCACAGCCAGATAGAGAAAGCCTTCTGTCGTCGGAATGTAGGTGGCATCTGCGACCCACAGTATGTTGGGCCCTTCAGCATTGAAGTGCCGGCGCACGAGGTCCGGCGCACGCCGTGCCCCCGCACGCTGGCGCGTTGTACGCGGCCAGCGCCGTCGACTTGCTCCCCGTAGGTCCGCGATGCGCATCAGGCGCGCGACTCGTTTGCGTCCCACGTGCACTCCCTCGCGCGCAAGTTGCGCATGGATGCGCGGCACTCCGTACGTACCTCGCGAACTCGCATGCAGCGTACGAATGCGCGTCAGTAGCTGAGCATCGCTACGTGACCGCCTTGATGGCTCCCTCACCAGCCACGCGTAGTAACCGCTGGTCGAGACTCCCAGCAGCCGCGCCATCGTGGCAATGGGCCAACGGGCCTGGTTTGCTCTCATGAATCCGTATCCTTCGAGGACACGGCTCCTGTCTCGCGGGCGAACCAGGCCGCGGCGTGAGAGAGAATGTCGCGCTCCGTCTTTAATTGCCGATTCTCGCGGCGCAAACGGGTGAGCTCTTGGCGCTCAGCCGTGGTCAACCCCTCCTGACGCGCGCCGGCGTCAATATCCGCCTGCGCCACCCAGTTGATTATCGTCTGCACACTAGGCTCGAACTCTCGCGCAAGCTCCTCGGGTGTTCGCCCCGCCTTCACCAGCTCGACTATGTGAGCCCGGAACTCCGCCGGGTACGGTGCTCGATGCTTGCCCATTTTGACACCCCCTTTTCAAAAGGATAGGTGTCCGTTGTGGCGGGTCAATCTCAGACTTCGTCGCTATGGCACGTGCCGCGCATCCGCTGGAAACGGGTGCGTGGATCGTCTGGAACGTCGAAACCAAGCAGTTTCGTCTCGCACCCGTGAGGGTGCTTTCGCAGGGCACCGGCTCGCTGAAGTACGAGCGGCCGGAGCTTTTCGCGGGCGAACTGCGCGTCATCGACTGCCATTCGCATGGTACTCATCCGGCTTTCTTCTCGTCGACAGATGACGAAGATGACCGGCATGAGACGAAGTTCGCGTTCGTCGTTGGGAACTGCGCATCATCGGTTCCCAGCATGGCAATGCGGCTGTGCGCGAAGGGCATCTTCGAAGACGTCGAGCGTGTGCCGAGCAGTTGGTACGCGGCGGCTAAGTTGACGGAGGCGGCATGACAAGCGCAATTCGTCATTTGCTTCCTTCGCGGATGCTCGAGCGAAGCTGGAACGTGGTCGTGGTCGGCGCGGGCGGTACCGGCAGTGCGGTGCTTCCGAGCCTCGCGCGGCTGCACCACGCCATGCTGGAACTCGGCCACCCCGGCGGCATCGAGTGCACCGTGTTCGACGACGATACGGTCAGCCCGACGAACGTTGGCCGTCAGGGCTTTTATCCCAACGACGTGGGCGAGTACAAAGCCGCGCTCATCGTCAATCGGCTCAATGCGCTGATGGGCACGAACTGGCGGGCGGATACCCGCCGCTTCGGTGCAGCGGAGCCGCTTTACAACGTCGATCTCGTGATCGGCTGCGTCGATACGCGTGCCGCTCGGTGCGCGATCGTCAGCGCAGCGCAGAACAGCGGGGCCTATTACCTCGACTGCGGCAACGACACCGATCGCGGCCAAGTCGTCATAGGTCAGGTCTGCAGCAAGAGCTACGCGAAGAGAAATCCGGAGCGCCTGCCGCATGTCGGCGAGCTGTTTCCGGAGTTGATCGACGCAAAGCTCGATGCGAAAGACGAAACGCCGTCGTGTTCGATGGCCGAGGCGCTGCGCAAGCAGTCCTTGGTCATCAACCAGGCGATCGCAGTCCAGGCGTTCAACATGCTCTGGACCATGTTTCGTACCGGCGCAATTCCGTTCTCGGGCGTGTTCGTGAACCTCGCAACGGGGCGCACGAATCCGATTCCGTTGGACCCGGCCGCCTGGGCGCGCTTCGGATATGAAGTGCCGAAGCCGCCTGTCAAAAAAGCGACAAAGAGCCAAAAGGCGAAGCTCGCTGCTTAATCGGTGCCGCCTCCCGCGCGGAGGCGGCGCTATACCTCATGCTCGGACCACGGGCACTTAACCTCTTTCCTTCAAGGATTGTCTATGAATTTTGGGCTTCAAATCCTCCTCGATGCTGTCCGTACTGTTGTGGCCGCAATCTGGAGAAAACGCGCTTTCGCATTGGTCGCCTTCCTGGCTAACTGGGCGTGCCAACGGCTCTCTCCGACCGGATGGGCCGGGGCTGTGCTGAATGACGCGTTCCATCTGGTTGAACATGAAGCGTCGCGGCTCGGTTGGTCGTTGCTGGCCGCGCTGTCGCTCCTCGCAGTGTTGCTCATTGCCGAAGTGGTGGCAGAGCGCAGGAGCAGCGGATTCCACCGCGGTTGGGTGGTCGAGGCGGCAAGTTGGGCTGTCACTTGGCACCTTATTCCAAGCATGGCGACTGTCTGCGCATCGGTCTTCGGCGTGTGCGCGGCTTTCGGCCTCGACGGTGCGCTCTTTGGTGGCGCCTTTCTCTTTTGGATGGGCGCGAACCTGACCGTGGTGCAGGCATTCGTGGGCTTCGCTAGCATGCGACGCGCGCATTGACCCGCGCGTCTTGACCGTTTAACTGCCGCTCAGAGATGAGCGGCACATTTCTTCTCGATATCCCTGGCGGGCACGCAGCCCCGTCGGGGCTGCTCCGCTATCTACTGGAGCAAAAATATGAGTTCGACAGTTCTCACCGGAAAGCGAGCAGCGGCGTTTCAGAAAGCCGACGGCGAGTGGATTTACGCGTTGTTCATGCGGACGTTTGAGTCGAACGTCAGCCCGCACATCGATCGTTGGTGCGCGTTCGCACTTGGCAACTACGCGCAGGTGATGCGACGTGTGTTTTCTCATGCCTCGAACTGCGAAAGCGGCACGCTCAGAAGCCGGGCCGGGCAAATCAAGCCGGAAAACTTCATTGAGAGTTTCCGCCGCGAGCTAGCTAGGCCATCGCTGCTTCGCGATCGACAGATCGAACTTTCGGTGTCGTCGGCGTATTCGCCGATTCCCGAGTCGATGTTCGAGGACTTGCGTCGGACGCTCGTCCGCGCTGGCTTCGAAAATCGCGCTGACCAACTGGCGCGCGGCAAGGTGTCGGTTTCGCTGCATGCAGACATCGGATTGCTGCTGTCGATCTACGGCAGTGACGGACCGTTGAGTGTCTGGCGCGTTTTGAACGAGTGGGATTGCGGAACGTTGCAAGTGGATGTTCCCACGCCTTCGCCATCAAAGACGGCAATGGACCGCATGCCTCAGATCCGATGCCATGCGATCGACGGGGAGAATCGGTTGGTTGCCCTCGGTTGCGCGCCGTGGCGCCATGCCGGATGGCAATACAACGCGGTCGGATCGTTCATCATGGAGGTCGCATACCCGGTCGAAATGGAGGCGCCGGGATTCGCGAAGAAAGCGATCCCACTGTTTCGCGACGCGCTGCGCGATGCTGCTGACGTGCCGTCCCCGAGCCGAATCACCGTGACGCGGTCGCCGGAAGGAGTCGATGAATACCGGCAACGACGGGCTGACGAGCTCGCGCAAAAGCTAGGGGTCGTTCCCACCGGTGAAGCTGCCCCTGAGGTCTTCAGCTTTGCCTTCGGCGACTTGCTGCATCGGGAGAACACCGATCAGCTGCTATATGGGCTCGGTACTCTGCTCGATAGTCAGGTGCATTGGGACGTGCTCGAGAAGCCCGCGGACGCGGAGCCGGACCCTTCGTTCCTCGCAACAGACACCCAGCTTTCGCTTTGTCTCGCCTAATTTTGTGACCAGCGCCAGGTCCCGGATTTTCCGGGACCTGGCGCTTTTTTCATGGGCCGAGCGAAACCGGTGCGACGCGACCAAGCAGCGCTAACAGCATGGTCGGACCATCGCTCTTGCTGCAATAGGCATCCATGCCGGCGGCGACGCCCTCTTTGGTGACGTCCTCTTCAGCGAGCGAGGTGTGGGCGATGATGGGAACCAGACGCATATGCGCGACTTGCCTCATGGCGCGGGCAACCTCAAAACCATTCAGCAAAGGCATCTCAATGTCTGCGATGACGATGTGTGGAATCCATCGCCGGATGAGCGTAAGACAGCCAGTACTATCGGCGGTCCGTGCCTCGAAGCCCTCAGTTTCTAGCACCGCCTGCAGGGCGTATGCGAGGTCGTAATCGTCCTCTACGATCAGAACGCAAACGGGCGGAGTCACCGGCGAAAATACGCGGGTGGTCCAAAGCGGTGGTGTCAACGGAGCGGCGGCCACGGGAGCGGACCCTTAACGATTTTTGTGACTTTCCGCAATGCCCGTTCCAGCAATGCCCCGTCAGTGTCCGTTGCGCAACTCTTCCAAGACGAGTTCCGCGTCGCGAAGCGCTTCCTCGTACGTGCGGAAAGCGTGAGCCGACTGACGCAGGAGCGTCATGTTGTGCTCGATCGGATTCGAAGAGGAAATCGACCAGACCCAGCCGCCGGCTTCATGACGGACGGAAATGACTTCCGACGGTTCGTCCGTATCCATGGGCAGCACCTTTGCGCGACCGTTGTGTAGCCGCAAAGTGTACTTGAAGCACGTTTGCGATCTCGATAGCGTACGCCGCGCAGGTTGTCTAGAACATGAAGGAAGCCTGATGCGGCTGAACGGGTAGGGCGGATGTCGAACTGGAATTGTTTGCCAGCAGTTCATCGTACCGCGCGAGCACGGACTGGGCGTCGGTGCATAGTACGTCGATGCCGACCAACGCCGCTACGCGCGAACGCACGCTCGCAAGCATCGTGGCTTCGTCGAGCGTCGGACGCACGGTCGGCCAGCCAGATGTGAACAGCAGATGGGCAGGGATTTCCGCCTCGATCGCTTGGCGCTGAATGGCCGCAGCCTTCGCGCTGGCGGCAGCGGTCGCCAGTTCCGGCGACAGCAGGTGAGGGGCGACGTCGGCTAGCCATCGCTGCCCCTGGAAGGCGAAGGTCGATTCCGCCTCGAGCCGCACCATCTCGCGGTACACGTCGTGGTTGTCAGCGCAGCTTGCCGCTGCGCGCAGGTCGTCCAACGAACTCATGATGCAGTAGGCGCACGAGACGCGCGACGCACCGTACACCGTGTACGCCTCGTGCAGCGCCAGTCCGGCCGCAGCAATCTCAGTGAAGACCTCGTCAACGGTCCATTCGATGATCGCGTTCCATGTCGCGCTCGTCCGCCCCTTGGTCGACAGGGGAGCGAGCGGGGCGGCGACAGCCATCTTGCTGCGAGCACTGCTTTCCTGACGGCGCACACCGGTGACACTGACGATGTTGTGCGTCGGAAAACGCTTGTTAAGCGCTGAATTGATTAGGGATCACGCGATGGCCTATCAGAAGGGGTGACGAACCGCGATTTTAACGCGAGCATCCCTAGCTGAAGGCGAACAGGAACGACGCGCTGCAGCCCATCCAACAACTGCATTCGCTGATTGTCCGGAACCGCCGAACACCCGTCGCGCAAGAGGCCGCTGTACTCTGAGATGGGTCGCAGGGGGGGCATGGCTCCGACCGGCCGAAATGGGTCCGGCTAGCGCCGACCGCATCGGGCGGCACGCGGCCACGAAGGGACGTTCCTCTTTGCAGATTGAATGTCGGCAATGAAGCCTGCTTCCGATTTCGGATCCGACCTCCGTGCGATCGCGCCGCACCGGGCCGGCAGACGGCGCCCAACCCTAGAAATCAGCCGCGTCTGCGGCCTACGCCGATTTGCATCAGGTCTTCGCCGATAATGAGTTGGCCGGAAAAGTTGCGCTGCGCTCGCATCAGGTTGGCGCGCGGCGCATGGCCCGGCGCGATGTGCGACAACACCAGCGTTTTGGCGCCTGCCGCCTCGGCGACCGTGCCGACATCGTCGCTGGAGGGGTGTGAGCTTAGCAGATTCTGTTTGAACGCTGCC
>LRBF01000044.1 GCA_001580565.1 Caballeronia megalochromosomata | reverse complement strand
TGCTTCGCACGCTCATAGAACGCGAAACGCTCGACCGGCGCGAACGGCACCGCGCGGCCTTCGGCGGCGTCGACCTCGCGCTGGGCCTCGCGTTGCACGGCGGGCAGCGCGGCCGCGTCGCCGACGACTTCCATGCGCTCGGCGGGGTGATCGACGAACGTATCGAGCGGCAGCACCGACAACACCGCCTTCACCGCGCGCGGCGCGCCTGCGCCGTCGAGCCGCAGGACGCGGCCGAGCACGGTCCGGCGCGCGACGGAGTCGGCGGGAAAGTTGGCGTCGCAGATCACGACTTCGTCGCCGTGGCCCATCGCGCAGAGGGCGTGCAGGATGTCGGCATTGAGCAGCGGATCGATGTTCTTCAGCATGTTTTCTTGTTCTCCATGACGTAAGCCTCGGTCGAATCTATGGTAACCGTCACGGCGCTGCTAGGGCACGAGCAAGTCGCCCTGCCGCGCCGCGTCCTCGCCCGCGATGCGCGCGACCAGCATTCCCGCCGTCGCGAAGCGCGTCCAGTGCCGCGCATACAGCACGCCTTCTGTCTGGGCAATGAGCGGCACGAGCCGGTCGTCGAGCGGATCGAGGACTTCGGCGATGATGTCGCCCGCGCGCACCGTCTCGCCGATGTCCCGCCGATGCAGAATCACCCCCGACACCGGCGCATGCACGTATTCGCATCCCGCGAGCGGCGTCGCGGGATGACGCAGCGGCGGCGGTTCCGGCGCTTCGCCCGCGATCATGCCGATATGCGTCAGATAGTCGACGATAGCCTGCGCATCGCGCGCCGCCATGTCGTGAGACACGTCGCGCACGCCGCGCAGTTCGAGCGTGACGGATCGCGCGGCCATCGGAATAGGAAAACGGTCGTCGAATGCGCCGCGCAGATAGCGCCACGCCGCCGTGCATGCTTCGTCGAACGGCTCGCCGCCGGACACGTCCGCGAGCAATTGCGCCTCGCTGCCGAGATAGCGCGCGAGCGGTTCGATCGCGGGCCACGCGTTGGGCGTCGTGTACAGGTGCGCGACGGCTTCCCAGTCGCAATGCAGGTCGATGACGAGATCCGCATCGCACGCGAGCTTCATCAATTCGATGCGTTGCGATTCGAGTTCGGTATGCGCTTGCAGCGCCGCCATCTGGCCGCGCAGCGCCGCGCGAATGAGCCGCGCGTTGTGCGCGGGATCGGCCGTCAGCCGGTCTTTCAGTTCGAGCGCCAGTTCAGGCCCGATCTCGGGAAAGCGCCGGTTGAAGTCCTGACCCGAGCGCATCTCGAAGCGGCCCATCTGCGCGCCGAACCAGTGCTGATTGAGGCCCGCCGGATTCGCAACCGGCACGAGCACGATGCGCGCAGCGAGACGCCCCGCCGTTTCCAGTCCGGCGAAATGCCGTTTCAGATACCACGCGACGACCATGCCGGGCAATTCGTCCGCATGCAGCGAAGCCTGGATATACACCTTGGGCGATGCATCGCCGTCTTGCGGACCGAACCGGTAGCTCGTGATCGCCCGCCCGGTGCCGAGCGCCGCGCCGACGAGCGGATGGTGATGAACCTGCATTTGCGAAAATCTCTCATCGAAAAGAAAAGGCATCGCGCGCGATGCCTTTTCGGTCGAATGGGTCAAACGGCGATTACTGGATCGAGATGTCCGTCTCGAAGTACTTCGCCATGATGCGCTTGAACGTGCCGTTCTTTTTGATCTCCACGAACGCGTCGTTCAGGCCGTTCTTCAGATCGGCGTCGCCCTTGCGCAGGCCGATGGCCGTGCCCGGACCGATGATTGCCTTATCTTCGACGATCGGGCCGACGAGCGCGAACGGCTTGCCCTGCGGCTTCTTCAGAAAGCCGATGGCGGCCTGCGCGGCGTCGGTGAACATCGCGTCGATGCGGCCTGCGACGAGATCCGCCTCGACCTGTTCCTGATCGCCGTAAGGCACGACGGTCACGCCCTGCGGCTCCCACTTCACCTTCGCGTAGCGCTCCTGCACCGTGCCCTGCTCCACGCCAACGCGCTTGCCCTTGAGCGCCTGAGGCGTCGGCAGGATGCCGGAGCCCGCGCGCGCGACGAGTTGCGCGTGAGTGTCGTAGAGCGGCTCGGTGAAATCGATCTGCTTCAGGCGCTCTTCGGTGATGCCCATGTCGGACAGCACGGCGTCGAACTTACGGGCCTTCAGGCCGGGAATCATGCCGTCGAAATTGTTTTCGACCCACACGCACTTGACCTTCATCTGCGCGCACAGCGCATTGCCGAGGTCGATGTCGAAGCCGGCGAGCTTGCCGTCGGCCTGCTTGGATTCGAACGGAGGATAGGACGGATCGACGGCGAAGCGGATTTGCGTGATCTCTTTGGCTTGAGCGGAAAACGAAACGGCGGCGAGTGCGGCTAGCACTGCCAGCGACGCGGACTTCTTGAATGACATGCTTTTCCTTCGAGGCTTTCGATGAGACGGCGAAACGTCGCGCGACAACATGCAAAACATCGCGCGAAAAACCGTGAATGGTAACAAAACCACCCGCTTCGCCGCACGACGCCCATCAAGGCACGACCGAAAGAAACAGGAAAGCCGCGAAGATCACGAGGTGCACGACGCCTTGCAACACCGTCGAGCGCCCCGTGCCGAGCGTGATGACGGACACGAGCAGCGTCAGCGCCAGCATGACGATTTCATTGGGCGCGAGGCCGAGCGAGATCGGCTGGCCGATGATGATCGACACGACCGCGACCGTCGGAATCGTCAGGCCGATGCTCGCGAGCGCCGAGCCGAGCGCGAGATTCAGGCTCGTCTGCAGGCGGTTCAGGCGCGCGGCGCGCACGGCGGCGAGGCCTTCGGGCAGGAGCACGAGCGCGGCGATCACGACGCCGACCACGGCCTCGGGCGCGCCCGCCGCGGCGACGCCCGCCTCGACCGCCGGCGACAGGAGCTTCGCGAGCCCGACCACCGCCACGAGCGACAACATCAGAAAGCCGAGCGCGAGCCACGCCTCGCCGGCGCTCGGCGGCGGTGCGTGCGGCGCCTCCTCTTCGTCCAGTGCGTTGGCGGCGGCCGGCGGCGTGAACGGCAGGAAGTAATCGCGATGGCGGATCGTCTGCACGAACACGAACGTCACGTAGAGCACGAGCGAGATCACGCCGACGAAGATGAGTTGCGACGTGGAAAGCGCGGGACCGACGACGGTGCTCGTGAAATTCGGCAAAACGAGCGTGAGCACGGAGAGCGCGCAGAGAATTGCGAGCGCGGCGGCCGCGCCTTGCAGTTGAAAGTCCTGCACGTGATGCCGCAAGCCGCCGATCAGCAGACACAGTCCGACGATCCCGCAATTGCAGATCATGATCGCGGCGAACACCGTATCGCGGGGCAGTCCGGCTTTTTCGGGGCCGCCGGAGAGCATCACGGAGACGATCAGCGCGACCTCGATCACCGTCACCGCGATTGCCAGCACCAGCGTGCCGAACGGCTCGCCGACGCGGTGCGCGACCACTTCTGCGTGATGCACGGCCGCGAACACGGCGAATGCAAGCGCGATGGCCGCGAGCACGATCAGCGCGGTGCTCTGGATGAGCGCGGTGGCCGCGAGCACGACGAGCGCGAGAATCGGGGAAACGAGGGTCCAGTCCAGCTTGAATTTCATCGGCGCTCCGGGCGGATCGGGTAAATGGGATCGTCGGCACATGCGATGTGGCTGCAAGGTCTGCAAATCGCGCCGAATGAATCGGACCCGCTCGGGCGCCGCGCGTGCGAAGCGATTGCCGTGACAAAGGGCCGCAGACCATCGGCATGATAGCGAAAACGCGGCGCAACGCGTTCGCCTGCGTGCGGGGACGCGGGCGGGTGAACTTATCGCATGATTGTCTAAGGCGGTACGGTCACCGCGATTGTCAGGCCGATGCCGCAGCCCTATGCCTCGTCAACACGATGGACCGTTTCCGACGATGACGCTGCGCCGCTCGCGATGCGCAAGTAGGCCGCCGCCAGACGGCGAAGCTCGTCCTCGCTCGCATCCTCGATCCCGATCAGTTTGTCGCTTGCCGCCTTATGCGTCGAAATAAGCTCGTTCAGCTTTAAATGAAGCGCCACGCTGTCCTTGTTCTGACTCTGCTGAATCAGGAAGACCATGAGAAAAGTGACGATCGTCGTCCCGGTATTGATGACCAGTTGCCAGCCGTCCGAATAATGGAATATCGGACCGGTCACGACCCATGCGATAACTGTCAGCACCGCCATCGAAAAGGCGACCGGTGAACCCGCCCAGCGGGTCACCAGACTGGCGAACTTGTCGAATGCGCGGGTCAGTGGATGCCGGCCGGCGTAAGCGGGACTCGACGTGTCGGGAACCGTGTCGAGCTCGTCCGTGGACGACCTCGACATTTCGGCATTGTTCATCATCGTCTCCATAAGCTCGGTGCCCGAACACCATGCAACTCATATGCCAGTTGGCCGGTCGTAAGGCGGAGAGGCGCTCGTCTACGAATTTTGACGCGCCGTGATGATGCGGTTCAGTTCCTTGAGGCCCGCCGGTTTGACGATGTAGTGATCGAAGCCGGCCTGTCTCGCGCGCTCGCGGTGCTCTTCTCCCGCGTAGCCGCTTAGCGCGATCAACAAGGTATCGGCGAATCCGGACGTCGCACGTAGTTGACGACAGACTTCGCAGCCGTCCATGTCCGGTAACCCGATGTCGAGTAATACGACGTCGGGCAGAAAGCCAGGCGCGGCTCGCAAGGCGGACGGGCCGTCAACCGCGACCCTCACTTCATGCCCGTCGAGCCTCAGCACCATCGCGGTACTTTCGGCCGCATCGGTGTTGTCGTCCACGACCAGAATTTTGCGACCTTCACGGGTTCCCGCGTCCTGCGTCAAATCCTGCGCGAGCGGCCGCGGCGTCTTTGCGTTCGATATTGGAAGCCGGACCACGAATTCGCTGCCTTGTCCCAGACCATCGCTGAATGCCCGAACGGTTCCGCGATGCAGTTCGATCAATTGATGCACCAGGGCAAGGCCCAGTCCCAACCCAGCGGACTTGCGGTCCAGCGAGCGCTCTGCCTGAACGAAAATAGTAAAGATGGTGGGTAGAAAGTCCGCGGTCATGCCGATGCCGTTGTCGGACACCGTCAGAACCGCCTCGCCGCTGTCGGGCAAAAGCGAAATCTCGAGTCGGCCACCGGCAGGCGTGTACTTGATGGCATTGCTCAACAGATTGGTGACGACCTGCTCGAGCCGCATTGCGTCGCCTTCGATTATGAGAGGCTGCGCCGGCAATGAGACTGCCAGTTCGTGTCGGTGCCCCTCGAATTCTGCGCGTAGCGCAGCCACGCTGTGCTGGACGATCTGTGCCAGGTCGACAGGCTCGATGTTGAGCTTGATGATGCCGCGCGTCACGCGAGATACGTCCAGCAGGTCATTGACCAGACCGATCTCGTGATTCAACTGACGCGTCGCCGCTGCTCGCGCCAGTTCCTGTGTCTCCTGCTCGACATCTCTGCGACCCCAGATTTCCAATCCGTTACCCACCGCGGCAAGCGGATTGCGCAGTTCGTGCCCGAGCATGGCCAGGAATTCATCCTTATGACGATCCGCCGCTTGCAGTCGTTCGACGGCGAGTTGATGTTCAGTAATGTCTTCGATCGTCAGCAGAATGAGTTCATGCGCGGGCCCGAGCACGCGCGCAGCGTTCAACCGCATCGTACGTGGGCCGATGCGCGGGAAATCATGCGAGATCTGGAAATCACGGACCACCTCCTGCTGGAGCAGAATCTTTTCGAGCAATTCGCGCAGACTTGGAATGTTCCACTGTCCATTTCCCAGCGCAAAGAGCAGCGTGCCGATCGTCACTTCCGGCGTGGTGCTGAACGTCTGGTAGAACGCGCGGTTGGCTCGCGTCACACGCAAGTCCGGTTGCAATATGAGGAGCGGCTCGGACATCGTCTCGATGATCGCGTCCGCATAGTCGCGGGCACTGGCCACCTCCTCGTGGAGCGTCCTGAGTTCGCGGTTGCGATAGCGCAGTTCGTCGTTGGTGGTCAGCAGCTCTTCGTTCAGCGACTGGAGTTCCTCCTTGGCGGTCTCCAGTTCTTCGTTGGTGCTCTGGAACTCCTCGTTACTCGAGAGCAGTTCTTCTTCGCTCGATTTGAGTTCCTCGCGGGCGCTTTCGTGCTCTTCGAGCATGGTTCGCATCTGCGTGCGCATGGCGTTCAGCTCGGCATTGAGCCGTGCGATTTCGTCGTCTCTGGGATCCGCGCCTTTGGCGCCAATCCTGCGGCCCAGTCGCTGCCGCAACGTCTGGAGCATCAGCGCTTTCAACGTGTCCTGCCGCGGCGCGCTCGAATCGTCCGATCGCAGCGCGTTCTCGAAAAAGATGAGTAGCCAGCGACCATCGCTGTCAGCGGCCTGAAGCGGATGCACTTCAAGATTCATAGCCTGAGACCCGCCAACACCAATGGTCCGCACGCCGGTCTTGCGTACTGCCACGCCTTCCTGCCGAACCTGCCTGATCGCCTCGCTGAGGGCCAGGAAGACTTCCGGCCGCGCAAGACGCTGCAAGTCGTTGATCGGAGGACCGTTGGGGTTCACCAGATAGGCCGAGGTATCGCCACGATATTCGATGATGTTCAGGTCGTCGTCGCACAACACGGAGGGCGGCGCGTACCGAGAAAACGTGATGCGAGCGACCTCGGCGCGCAGCGAGGCCGCGTCGCGGGGCTCGGCCGGGCTTTCGGGGACGGTGACGGCACGAGCGGGCGATGCCGCGACGCGCGTGGATGTCCGGCCGAGCGCGGAGGGCGGCCCCAGGCGGGGCTTTTTACTGAACAGCTTGCTGCGCCTGTCTTCGACGGTGCCGAAAAGATCGGAAAAAGCACCCACCGTCTCCGAGGGTCCAAGCATCAAAAGACCGTCCGGCTTCAGCGCGTAGTGGAAAGCGGCATCACGGTTCGCTGCGCGGGCGCACTCAGGTAGATCAGCAGATTGCGGCAGCTCACCAGATCCATCCGCGAAAATGGCGGATCATTCAGCACATCGTGGCGCGAGAAAGTGCAGAGTTCGCGCACCGACTTGTCGACGCAGTAATACTCGCCGTCGCGCATGAAAAAGCGCGCCAGACGCTCAGGCGACACATCTCTCGCGATATTTTCGATATATCGCCCCGCGCGGGCAGTCTCCAGCGCTCCCGCACTGATATCAGTGCCGAAAATCTGCACAGGGAGGGTTGTCGCACGTTCGCCCAGGTACTCGATCAGGCATATCGCGATCGAATACACTTCTTCGCCGGTTGCACAGCCGGGCACCCAGATCCTTAACGGACCGTCACGATCGTTTGCTGCAGCGAGGCGTGGAAAGACCGTCTGACTCAACGCATCGAATGATTCGGGGTCGCGAAAGAAACTGGTCACCTGGATCAGCAGATCGCGTCCGAGCGCCAGGACTTCCGCCGGATCCGACTCCAGCACCGCGACGTACTCCGCCACGGAGATCAACTGTCGCAAGGCCATGCGACGAGACAGCCTGCGCTGAATGGTGCCGTGCTTGTAACGGCTGAAATCGATATTGCAGGCATTTCTCAGCAGCCGAAAGATCGAGCGCAAACTCGTCTCGGCGGATTCGACCGGTGAATCGACCTCGGCCATGCGCGGCCGCCGCACATGGGGGTGCTGTCCTATGCCGATCAATGCCTTCGCGATTTCGCGCGGTGATAGAACGCGGTCGACGCAACCCATCGCGATCGCTGAACGGGGCATGCTGCTGTATTGCGCCGAGCTTTCGTCCTGAGCGAAAGTAATACCGCCTTCCTGCTGAATGGCCTTGAGACCCAGCGCGCCGTCGGAGCCGCTGCCAGAAAGGATCACCCCGATGGCTCCGGAACCTTGATCGCCCGCGAGCGAACTCAGCAAGTCGTCGATCGGCATCGGCGGCCCGAGCGTTCCGTCACGCGGCCGCAAGCGGATCCGACGTTGCTCAACCAGCATGCTCGTGTTGGGAGGAATGACGTACAGGTGATCCGCTTCGATAGCCATGCCGTCGACGGCCTCCGCCACCGGCATGGATACCCTCTTGAGCAGGATTTCGGGCAGCAGGCTGCGACGGGACGGGTCCAGATGCTGCACCACCAGAAATGCCATCCCGCTGACTGCGGGAATTTCCGCCATCAGTTCGGAAATCGCCTCCAGCCCGCCCGCCGACGCGCCGATTCCAACCAGCGGGAAGATCGGCAACGTCGCTTCGTTGGCGGCTGTTGATGGATGGATCACACCGTCTCCAGTGATGCAAACATGGATTGTTCCTTGCCCGACTGGTGACGACGAAAAAGTCGGGGCTTTGCTGTTGATGTATTCGGGCACCGTGACATCGGCACGTATTCACTATCTCGTACATCTCGCGACCGCGCTTCTGCGCCGCGCCTCGCTGGTCTCCGCTCGATTACGCGCTTCTATTTGCGCACTTCATCGACGCACACGATTATAGGCGGGCCAATTCTACCGATTTGAACTGACTCGAAGCGACGAGCCTTTGACAGCGTGGCAGCGCGATTCCGGTTCCCGCCATCGTATGGCGCGACGCGCGCTCTCGGCTCATCATCGAGGAACTCACGCGCGAAAAAACGCGGACGGGTGATATGCCCGTCCGCGTTCTGTTGACCGACCGCCTCGCCGTCTACGACACGAGTTCCGCGTTCAGCGTGATCTTCGCGTTGCCCGCAAAGAGCTTCGACACCGGACACCCCTCTTTCGCGGCCTGCGCGGCCTTGTCGAAGGCGGCTTTATCGGCGCCGGGAATCTTCGCTTTCAGATCGAGCTGGCAGGCGGTGATCGTGAAGCCTTCGCCGTCCTTGTCCAGCGTGACCGTGGATTTCGTTTCGAGGCTCTCGGCCTTCATGCCGGCCATCTCGAGTTGCAGCGAGAGCGCCATCGTGAAGCAGCCCGCGTGCGCCGCGCCGATCAGTTCTTCCGGATTCGTGCCCGGCCCTTCCTCGAAGCGCGACTTGAAGCCATAGGGCGCTTCGTTGAGCACGCCGGTTTGCGTCGAAATGAAACCCTTGCCGTCCTTGATGCCGCCGCTCCATTTTGCCGATGCTGTCTTTTGCACGAGAGTTCTCCAGAAGATGACGTGGAACTGCGATGACCGGCGCGACGCTACGTCGGCGCATGTGTCATGCACGCCTTGACGTTCCGCACGCGCCGTGCCCGGTCCGGCGCCCTTCGATAGCCCGGGCGGTTGCATCGTAGCGGATCGCGCGAGCGGATGCAGAGAGCCTGCCGTATGGTCAAAACCGAACGATTCACTTAGCATCCTTCGACCCGCAAATCCTTAAAAGCACCGAATGACATGGGTCCACCCACCGAACGAATCCCCGAAGACCGCACGCTTCCCGCTCACGTCGATGTCGTCGTCATAGGCGGCGGCGTCATCGGCATCAGCACCGCGCGTGCGCTCGTCGCGAAAGGCCTGTCGGTCGCCGTATGCGAAAAGGGCTATATCGCGGGCGAGCAGTCGAGCCGCAACTGGGGCTGGTGCCGCGCGACGCACCGCGACTTGCGCGAACTCGAATTGAGTCTGGAAAGCCTCAAACTCTGGCGTCGCATCGATGCCGAACTGGGCATCGACACAGGTTTTCGCCAGTGCGGCATCCTCTACGCCGCCGACGATGCGAAAGCCCTCGCCGATCACGAAGCATGGCTCGCGTGCGCCGTGGCATTGGTGGGCCGCGACGCGCTCGATTCGCGTATCGTCTCGCCGGAAGAAACCAGTGCGTTGATGTCGGGCACTTCGCGGCGCTTCGCCGGCGGCATCTACACGCCGGGCGACGGCCGCGCGGAGCCGCAACGCGCCGTGCCCGCCATGGCCGCCGCCCTGCGCGAACGTGGCGTGAAAGTACTGACGCCCTGCGCGGTGCGCGGCGTCGAGACGAGCGGCGGCGCGATCAGCGGCGTCGTCACCGAATACGGACGCATCGGCTGCGCGAGCGTGGTCGTCGCGGGTGGTGCGTGGACGCGCTATTTCGCGGGCAGCCTCGGCGTCGATGTGCCGCAACTCATGGTGCGCTCGTCGGTCGTGCGCACGTCCCCGCTGGAACACGGACCCGAAGTGAGCGCGTGCAATCACGAGATGGGCTATCGCAAGCGGCTCGACGGCGGCTACACCATCGCCAATGCATTTCACAGCCATCACGACATCACGCCGGACAGCTTTCGCCTGTTCGCCAGGTTCCTGCCGGCGTTGAAGAGTCAGATCGGCTCGATGAAGCTGGGCCTGAATGCGCGCTTCTTCGAGGAACTGCGCCGGCCGCGCCGCTGGCCGCTCGACCGGCCGACCGTCTTCGAGACCTCGCGCACGCTCGATCCCGCGCCCGTCGTCGCGCACAACGAAGCCGCGGTCGCGGAGTTCCGCGCGCTCTTCCCGGCGCTCGGCGGAATGCGCATCGAACAGGCGTGGGCCGGCTATATCGACGTGACGCCCGATGCCGTGCCGGTCATCTCCGGCGTCGAAGGCAAACGGGGGCTCTTCATCGCGACGGGTTTCTCGGGACACGGTTTCGGCATCGGGCCGGCTGCGGGCAGGCTGATGGCCGACCTCGTCGCGAACGACGAACCGCTCGTCAATCCACATGCGTTTCGCCTGTCGCGATTCTTCGACGGCAGCAAGATCGAGATCGACGGCGGATTCTGACGCATCGCAGAGGCGCGCGCCGCCCGCCGGCACGCGCTAACATACCGGTTTTGCGGACGTCGCCCACTCGTGGCATCCGCCCGGTTCAGTCAAACGGCGCACTCGCGCCGTTCGCTTTTGAGGCTCACATGGCATCCACGTCTGTTCTTTATATCGACGTCTGGTCGGACTTCGCGTGTCCGTTCTGCTATCTCGAGACGCCCGTGCTCGATCAGTTCCGCAACGCGTACGGCGATGCGGTCGAGATCCGCTGGCACGCGTTCGAATTGCGCCCCGAGCCCGCGCCGCTCACCGATCCCAATAACGAGAAACTCGTCGAATCCTGGGAAAACTCGGTCCGGCCGCTCGCGCAGGAGCGCGGCGTCACGATGCGCATGCCGCCGGTCACGCCGCGCAGCCGCAAGGCCTTCGAAACGGCCATGTTCGCGCGCGAATCCGGGCGCTTCGATCTCGTGCATCGCGCGATCTTCAAGGCGTATTTCGAGGAAGGCATCGACATCGGCGATACGGACGCGCTGCTCGACATCGCGGCGACCTGCGGCGTCGATCCGGAGATGCTCGAAGAGGCGCTCGATGACGGCACGTACACCGATCTCGTGATCGAAGACGAAGAGTTTGCGAAGAAGCTGGGGGTGACCGGCGTGCCGTTCGCGGTGCTGTCGCGCGAGCCCGCGCCCGGCCAGGAGCCGCCGCCGCCCATCGCGCTGCGCGGCGCCGCGCCGATCCAGCATTTCGAGGCGGCCGTCGAGCGGCTCTTTCCGGACGGCTTTCCGGGCGTCTGAACCCCGATCCTAGCTGTGCTCGGCCATGAACGATTTCAGCGCGATGCGCTGCGACGGCTCGAGCGATTCGAATTCGAGCCCATAGGCCGCACTGCCGTCGGACGGATCAGCCGCGCCGACATGACGCACGATCGCGATAGTGTCGATCTTCACGTCGACGCCATCGGTCTTGAACTGAAACGAGAGTTGCAGACGATCGCTCACGTGCGCGGCCGGAATCGCGACCGTCAACGACATGCCGTACGGGCTGATGTCGCTGACACGGCCCAGTTGCTGCTCGGTCTGCGGCTCGCCCTCGGCGGCAAAGTGCGCCGCGAGGCGCGTCGGCATGCGCGCAAACTTGCGCGTGCGCAATCTGCGGATCGCACCCGGCGCCGACAGCACCGCATAGTTGAACGGCTCGCGGCAGGTTGCATCGACGGTGCAGGCGAAGCGGAACACGCCCCGCCCCGTGAGCGCGACCAGATCGACTTGCTCGCCGAGCGACAGATCGAGCGGATCGAATCCCGCCATCACCGGTTGCGTCACGAATAGCGACCGCTCGCCATGGCGGCGTGGCGTCGAGAAACCGATCACCCGGCTCGCGTACATCGCGGAACCCGTGCCGCCGGTACCGCGCAAGCCGACCCGCGCGCCGATGGTGAGCCCAATGTCTTCGAGCGTCAGCGGTCCATCCTTGACGCCTTCTTCTTCGGGCACGCTCGGCGCCGGCTCCCGGACCGCGCGGTGCGGCTCGAAATGCCGGAACATGAATTCGCGCGCCGCGGCGTCCGGCACGACCGTGCCCGCCTCGAAAAGCAGCGCGCCATCGGCGGCGACGATCGGCCACTCCAGCGCGGCGTCGAGCGGAATCTCGGAAGCTTCGAGGCGAACCAGCGACTGGCGCGCGCCGACGGCGGTTTCTTCGGTCATCTTTTCGGACGATTCTTAAGTGTTTTCGCAATCGTCGGGCTTGACGCGTTTGCCGTCAAGTGCTGTCTGGCAACTTTTACGTTAGCGCATAAATATTTTTGGCGCGATGCGGACTTTCTACCGCCTGTCACAGCGGTAGAAGTTTTATGCGCATAAAAGTTTTATTCAGATAACGCGTTAGCGAATCGTCACGCCGGACTCGGCTGACCGAGAAAACGTCTGCGGCGGCGAGCCCGTCACGCTTTCGATGGCGGCCAGCACGCGCGGCACATCGGGCGGCGCGTTTTCTTCACCGACCGAAACGGAACGTCCCGGATCGTTCACGCCGAAATGCTCGCGCGAGGTCGCGGCGAACAACATGACCGTGCGGCGCTGCAGTGCATGCGCGAGATGCACGAGTCCGGTATCCGTGCCGACGACGAGTTCCGACGCCTGAATCCAGTGCGCACATTCCACGACGGACAGCTTCGGCAGCACGATTGCGCCCGGCACGAGCGCCGCGATGACTTGCGCTTCGCCCTGCTCGCGTTCCGTGCCCCACGGCAGCGCGATCGTATAACCTCGCGCGGTCAGCCAGCGGCCGACCTCGCCCCAATGTTCTTTCGGCCACTTCTTCACGTCTGCCGACGTCGCGTGAAACAGCATCGCGAGGCGCTTGCCGTGCGGGATGTTCAGGTCGCGCGTGAGTGCCGGCAGTCGAATGTTGTAGTCGGGCGTTTCGTCGAGCCGATAGCCGAGCGCGTCGGCGACGCTCACACGCATGCCGCGCCAGGCATCGGTGAGCGGACGCGGACCGAAACGCGCGTTGTACGCAAAGGCCGCGCCGCGCTCCCCGAGATCCTGATTCAGATAGCCGTAGCGCCGTTTGCCTCGCGCGATGAACGCGATGATCGCGCTCTTGTAGACGCCGTGAATATCGAGGATCACGTCGTATTTCTCCGCGCGAAGCTCGCCGATCGACGCGCCGATGTCCTTCAGGTCGTTCCAGTTGCGCGCCTTCTTGAACTTGCGCAGCGGCGCGCTCAGCACGCGGTCGACGCCCGGATTCCAGCGGATGATGTCGGCGAAGGCGGCGTCGGCGGCCCAGTCGATTGTGGCGGACGGAAACGCGCGCCGCAGATCGGAAACGACCGGTAGCGTCTCGACGATATCGCCGAGCGACGTGACTTTGACGATCAGAATGCGCTTCATGAACGGTACGAGTGCTCCGGTGCGTGTGCCGGCCCGGCGGCGCTGAGGCCGGGCCCGGAAAACCCGCGATTCTAATGAATTTGCGACGAACGCACTGTCAGCGTTTGTAAGCTCGGCCAGGGCGCGGCGCCGGTTTCAGGATAGACCAATTCGGAAAGAGCCGGTTTGCCGCGACACGCGGTGTCGATCACAGCGAGCGCGCCGAGAACGTGTCGCACTGGGCGACATCGCCCGTCGACATGCCGCGCCGCAGCCAGCGCTGGCGCTGCGCGCTCGTGCCGTGCGTAAACGCCTCGGGCACGACGCGCCCTTGCGATTGCTGCTGCAGACGGTCGTCGCCGATCGCACCCGCTGCGTTCAGCCCCTGCTCGAAATCGCCCGGTTCGATCAGCTTCGCGTTGTCGCGTTGCGCGACGGCGGCCCAGACGCCTGCGAAGCAGTCCGCCTGCAACTCGACGCGCACCGACAGCGCGTTCGCCTGCTCGCGCGTCATGCGCGAGCGCGCCTGATCCACCTTGCCCATGATGCCGAGCACGTTCTGCACGTGGTGACCGACTTCATGCGCGATCACGTAGGCCTGCGCGAAGTCGCCGCTCGCGCCGAAGCGGTCGCGCAACTCGCGATAGAACGACAGATCGATGTACACCTTCCGGTCGCCGGGACAGTAGAACGGTCCCATCGCGGCCTGCCCGGTTCCGCACGCGGTCTGCGTGGCGCCGGAGAACATCACGAGCTTCGGCGCCGGATAGTCCTGATTGAACTGCGCGCGGAAGATGTGCTGCCACGTCTGTTCCGTGTTGCCGAGCACGCGGCGCACGAACACTGCGCCGGGATCGCTGGCGGGCTGCGCGTTGCGCGGCGCGGCCTGCTGTTGTGGCGCGCTCCCCTGCAACACCTGCGCGCCGTTGATGATCGTCATCGGATTGATGCCGAAAAAATACGATGCCGCGAGCGCCACGATGATCGTGCCGATCCCGAGCGAGCCGCCGCCGACCCGAAAGCCGCCCCCGCCGCGCCGGTCTTCCACGTTCTGACTTTCTGGCTGGTCATCGAGGCGCATGATGCTTCTCCTTGCTGCCCGCGCGGTGCGCGTGGTCAAAAGCCATTATGGTACCCGCGCGCACCGTGCGGCTCGTGCCGTTGCATCGTAAAAGTTCTTTCCCGGCGCGGCTCCCGTGCCCCGCGATCAGTGCGGTCGATTGTCGCGAAAGCGTGTGTGCGCTCTTGCCGCACCGCACTATGACTGCATCCCAAAATAACCAACGAATCAATCTAATAGCCCTGCCAAGTCCTTGAAACTGCGGCATTTGCGCACAACGCAAATTCACTGACGCAGCGCAACACTTTCTCGAAATAGCGCTAAGCTCCGGCCCGTTACACGTCTGGGTGTGAACTTCAAGGCACAAGTCATCATGCATTCGACTCCCGAAGCACTCGATCTGGCGCGGATCCAGTTCGCGTTCACCGTCTCTTTCCACATCATCTTTCCGGCGCTTTCCATCGGCCTCGCGAGCTTCATCGCGGTGCTCGAGGGCGCCTGGCTCAAAACCGGCAAGCCGGTCTACAAGGAACTGTGTCTCTTCTGGTCGAAAGTGTTCGCCGTCGCGTTCGGCATGGGCGTCGTGTCGGGCGTCGTCATGGCGTACGAATTCGGCACCAACTGGGGCGGCTTTTCGAGCTTCGCCGGTCCCGTCACCGGGCCGCTGCTCACGTACGAAGTGATGACCGCGTTCTTCCTCGAAGCGGGCTTCCTCGGCATCATGCTGTTCGGCTGGAATAAGGTCGGTCCGAAGGCGCACTTCGGCGCGACGCTGATGGTCGCCATCGGCACGCTCATCTCCACGTTCTGGATTCTCGCGTCCAATAGCTGGATGCAGACGCCGCAGGGCTTTCGCATCGAAGGCGATCATGTCGTGCCGGTGGACTGGTGGGCGATCATCTTCAATCCGTCGTTCCCGTACCGGCTCGCGCATATGGCGATTGCGGCGTTCATCGTCGCGGCGCTCGTCGTCGCCGCGACCGGCGCGTGGCATCTGCTGAAAGGCCGGCGCGATCCGGCCATCAGGAAGATGTTTTCCATGTCGCTCTGGCTGCTGCTCGCATTGACGCCGATTCAGGCGCTCGTCGGCGATGCGCACGGCCTGAACACGCGCAAACATCAGCCGGCCAAGATCGCGGCGATCGAAGGCATCTGGGACACCGAGAAAGGCGGCACCGCGCTCAATCTCTTCGGCATTCCCGACATGGAAGCCGAAACCACTAAGTATGCCGTATCGATTCCGCATCTCGGCAGCCTGATCCTCACACATAGCTGGGACGGCGAAATCCGCGGCCTGAAGGAGTCTCCGAAGGAAGACCGCCCGAACTCGACGCTCGTGTTCTGGAGCTTCCGGGTGATGGCCGGTCTCGGCGTGCTGATGATCGTGATGTCGTTCGCCGCGTGGTGGCTGCATCGCAAGCGCAGGCTGTTCGATTCGCGCTGGTTTCATCGCTTTGCCTTGGCGATGGGTCCGAGCGGATTCATCACGCTGCTCGCGGGCTGGGTCACGACCGAAGCCGGGCGGCAGCCGTGGGTCGTGTACGGCGTGATGCGCACGGCCGACGCCGTGTCGCCCGTCACCGCGCAGCAGGTGGGCGTGTCCTTGCTCGCGTTCGTGATCGTCTACACGATCGTGTTCGGCACCGGCATCTACTACCTGCTGAAGCTGCTGCGTCACGGCCCCGCGTTGCCGGGCTCGCACACGCCCATGTCCGACGGCAGCGCGCGACGTCCGCTCAGCCTTCCTCATCAGTCCATCGAAGGAGCATGACAACATGGACCTCACACTCGCCTGGGCCGCGATCATCGCGTTGGGCCTGTTCCTCTACGTGGTGCTCGACGGCTTCGACCTCGGCATCGGCATTCTCTTTCCGTTCTTCCCCGACCAGCATGATCGCGACGTGATGATGAACACCGTCGCGCCTGTCTGGGACGGCAACGAGACGTGGCTCGTGCTCGGCGGCGCGGGACTCTTCGCCGCCTTCCCGATGGTCTACTCGACCGTGCTGTCCGCGCTCTATCTGCCGCTCGTGCTGATGCTCGTGTGCCTGATCTTCCGCGGCGTGTCGTTCGAGATTCGCGCGAAGGCACAGCGCACGAAGCACCTGTGGGACCTCGCGTTCATTGGCGGATCGGCGGGTGCGACGTTCTTTCAGGGCGTGGCGCTCGGCGCGTTTCTCGACGGCATTCCTGTGGCCGATGGCCGTTTTGCGGGCGATGCTTTCGGCTGGTTCTCGCCCTTCTCGATGTTCACGGGCGGCGCGCTCGTCGTCACGTATGCGCTGCTCGGCGCGTGCTGGCTGATCGCGAAAACCGAAGGCGAACTGCAGCGGCGGATGTATCGCGTGGTGTGGCCGCTGACCGTCCTGCAGCTCGCGACGATCGCAGTGGTCAGCATCTGGACGCCGCTGCAGGACGCGGGCATCGCGTCGCGCTGGTTCGATTCGCCGCTGTTTTATCGGCTGTTGCCGGTGCCGGTGCTCGTCGCGGCTTGCGCGTGGGCGATGCGACGCTCGATTCAGTCACGTCACGAGAAGCGTCCGTTCGCGGTGGCGCTCGGCTTCGTGCTGCTCGGCTACGCGGGACTAGTCGTGAGCATTTCGCCGCACGAGATTTTTCCGGGCGTGTCGATCTGGGACGTGGCCGCGCCCCGTTCGAGCCAGCTTTTCACGATCGTCGGCGCGGCGGTGATTCTGCCCGTGATCGTCGCTTATACGACGCTGGGTTATTGGGTCTTCAGGGGGAAGGTGCGGCATGGCGAACATCACTACCATTGAGCGCGCGCGGAAGATGTTCTGGTTCGTCGCGCTGTGGATGGCGGGCGTTGGTGGCACGATGCTGCTCGCGTTGCCGTTCAAGTTGTTGATCAAGGCGGGGGCGGCGATTTCGCACTGAGTTTGGGTGTTTGGATTCGCGTCTCGCTGGGCTTTTGCTGGATCCCGTTTTCGTGTCGGTCTATTGGCACTGCCCCTGTGCGGGGCGGCAGTCACTTTCTTTGCTGCTGCAAAGAAAGTAACCAAAGAAACAGCTTTCCCCAGCCTAAGCACTTCACACCGGCCGCGGCACAGGCGATTGACCTAATGGCCCGGCAGTAGCGAGTGCCCCCACAAAACTCACCGGACTTGGACCGCGCACGGTCCGACAAGCTAGTACCTTAAGCGCGCTGGTTCAGCACGAAATAGCTTCGGGAACGCCCTACGGCTGGCTCCTAAACAAAACCCTACT
>LRBF01000043.1 GCA_001580565.1 Caballeronia megalochromosomata | reverse complement strand
CCCAGGCGCAAACGCGGATCTAGCAGTGCGGCGTCGAAATTCAGGGCTGTGGTTTGGGCTTCCTCTACGCGTTCCTGAGGCCAGCTTCTCTTCCGATCCCAAAGTGGTTCCCGCTACTTGAAGACTTGAAGTGGTGGGAACCACTTTGGCGTCTCTGATTGCGCGAATCAAGACGGCCGTGCCGCGACGCTTACCGTAAGCCTTCTTCCAACGATAGAAGGTCTGCTCCGAAATACCCACCTGACGAAGCAACTCGGCCACCGGCATGCCCGCTTCGGCCTGTTTCAACACCGCCACAATCTGCTCGACACTGAAGCGTTTGCGTTTCGTCGCACGGCCCTTTTCTCATCGAAAAAGTCCGCCGAAAACTCGCTTACATCATGGCACTGTTTACCGGCGGCCGCTCATAGCAGACCGTTTCCTCGTGGGAAACAGCACTATGAGACATAAGGTACTTCTGGGCGATCCGATACCACCTTAAGATGGGTCCAGCGTCACAGGGATTTGAACACGTGAGTTGCACTCTTTGCGTTGGCGTTCTCAACGGATCGAATACATCCTCACCGCAGATACCGAGTTAGCCGAAGTCGGCAGCTTACGTAACTGAAAACGCTGCTAGTGGAGTGCGACGTGCCATCGCCGTGCAGACACGCAGCGCGACTTCGTGACCATGCACAGCCTCGTTCGGTGTGGCGATCGAGTCACTGGCGAGAGCCGAGAGTCGAGGTAGGGCTCTCCTATCCAGGGGAAACGATCATATAGATGAAATGTTGATTTTGCGTCCCCGGTCGGAGCGTGCTCCTCACGTTATTGGCGAGGAATATTGCTGACCGGTTGGGTCCGGCCTACTAGACGTGGTGTTCGATCGAAATGATCCGCGCCAACACAGCAGCGAGTGCTTGGCGTCATTGCAGCACGCTAATCTTCGATCGGTCCAGAGTGAGGAGGATGAAATGCTCCAAGCAACGTATTATCCGGTTACACGGACAATTGCAGCAATAGACCATTCCAAACAGTTCACGCTAATCTGCGTCAGCAGCGCGTTGTGGACAATCCTGTATTCGATGATATTTCTCGCCCGACTATCGCACTAGGAAAACATTCTGCAGTTCGACCGCGAGACGGCACTCAGCCCTCGTGCACATCGCAACGAGCAAGCGGACCGCGCTGCCCGCCGAGTTGCTTGATCTGGTAACGAATCGGAGAACGGCTTTCTCTGCCATCGTGCGGAGACACTGCTGGAATCGCCCTCGAAGTGGGTGGTTGTATCCGGCGCTATCGCTTCGGCGGGCGTCGCGCCGGCGCACAGTCTGTCGCCCTCGAAACAACCTTCGAATGTACGCCGAGCGCACCCGGTGAGCGCGATGGGAGCGGTAGAGGTGGTCCTAATTGATAAGGAAAAAATAATGGAACTCGTGCAAAAGGAGATCATTGAAGACGGAACAGTATTGTTCGATGGGGCCAGTACCAAGCAGCTCGAACATGCGTTGTCAGGCTATATCAGAACGGTACACTTCAACAACGGTACGGTCGATGCGGCACCTGGGATCGAGCATGAGGCTGAGCAATGGCTCGCTGAGCTGCTCGGGTCGCTTGGCCGTTAGGCTTTGGCTGAGAATTGGTCGGAAGTGTCGCCGACCAATACTTTAAGATCGTTTCCATATCAACGCTGCTGGTGCGTGTTAACGCGATGCACAACACATCGCAAAAAAAAGTTGCGGATGCGGTCCAGCTTTGAGATGGAGAACGCGGCGGGCCGTCTGGTACGTCGGAGATTTCGGGCTGTCAAGGGAGTTTGCAATGCAAAGCGATAAAGTCGGCACGAGTGGTCAGAAAGACAAGAGTACGGATCTGCACATCGCGGAACAATTGCGTGAGGCGAACCGAAAGCAACCGGACGCACTTATCGATTCTCGCGCGCCGAAATGGCGATTTCCAATCGCAAGTCGAAGGCTGACACCGCCTTGATGAAGGTCATCGCAAGGATCGGTATAAGAGGATGTATAACTGGACCGCGACGATGGGGGAGGCTCCCTGTTCTTCGAAACGCCGATGCTGTTCGCGGTCGGATTAGTCCGTGTTCACGATCGGCGGCTTAAATGGTCTGATTCTGGGGATGGCACCGCTTGACATCGCGCTGCACGACACGCATTACGTCGTCGCCCATTTCCACTATGTGCTGGCGGCGGGATCGCTGTTTGCGGTCTTTTCAGGCTGTATTATGGTCACCGAAATGGATAGGACAATTGTACAACGAACGGCGCGGCAAGATACATTTATGAGGAACGTTGATCACATTCAACGCCGCGTTCTTGCCCAATGCATTTTTCTGCGTCTGACAGGGATGCCGCGCCGCTATGCCGACTACCCGGCGCAGTTCACCCACTGGAACCAGTTGTCACAATCGATGCATTCGGCTTCGGCCTAATGCAGGTCTATTCTGTTTTTTCTCGCATTGCCGGCCTATCGCGGCACCGGCTTCGCAAAGGCCGGCGAAAAGCCCTGGAAAGGTGCCGAAGGGCTCGAATGGACATTGCCGAATCCGGCCCCATTCCATACGTTCGAGATGCCGCTAGTGGAGTAACCGCTGGTGGGCCGATAACCTGAAGATACGGAGCTGCGCATGGGCTTCGAACATATGGAATTCGAGGCGGGGGAGATCACGGGCGATGGCGACGCACAGACGCTTGCCCGGGCCATCGGCGCGGTCAACCCCGACGCAAAAGTCGATGTCGCCGTTGATGCCAGAACCGTAAAGGCGACTCCTGGATGACGGCCGAGGAATTCCCGGTTGCGTTCGAGGTCGCAAGCTACAAGGCGAAGATCAGCAAATGTTGATCCAGAGTCCTGACAGGAGAGTGTCGGATGAGCGCTGGCGCATCGCTCAGCGGCCGCCGCCAGGTTACGAGCGTCACCCACGTTCGGACACGGTGTGAGTCGTGCGTCCACGTTGTGGCGCCGTCATTAAGTCAGCATTGGGAGCCAGGCCATGAACAATGCAATGTATCCGCTGTCGGACCCCGGAATCGCAGCAAGGCGCAGGAAACTGGCGCCCGAACCACTCCCCGCGTTCAAGGCTTTCAGCGACAGCGTCTTTGCCGACGGCGCGCTGCCAGCGAAGACGAAACCGTTGATCGTCGTCGCGGTCGCCCACGTGACCCGGTACCCTTATTGCATACGCGGCCACACGGCGGCCGCCCTGAAGAGCGGCGCGACTGGACAGGAGATCATGAATGCGATCTGGGTCGCTGCCGAGATGCGTGCTGGCGCGGCGTAAGAGGATTCGGCGCTGGCACTCGACACGATCGTGGCGAATATGGGAATGAACCCGAAACCGAACCAGGATTTGGCGCCCCATGCCCACGGTCATTGAGCGTCTGCAGGCCGAACGCGGCAGGCTGGGACGACTGGTGCAACTGCTCAACGACGAGCGATCGCTGCGCAGCGATCCGGGAGCACCGAACATCGCGCTGCTGGTAGATGCGCTTTACTAAATGACACGCTTTCCCGATGTGGCCCATCACGCCATCGAGGATCGCATCGCGGAGAAACTGCAGGCAAAGAACGCCTTGTCCAGCGAGCTTGCGCGGGAAATCGAGGCGTAACACGTCACACTGATTTCGCAGGGCCACGAACTGCTCCAGGATTGGAAGCGGCGACCCGTGAAGAAAACATGTCACAGGAACTGGTCGAAATCCACGTCCGTCGCTACGTGGAGCGGCTGCGGCATAACATGACGATCGAAGAGCTGACGCTGTTTCCCGCCGCGCTACACTACCTGAACGATGACGACTGACATGCCATCGAGCTTGTTGATGCTTGCGGACAACCGGATCCTCTATTCGAAGGCCCGGTGGATGAGCGATTTGCCCAGCTCCATCGGGTTATTACAGCGAAGCGGGCGGCTCCGGCGTGCATTGACGATGAGAGTGAAAACCAATCAGCCCGCCGGCTGCCTTAATGATCCGTGACAGCGGAATGCCCTCTCCCAGAAACAGTACGACCGGCTCAGACCCGGAACACAAAGTGGAGATGCACGATGAGCGACAGCCGCGTGATTGAAATCTTCCGGTATGACCCGGACACGGATACCAAACCGTATATGCAGGCCTTCGAGGTTGACATCGATCCGCGCGACCGCATGCTGCTGGACGTCCTCGTCAGGCTGAAGTCGGTCGACGAATCGATTTCGCTACGGCGTTCGTGCCGCGAAGGCATCTGCGGGTCCGACGCTATCAATATTAATGGCAGGAACGGCCTCGCATGCCAGATCAACATGAACGATCTGCCCTCGCGCATAGTTCTGCGGCCATTGCCAGGCTTGCCCGTGATACGCGACCTGATCGTCGATATGACGTCGTTCTTCAACCAGTATCACTCGGTGATGCCGTATCTGATCAACGATACGCCGCCGCCGGAACGGGAGCGCCTGCAAAGCCCTGAAGAACGCGATCAGCTAGACGGCCTGTACGAGTGTATCCTGTGCGCGTGCTGCTCAACGGCGTGTCCGTCGTACTGGTGGAATCCGGACAAGTACGTCGGACCGGCTGGCCTGCTTCAGGCTTACCGGTTCCTCGTCGATTCACGCGACATGGCCACGCAGGCGAGACTGGACAATCTCGAAGATCCGTACCGGCTCTTCCGTTGTCGCACGATCCTGAACTGCACCGACATCTGCCCTAAAAACCTGAATCCCGCGTATGCCATCGGCCAGATCAGATCGATGCTGGCGCGCCGCGCGGTGTAAGCCGCGCCACGGTCGGCTATGTGGGCAATGGGTGCATCCAGAACAGCCGTTCTATCGATGGATCTGGCGCTAGGCGTCCAGGTTTGGCCGGGCAGAAACGGCACTTCGCGGGCGTGCAAGTGTCGGGCACCGGACAGACGTAGACGTCGGTGGGGAGTCAGCACACATATGAACTGTCCGATCTATGCCGACCTCGTGGACGCCAGTCCGTCCGCGAGTCAATCGAAACCACGAAACCCCTAGGAGACCGACCATGAGACCCGTTGCCCATCCACACGGCCCGCGACTGACACCCGGGTCGGTCCCCGATGTACGCCAGACCCCCGCCCGTCGGTCGACCGGTCAGTTGAAGGGCAGCCCAGAGCAGCGGGAGACATCTTTCTCCACGCTGGATCCGGTCGATATGGCGTCCGACCAGTCATTTCCTGCTAGCGATCCGCCGGCTTGGATCTGGCGATAGGTGCGGATTGCACTAATCGTTTCCTGCCGCGGGCCGGCTTTCCGGCGCGGTGCGGGGTATGCTATCGCAACACGTACCGCAGACAGGCTGACGATCCACGCCAGCGTGCTGAACGTGACAGGGGGCTGTACGAAGGAGAGAAGAGGTGGCCATATCACATCTTTCGTCTGGTGAGGCTGCGAGCCTGTTACCGCTCGGCGACATGCTTGAGCAGACTCGGGCCACGGCACTGTTCAAGGAGGAGCGCCTCGAAGTCATGCGGATCGTTCTTCTGGCTGGCAAAGGGATGCCTGTGCACGCGGTTGACGGCCCGGTAACGGTGCAATGCATCGAAGGTGAAGTCGATCTCGAAATGAATGAAGGCCACCAGATCCTTCATACCGGTGATCTTATCTATCTGGCCGCCGGCGTCCCACATGCACTGACAGCCTTCCAGAACACTTCGATACTCGTAAGACCGTCGTACTCGTCAACCCGGACGGCTTCTCGGGGTTCGCTGGCGAGCGCCGCAGACATCATGACGACGATCTGGAAATGAAGTGGCCGGAAGATGAATAAACGTTCGCGTTCGTCGCTCGATACGCTTCTGGCTGACGTGCGTGCCTGTCGGGCATGTGTTGCGCAGCTGCCCCTCGGTCCTCGCCCAATGGTACGCGCGGGAGTCGACGCGCGCATCTTGATTGTTGGACAGGCGTCGGGCGCGCGCGTGCACGCCTCGGGAATTCTTTGGGATGACGCGAGCGGCGACCGCACGCCAATTAGAGAACGCGCGCGAAAAGTCGGGACGGCGTTGCAGACGCTCGCGCGCCTGAGCGGAACGCTCATGCAACTGGCCCGGGCAAAGGGCGGCCGTGTCCTGCAGATACACCTCAAGACCTGCGGCCGGTTCTTCAAATCATCGTCGAAGGCATCGCGCGCGCCGAGCGAACTAATGTGATTCTGCGACGCTGCACGTCAGCCCGATGCAATTCGAGCAGGACTGGTACGCCACCCTCAAACAAACGGGTGGCATAATCTCCGCTCAGTTAAGGGATCTGAAATTCGCGGGCAATGTCAATACCGCCCGAGGTCGTGTAACAATTTCTAAATAACTGGGGGCGTGGACGTGTCGGCGCATGCGTGCCGCGTCTTGGCGCGTCCGAGCGATTGCAGGCGAAACCGAGGCGCTCAATCGCCCCAACGCTGCAACGTCACATCGCTTGCTCGTGCTCGTGCCGATCCGCTTGTCGGGTATCGCGCGGATGTGGCCTCTGCCGCTCTCCTTGGCGGCGGTCTTGTCTTTGGCGCGCGTCTGCGCCGCCGTCTGACACGGTACGCAATAGTCGGTATGGGCGACCGCGCAATTGATAGCCATGGCTTCCGCGACATGACGTCCCCGTTTTGCAAATAGAATGAACCGTGCGCACCCCCGCAAGCGGGACGCGGATAAAGGCGTCAAACTATCACTGCATCAGCGCTTGCGCGCCCGTCTTGCCTCGCGCGACCACCATGCGCGTCGCAAGAATCACTTGCACTTGCCATGAGCGCTCGCGCGAGTTCTGGTTGGATTAGTCATATCGGTCAAACGGTCGAAAATAAGTTGACCAAGATGCATGTCCTCGCTGTATAGAAAATTCCACCGGGTGCCATAGCACTGCTAACCGTCAACGAGAAAAATGACATCGGCGTGAGGACAGTCATGCAAGCTCCCCCATCGGAAACCAGATAGAAATTGACGCGTGGCACCGAGCCGACTGAGGAGCGCTCGCCAAAAAGCTCTTCTGCCTCGTCCCGACATCATTGGCCTGACAAATGACGACTTTCCGGTTGCAACAGGATCTTCTCGATGACGTAATGAACCGGCACCCCGCTTGGCGGAAGGCACCTGATGACTTGTCCGCACCGCGCACCCAACAGTGCGATGCCTGTCGGCGAGAGAACGGACAGTCGGCCGCGCTGGAAATCAGCCTCACGCGGGTAAACCAGCGTCCATTCATGCCTATCAACGCTGTCGGTGGCCGCACATTCGACCGTTGTATTCATCGTGACCACATCCGGTGGTATCTCGGCCGACTCGACCAACAAGGCTGTCGCTTCGATGGCGTCCAAGAGGGCGCGCTGCGTCGGTAACACACTCGGCAGGTGCGCACATTCCCGAAGTCGTTCCATGTCAGACTCGGACACGACCGGCTGGCTTCCCGCATAGCCTCTAACAATCGGGCTCAAAGGTTTGTTGGCAGACAGCATGTATGCCTCCGGTTGGAATATAGGTTACAGATATCCGCGCAATCGCGATCGTTCCAAACATCAAGCCACGTTCCATCCAAGAAAATGAGCCTATCGATGGGGCCCAACTGCTGTATGTCGCGCAACGCCCTCCGGTTGACGAACGCACCTGGTCGATCGTCGGGAAAGACAACTTGCATCAGAGGGGCGAAGCGTTGGGTTATTTCGGTGAAGCTCGCTTCATAAGACGGCTCCGTCACGTCAAGCCAATAGACAAGCGCCGCGATTGGACATCCTGCCCTCCGAGCAACAAAACGGAGCGTTTTTTTGCGTGAGAATTCATTCATGATCGCATGCCCGGTGAGTACGTTCCTCTTTCATCGGCAGTTCGGTGCAGCTTGCCGGGTGTGTCGATACGACGTGCTCTGCAGCGAGGTTAGTAAGCCGATGGTCGACCCATAATCGTCCCCACCGGATCGCGTACCGCAAGGCCTGACCGGGCTCATAAAAATAATCCAGCGCGTGGAAATAGCGCGGTGTCGGGCAGCCTGGGCCCTCGATCACAAGATGCGCCGCGTGTAACGCACTCTTCGCGGGCTCTGCTCGGGCGGTCAAACGGTAGCCCTGGTGTTCGGCCTGATCGCTCACAGCACCGATGCGCCTGCTTTGCGAGACGTTCCACTGCGAGGACAAGTTCCGGTTCCGGATCGTGATGGAGCGTTCCGACCTGACGGTCAGCGTCTCGTTTAAACGTTTTGTTTGCATTTTCATGCTTCTCAATCCTTCGAAGACGATCCGATTCCGCCGCATACTGGACGCGTGGCTAAAGGACTGCGCTTGGGCAGCGCAACGGATCTCGAGTTCATTCGGCACGCGAGCGGACGCTCATCACGCAAGTCGTGATGGAATACCGTCGGTAGTCGAGGCAAAGATGGTGAGCCCGGTTCTCGCTTTACTGCTTTTGGTTTAAGCGAAGAGCCGGGCGGAGGGAAGTGCTGACTTATCCGCGCGGCTTGCGCGGCTTCGAGGACGTTTCAAGGTCTCGTATTTTCCGTGTTCACCGCCACCCGCCCCAGCTAACGCGGGAGTGCCTAAAAAGGCGGGGCGAGAAATTGGGGCGAAAAGCACGACTATGACCTCGAGTTCATTGACCAGTGGGCGACCTAGAATTCAGGGGACGTCTCTATTAGAGCGTACCTGTCAGTATTTTGCAAGGTTCGTGGCGTCATCGTCGTGCGGCGTTAAGACGCAAGAAAGGTTGTACCGGCGCCGGTCGTTTGTTGGAAGAGGAATAACTGAATGTCGCCGATCGCCTCTCCGCTGCATGGCGAGGCATTCTGTCCATCCAGTCGCAATATCGGTCAGAACGAAGCTGTGCACGAAGTCGTCGTCGATCTTGGTGCCACCCCAATGCTCGACGAAATCAACCTCAAGATAACCAGGCAGCGGATTATTCCAGTCAGAGAACGTCCGGATTGGCACCGCACGGCGAATCGCATTGCCGATCCCACCAGCGCGTCGGCGTTGACCGGCAAAAGCCTGTTCCCGCACATCACGTAGTAGCCGGTCGATGGTGGCGGCGCTGATCTGGTTCAACCGCTGGCGAACATCCTTCGATAGCGTCATGTGGCCACGCCGTGTCAGCGAGTCGATCAGCGTTGGGATGAGCGCCTTCAGCCGTTAGCCGCAGATCCGTTCGCCCGCCTCCAAAAGGGTTATCAGCGCGGCTCGCACCTCATCGTCGTAGCGCGCTGCGGGCCGGGCTTCGTTCTTGAAGCCCCGAGCTCGCGGCACAGCACGCGAATAGCGTGCTTGCGATGATACCCGGTCACCCGAACGAATTGGTCCCGTATTTCGCACTTCTCAGCGCGCCCGGAACGGCGGTACCGCTCGCCAACCGCTTCGATCAATTCTTGTCGTGTTGCCATGCTGAGCCGCCTCGTTATAAGTCGCTCCCGCCAGCATTCTGACGGGTAGCAAATTACTTGAGGCAACGACACTCGCTCTGTAACTAAAAACCTGAGTCAATGCGCACCTACGCACTTAGGCTGTACTTGCCTTCGATTGCATCACAAATCCGATTACGACTATCCCGCGCTGCGTCTCGACACTGCTCCTCCACTTGCACTACAACTTCGGCGAGGTCGGTGTCTTTCACACTCTCTCGAATCCAGTGTGAATAGTCGCCCCGGCGAAGATGAAACAGCCAGGTCTCGTCATCGATCCCGCGTCCGATGTGACAAAACAGGGCAAGATTGGGCGCGCTGAGATTGTGCTTTTGATCAGGGCCTCGGAACCAAAAGCTCTGCGATTTCATATCCCCCACCGCATACTTTCGAAAATGGCGAATGCGGTCTGCCTTGCCGTGAACGACCTGCATTGGAAACGGATCCTGTCCGCTGCTGACGAACCAGCATGTCACATCCCCGCCTGAGTTTGTCAGTTGATCTGGCAGGAGGGAAACCGGCAGTTTTCTCAAGCTCGTCCCGAACTCCCGCAAGGTTTCGAGAGGATCTGCTCCCACCGCGATTGCCACGTCCACTGTAGACAAGATTGCAGGTGCGACGTGATTAGGATGGACGGTCACAAAGAGGGTTTCTCCCAGTCGCTGGGGGAGAGATACACCAGCGTGTCCCCACGTCGCAGGAAGTAGGTGGTGGGCTTCGTCAAGTACGAACCAATGCGGCCGGCCGGTACGCGCTCGCATGGCCTGTAGATTTGGAAATAGTTCCCCGAAAAAAGCGGGTCGATCAAGTAATGGGACACCAAGGAGATTTATGTTCACGTTCACGTCGGGGTCTTGCAACACTCCAAGAATTTCGTTGATGCTTGGGATACGGCCTCTGTCTCCGATCGTCACGAGACTTTGTACAGCGACGTAGTCACCCTCTGGGTCCACGATGCAGACTTGATAGGACTTATCGATAAGACGTTCGACGAACCCTGCGACCCATGTAGACTTCCCACTTCCCGAGGTACCCGCCACGAGTATGTTGGAACCATAAGGAGGAACACGCACGACCGTTCGGTCGAGTCGGGTGCCAAGGACGATGTGCCGATGGATCAGCCGACTGTCAATCTTTGCAAGATCATTGGCTATCAGTTCGTCAATCAGTTCGATGACCCCTTCTCCCGCCGGCGACTTGGTTACCAAAGCAGCGGCTTCCTTAATCGCATCGATCGCATTTGCAACTGCTACAGGACACTCGGCGAGCTCCAAAAGCGAGTGATCGTTTTCGGAATCACCTACAGCAACGATCTCATGTGGGGACAGGCCAAGCTTACGAAGCGCGTGTTTCGTTCCGGACGCCTTGTTTATTCCGGGCGGAAGAACCATCACCGCGCTTCTGTTGAATGTGATTTTGAGCTCTAAGCCAAGCTCTTGGATGATTTGAAGTACCCTATCCTGATGGGGCACGCGAGTGGCGACAATCACACTACCGATTTCAAGCGGTGTAATGTTTGCGTCATGGACGGCCTTGATAAACCGGTCCGGCAGAGGGGCCGTGAGCAACGTCGTAACCCGCCCCTTCGGTTCGTAAAGGACCGCTCCGTTCTCGGCAACGACGTAGCTAAATAGTTCGACGAACGGGCAGGTCGCCAGAAGATCCGTGAGTCTTCTCCCCGTCGCCAAGACTGCGTGTCGGCCAGACGTACGCAGCCTCTCGATGCCCGCGGCGGTCACATTCGATACCGCTCCGGCCGTGGCGATAGTATCGTCATAATCGGTGACCACCCCAAGATATCTCATGCGCCTCACTCCTTGGACTTTTGGACCCGTCAGACCTTCCTCAGGCCTGCACTTCTTCGAACTGCTTCATGATATCCCGCACGGTCGCAGAAATGCCAAGACGTAGATAGCATTTTCAGCGTATGGTCTACCAAGAGCGCCAAGTGGATCGGCAAATGTCCGAGCAGGCTTGCGCGCCTTAGCAGAGCACATTCCGGGCGTGACGGATGATCGAACCCTGCTTTCGACATTGGGATAACAAACATATTGGAGAAGTGCGCTTGCCCTACCTCTCCGACACATCAGATGACATGACGATGCCTGAAGAACCGTGCGAGGCTCACAGGCATCTTCTCGTCTTGGAACGCGCGAGTGCCCGATGCCCGCGGTGCTTAGTCGCAGGAGGGGTTTTGGGCCCCTCCTCATTTGTGGGTCACCGTTCGAAACCCTCGCGACACGAATTTGTATTCGCCGCTGAAGCGCGGTGCGGTTGTGAATATGCGTACAGCGCGGGGATCGCCCCGTTCAGTCACCTCGCTCGCGAGCGCCCGTATTGGCATATCGAAAAAGTGTATCAAGTCCATTAAGTATTTGTTAATAAGATGTTCCAAACAATCTGATAGCGCACTGTTCATGAAATTGGGGACCCGCACTCGAGGTTAATTTGCGACGCTCGTCAATACGCACGTCAAGCAGGTCTAGTGTGGTGAGTTACAAGTTCATTGAATTATTTTCGCCGCGTACTAAAGTGCTATGTGTGGCACTGATACGAGGAGGCGGCGGTGAGCGGACGGCCCAAACGAGAACTCGTGCTGAGTGAATCGGAATTCAAGCAACTGAAGGCGCTCACGATGCGGCGCAAGACAGCACAGGCGTTGGCATTGCGAGCGCGCATCGTGCTTGCCTGTGCCGGAGGGATGGACAACAAGACGGTCGCGGCGAAACTGCAGCTTACACAGCAAACTGTCTCTAAATGGCGCGCGCGGTTTGTCGCAGACCGTGTGGACGGACTGCTTGACGCGCCACGCCCCGGTGCGCCCAGGACAATCGACGACACGCATGTCGATGCTGTTATTGCGAGGACGCTTGAGTCCGTACCTGCCGGGGCGACGCACTGGAGCACTCGAACGATGGCCCGAGAGATGAAGCTCTCGCAGACGGCAGTGTCGCGGATCTGGCGTGCCTTCGGACTGCAACCGCATCGGCAGGAGACGTTTAAGCTCTCTAGCGATCCGTTGTTCGTCGATAAGGTGCGGGATATTGTCGGCCTGTACCTGGATCCGCCGCTCAAGGCGATCGTGCTGTGCGTTGATGAGAAGAGCCAGATACAGGCATTGGACCGGACGCAACCCATATTGCCGTTGGCCCCAGGCATTCCCGAGCGACGCACTCACGACTACATGCGTCACGGTACGACCACGCTCTTTGCTGCGCTGGACATTGTCACTGGCGAAGTGATCGGCGAGGTGCACCGGCGCCATCGCAGCAGCGGATTCCTGCGTTTCCTGCGCACCATCGAAGCCAGCGTGCCGCCCTACTTGGATGTGCATCTGGTAATGGACAATTACGGCACACATAAGACTCCCTCGATCAAGGCGTGGTTCGCTCGTCATCCCCGCTTCGAGGTTCACTTCACACCCACTTCGGCGTCATGGCTCAATCAGGTCGAACGCTGGTTCGCCACGCTTACCGAAAGATACCTTCGTCGCGGCACGCATCGTTCGACGCGCCAACTCGAAGACGCAATCCGGCATTACCTTGACGTCTACAACGCCCACCCCCCGCCGTTCATTTGGAGCAAGTCGGCCGACGAGATCCTGGCTAGTCTCGAACGGTTTTGTGTGCGTGTTCAGAAGGCCGCGGGATGAGTGTCATGAATATCAATACCGACGCGATCGACGAAGCCGCCCTGGCACTTCTCTACCTGACCCTGCACGATCAGTACCGCGCGTGGAAAGGCCTCGACTGGGACGTGCTGAATCGCCTTTACGAAAAGGGCTTCATCTGCGACCCCGTCAACAAGACGAAGTCGGTGGTCTTTACTGAGGAAGGGTTATATGAGTCCGAGCGCCTATTCAGGCAGCATTTCGTTATCCGAGGCCAAACGAGCGATTAATGTAACGAACTTCTAACTCACTACACTAGCAGGCTGTTGAAATATCCCTTCTTGAACGGGCGCTCGTTCACTCGAAAGAGCCAACGCGGCGTAGAGTCCAACTAATTCGACGCCGAACTTCGTTGATTCAGGTGCTGCTAATGTCGCATTCTTCTGCGCGTTCGCGCTCATTCCGCCCGCGCGGCCAGCGTTCGCATGCGCGTAAGGTTGTAGGCTGCCTGAGTCAGCACAAAGAGTTGGTCGACGCGCTTCAGACCTCGATACATCGCCTGCCGAATCCTCCCGACTGTCTTTTTGTGCCACGTGCGGCGTTACATTATTCGCGCGGCATGTTGCCACGAAGCCCGACGTATCGTAGTTTTTATCAGCGCCGACCGAAATGGACGTACCGGCGACTCGCGCGGCGTCCGCAAGCATCTGCGCCGCCGTGTCTCGCTCGGCCGTGTCGTTGGCCTGCGTGACCTGTGCGTTCACGACCAGGCCATGCCGATTATCGGTCAGCACGACCCATGTAGCAAAGCATCGCGCCCGTGCCACGACTCTTGCGAAACAAACGCGCCTGAGCGTCCGTACTGGATTCATGTGTGTCGTTGCTACGCTTCTGGCCATGCCAGTTCTCTTGAGAACCGGCACCGCCGTCGGGCGGCGAGTCGTCGTTCGACTTCGTTTTGGGCACGAAGCTTTTGTGCCCAGCCCAAGCCTGAATGAGCGTGCCATCGCCACTGAAATGCTCTCCGGACAGATGACCGCGCACGCGGGCGGTCTCCACCGTCTCGTTAAACAGACTGACAATGACATCGTGAACCACCAGTCGGTCACGGTTCTTACTGAAAGTGGAGTGGTCCCAAACCGCATCGTCCATCGCGAGTCCGACGAACCAGCGAAACAGCATGTTGTAGGAAATTTGCTCCATCAACATGCGCTCGCTTCTTATCGAATACAGCACCTGCAACAGCAATGCGCGAATCAGTTTCTCTGGCGCGATGCTCGGACGACCACCCTTGAGCTCGCTCTCATACATCCGCGAGAAGACCGGGTCCATGCGAGCGAGCGCCTCGTTCAACCACAGTCGAATCGGTCGCAACGGGTGATTAGCTGGCACAAAATCGTCCAGCCTGGACATCGTGAACATCGATTCGGTATAGCCGTCCGCTCCGCGCATCGCTTCGGTCTCAGTGTCGTTCGATTCCTTCAATCAACGTTTGCCCCTCCAACCCGGATGACTCGCGCAGAGGGTATTTCAACAGCCTGCTGCTCCGAGCGGCTGAATATCGGCAGCTTGCTTGGCCTTCAGACCCGGCTTCACTTGGAACTTCATTTTTTTTCTTTGAATTTCGTGAAGTGCGGCCGCGCTCATGAAGTAGCCCAAATGAAGGAGACTGCATGAATCACAGCGTCACGCTGATTACTACGATAGCCGCCGGGTTCGGCATCGCGCTTGTGCTCGGGTTTCTCGCCGAGAAAATCAAGGTGCCTGCGCTCGTCGGCTACCTGATCGCTGGTGTCATTATCGGGCCGGCGACACCAGGCTTCGTTGCGGACGTACATATCGCCTCTCAGTTGTCGGAAATTGGCGTCATGCTGCTGATGTTCGGCGTGGGACTGCATTTCTCGCTTAGGGACCTACTTGCGGTCAAGCGCATCGCGGTCCCCGGCGCGATTGTGCAGATGAGCTTTGCAACCGTACTGGGCATGCTCATGGCCTGGTGGTGGGGCTGGAGTTGGGGCAGCGGGCTCATTTTCGGCCTGTCACTCTCCTGCGCCAGTACCGTGGTGCTCCTGAAGGCGCTCGAAGCCCACGGCGTACTCGAGACGATGAATGGGCGCATCGCTGTTGGCTGGCTGGTGGTCGAGGATTTGGCGACAGTGCTGGTCCTGGTCTTGTTGCCGCCATTGTCCGGCGTACTCGGCAGCGCGAGTGCACATGTTGTGGACGCTAAGCCGCTTTGGATGACGATCGGGCGAACGTTGCTGGAAGTTTCGGCATTCATCGCACTGATGCTGATTGTCGGTCGCCGCGCGTTGCCCTGGATTTTGTGGCAGGTGGCACGCACCGGCTCACGAGAGCTCTTTACATGAGCCGTAGTCGCCGCGGCGATCAGCATTGCCTATGGCGCCTCCGAACTGTTCAGCGTGTCGTTTGCCCTTGGCGCGTTCTTCGCCGGCATGGTCATGCGTGAATCCGAGTTCAGTCACCGAGCTGCACAGGAATCGCTACCTTTGCGCGATGCGTTCTCGGTGGTGTTTTTCGTATCAGTGGGCATGTTGTTCGACCCCTCCATTTTGGTGGAGCGGCCGATTCACTTGCTTAGTGTCGTCGCGATCATCATCTTCGGCAAGTCGCTCGCGGCAGCCGTCTTGGCGATTGCGTTCCGCTATCCGCTGAACACTGCATTGACCGTGGCGGCCAGCCTCGCGCAAATCGGGGAATTCTCGTTCATTCTCGCCGGTCTAGGCCTGTCGCTCGGACTGCTTCCCAAGGAGGGCATGAGTCTCGTGCTCGCGAGCGCGCTGATTTCGATTGCGATCAACCCATTCCTGTTCTCCGCCGTTGCACCCTTTCGACGCTGGATTCTCAAGCGGTCCGACCTTGCGCGTCGACTTGAACGACGCGAGGATCCTTACGCCGAATTGCCCATGAGCACCGAAAGCAAGTACCTCGAAGGACAAGTCGTTCTGGTGGGCTGCGGTCGGCTGGGTCGTCGCATTGCCGCGGCGCTCGATGAGCATGGCATTCCCTATGTAGTTGCGGAGCAGAGCCGTGATCTCGTCGAAGACCTGCGCAAGCAAGGAATTGTTGCCGTATCGGGCAATGCTGCCGACCCGGCTGTGCTGATCCAGGCGCACATTGCTGATGCGGCGATGCTGGTCATGGCGACGCCCGATCCACTCGGCGTCCGCCAGATGGCCGATACTGCGCGCACGCTCAATCCTACGATCGAAAATGTACTGCGCACTCACAGCGAGGACGAGTCCCTCTTATTGCGCAACGACAACATCGGCACCGTCTTCTTCGGCGACGAGGAACTCGCCAAAGGCATGACTAGCCACGTGCTGAAACGGTTCGCGTGCCGGTCACCCGTGGTGCCAGCTAGCAAGGCATGATGGTAGCTTTAAAACACATCGTGCGCTTTGCCCCCTCGCATCGACACTATCGAAGTACGCGTTGCGGTGCAGGCCTAATCTTAGGCGGCGGTGGAGCTGCACCACATATCGGGGTTGAGCAGCACCCGCGCTTTGCAAGGGGCCGAATTAGTTAGACTGCGCGTCCTCATAAATCAAGGACTTGCCAAGGAATTCGGTCGCACGCCAGATTCCGCGAAACCGATTAAATTAGACTTGCCGGATTTGTGACGCGAATTTGTTGGACTGTCTGGAAAGTGAGTGCGACCCGCGTTGCGCCGGTTGCTACGGCTGAGTGCGGCCCACAAACCGCCACCCGAGGTGCTTTCAAGAACGACTGTTTTCGGAGGAGGATCGGACAATTTCTCGCGAGATGAAACAGATTTTTCACAGCAGTCCTGATTGGTAAATGTGTTTGTCGCGCGTCTCTCATCCGGATTGTCGCGCCACACCGAAGGGTACGTGCGTCAATCAGCGTCGCGCGGGCACCGTCAAGTGCGGTGATCAGTCGGTCTATGTCGTCCTCGAAATACACATAGGCCGGTGCGGGGAACGGCGTAACACGCTTAGGATATTGACGCCGCAACTGATCGAGATCAAACATAGATCTGGGCAGGAGGCTGCTGGGGATGCGCTGCCGCTGATCAGTTTCTCACCAGGTCCCATGAACGTGGACAGGATGATCTATGCCAGGGCCCGCTTCGGTAAGCAGCCCGCGGGAAGAATGCGAAGCGGTACCGCTGCGACCTTAGACTCCGATCGCATATAAGACACGCACACTTGACCCGTTCGTGACGGATCACCGCACGCGGCAGCGCCGGATCCAACGGTTTGCGTCCACGCTTCTTGAGCCGGTTCTTCGAATAGCCAAGGTAAGCCCCGGCGGCTTCGACGCTCGGTCGCTCTGCGTCGGGGATTCCCGGCGCGGAGCGACCGTAAAAGTAGATTATGCACCTTCCGGTGATGCTCCGCCCGCGCCTTTCACGCTGGCAGATCAGTCCGCGGTTGAAGCTGAGAAGCCTGTTTCGTGATCACGATTGGCCCGCACGCGTTTGATCGCCCTGTTCCAGCATGGCGCTCTTCGCGGCAATGCAGTCGATGAGATCGTTCCATGACTTGTCAAACGATTCTGCACCTTCGCGCTGGAGTTGGGCGGCAAGCGCCGCATCGTCGACACCGGCCCGCGCGAATTCGGCGAGTATGTCCTCCGCGTCGCCGCCGTCGGCCGGCAGTGCGCCCTTCAGTTCGCCATGATCGGCGAAGGCGTGCAGGGTCCTGTCGGGAACGGTGTTGATCGTGTCGGGGGCCGCCAGCGACTCGATATAGAGTGTGTCGGCGGCATCCGGGTCCTTAGTGCCGGTGCTGGCCCAGAGCAGGCGCTGCGGCTGGGCGCCGGCAACCGCAAGCTGTCGCCAGCGGTGCGATGCCAGCAACTCGCGGTACGCCTGGTACGCGCGTTTGGCGATCGCAATCCCAAGACGGTTGCGAAGTTGCGGAGGAACCTTGTCCTTCACCGCGACATCCCAGCGGCTGATGAAAATCGACGCGACCGAACCGACGTTCGGCTCGAGTCCCGCGGCGATCCGCCGCTCGATGCCGCGCAGGTATGCCTGCGCAGCCGCGACGTATTGCTCGCGCGAAAACAGCAGCGTGACATTCACCGGCACGCCAGCGAAGATCAACGCCTCGATCGCGGGAATGCCTTCGGGCGTACCCGGAATCTTGATGAACAAATTGGGACGCTGCGCGGCTTCATGCAGGCGCGCAGCCGCGGCGATGGTGCCAGCCGTATCGTGTGCCAGCAACGGAGACACCTCCAGCGACACCCAGCCGTCAACTCCTCCGGTGTTGTCGTGGACGGGACGGAACAGGTCGGCGGCCCGGCTCAGATCCTCCAGCGCGAGCTCAAAAAACAGCGCCTCGCCGGATTTCCCTTCAGCCGTCAGCTGCCGGATGGCGGCGTCGTAGGAATCTGCCGCGGTAATGGCTTTATCAAAGATCGTGGGGTTGGACGTCAATCCGGTTACTGAAAACTCGCTGATATAGCGCTGCAATGTGCCGTCTGTGAGCAGCCCGCGCGTGATGTTATCGAGCCAAAGGCTTTGGCCAAGGTCATGCAGTTGTCGGGTCGGTTTCATGACGCCTCCTGTTATGCGTCGCCCGCTGTATCGTTGCCGAACAGCGGAGCCAGTTCAGCATCGGCCAGGCCGCCGATGCACTCGATCGTGATGTCGGCCGGCTAATACATGGCGAGATCCGCTGGCCAACCATGCCTGTGCCTCGTGTCCAGCGCGCCATCGAGTCGATGAGGAACGTGAAAAGCACGCTCAACGACCGGAAGCGCGCCTGGAACGCGCTCGCAATGCGTTGATTTCATCGAGCAGGTCGAGGGCGAGCGCAATGCCTGGTGCGTTGATCTCGAGATCCTGTGCGAGCCGTCGGGCGGTTCGCACGCGGCGCAGTGCGGCACCGCTGAAGCGCCATTCGCGCGGCGTGGTGCCTTGCGGCTCGACTGCGCCTTCTGCGATCCATAACGTCAGTTGTTCTTCCGACGCGCCGCTTGCCCGGCACAATTCAACGAGCGTGAACTCGACGTCTTCCTCGACAATCTCACCTGCCACGAATACCGTCACCGATTCTTTCATGGTCGACCACCCGTAAAATGCGCACGCGGATCGAAGTGGAACGCCTGCCGCATCGCTTCGTAGGCCGCTCGCGCGCTGTCGCTGTCGGCCGGCGGCAGCACGATCGTCAATATCACGTACAGGTCGCCCGGCGTCTTCCCCGGAATCCCCTTGCCCTTGAGCCGCAGCCGCCGGCCGCTGGCCGATCCGGCTGGCACGGTCAGCTCGACCGAGCCGTCAGGAGTAGGAACGGTTACCTGGGCACCGAGTGCAGCCTCCCAGGGCGCCACCGGTACATCGAGCGAAACATCGCGTCCGTCGACACGAAAACGCGGATCCTCGCGGAATGCGATTTCCAGATACAGGTCACCGGCCGGTCCGTGCCCCAGGCCGGCGCCGCCCTGACCGGCAAGGCGCAAGTGCTGCCCGACCCGCACGCCCTTGGGAATGGTGACGTTCAGCGTACTCTGTTGCAGGATGACATGACCGTGTGCATCAAGGACCGGCATTTGCAGCGAAATGGAACGCTGCGCGCCGTGATAGGCGTCCAGCAGATCGATCATGACTCTGGCGTGCCGATCCTGGCCGGGGATCGGGCGTTGCGTGCCACGATAGGCATCCTCGAGATCGTCCGCGGTTGCGGCGCCGCGATTGCTTGCCGCGCCATGCCTTTCCGTTTGCCGCGAACGTCCGCCTGGGTGCGGACCGCCGAACATCGCTTCAAAGAATTCACTGAAATCGGCGTTCGCGTTGCGCTCGTTGCCTGCGCCGCTGAATTCAAAGCCCTCGTCCCAGTCGGGTGGCGGCTGAAAATCCTGTCCGTTCTGCCACTGGCCGCCCAAACGGTCATAGGCTGCGCGTTTCTCCGTATCCTTGAGGACCTGATAGGCCTCTCCCAGTTCCTTGAAACGGTCCTCCCCATCGGCCTGCTGGCTGACGTCCGGATGATATTTGCGCGCGAGCTTGCGATACGCGCGCCGGACCTCGTCCTTCGTCGCGGTCCGTGGCAGTCCGAGAACCTCGTAGTAGTCCCTGTATTTCATTCCAGAGTCCGCCTGATTCCAAGTCGTGCAGCCATCACATGTTGCGCCCGCTTTTAGCCTTTACCTGTTGCGCTTCGTTCAGTTCACCATACCCGCATGTCGCCAGTCTGTCGCGGCGATCGTCCTCTCGAATTCGACTTCCGCGCGCAGACCTTCGAGATCGCGGTGAACGACAGCCAAGGGCAGCTTTCTGCCACTGCGGCGATACGTGATCGTGCAGTCCTGAGTCCCGGCATCGAGCAATCCGTCGAGCTGGGCCTCATCCCAGTGTTCCGCGTGGCCGACATAAGCGAGACCGAAATCGTACTGCTCAGTCCAGAAGAACGGCACCGCGTCGAACGGTTTGCGCTGGCCGAGTATGTTGCGTGCCGCGGTCTGCCCCTGGCGTTGGGCCACCACCCAGTGTTCGACGCGGACGCGCTCGCCGGTGAGCCGGTCCGGCCAGCGGGCAATGTCTCCGGCCGCGAAGATACCAGGAACGCTCGTCTCGAGGTAGGCGTTGACGATAATGCCGCGATCGATGAGCAGGCCTGCCTTCTCAGCGAACGAAATCGCCGGCCGTACGCCGATGCCGATGACGACAAGATCGGCGGGCAGACTCGCCCAACTCTTCAGCTCGACGCCTTGCGGGTCGATGGAAATCGCTGTAGTGCCGAGGTGGAACGTGACACCGTGGCGTTCGTGGAGGCCGCGGATGAAATTGCCGACGTCTGGTCCGAGGATTTTCTCCATCGGAACGGCGTCCGGCGCAACCACGTGCACCTCGACATTGCGCGCGCGCAGTGACGCTGCCACTTCGAGCCCAATGAAGCTTGCGCCGATGACCACCGCCCGCTTCGCGGTGAGCGCGCCGGCGACAATTGCGCGGCTGTCGGCGACCGAGCGCAGATAGTGCACGTGCGGGAGATCCGCACCTGGTACCTCGAGCAGTACTGGCTCGGAGCCGGTGGCGAGTAGCAATGCATCATAGGCAACCCGACTGCCGTCCACGAGTTGCAGGTGCCGGCTCTTCGTGTCGAGCGCCGTGACAGGCACATCCAGCTTTAGGTCGATGCGATGCGCGTGGTAGAACGCCAGTGAACGCAGCGGATTCGACTCTGGTGTCGCGGTGCCGGCAAGGAAGCCCTTCGACAGGTTGGGCCGGTCACACGGCCTTGATGGATCGGCGCTCAGCAGGGTGATGCGGCCTGTATATCCCTCGAGACGGAGCGTCTCGGCGGCGGCATTGCCTGCCGCGCCACCACCCGCGATGACGATCGATTGCGGTGCGCCGGCCGCTGCCGGTAAGGGTTTCGGTTCGACAGGCAGGAGCTTTTCACGGACATACACGCTACCGTCCTGCTGCTCGACCCGCCAACAGGTGACCGGATCAAGCGCCGGTGCGCGGAGCGCCGCGCCGGTGCGCAGGCTGAAACAGGCATGATGCCAGGGACAGCGGACCGTGTCGTCGACCAGCAGCCCGTCGGCCAGCGGAGCGCCGTAATGCGTGCAGACGGCGCCGATCGCGAACAGTGCGTCCGCACGCCGCACGAGCAATACCGGCTCGCCGTGGGCGTGCCCCTGCAGCATCGCGCCGTCGGCGATTTCTGAAAGCGCGACGCCGCTGGCGAGGTCGGGCCCGCTGAGTTGATTCGCAGGTTCGTTCATTCGATTCTCCTGACGTTGGCGATGCGCGGCGCGGTCTCACCAGCCACTTCTCGGGATAGCTGCGGCAGTACCGCTATTCCGTCCTTCGACACCGACTCCGTAGACCTGCACCATCGGACCGCCAAGCCGGTCGGGAACAAAGAGCAGTGCGATACCGACAATCGAAAACAGAACTGGCGTGCTCAAGCCTCGGACTCACACTCCCGGGGCTCCGCATGCGCGGCCAGCTATAGACAACCGGCATTGGGTGGGTCGGCTGCTTGCAGATCCGCGCGGGAGTGCGCATGGCTATTCTCCGTCGATCGCCAGACAAAGTTCGCGATTGGGGGAAACGCATTCCGGCATCTGCTGTCCTGTCACAACCCGGGCCGGTTTTGTTGAGCCCGTTCCTGATACCCGCGTGCATGCCTTCCGGCAGCGAACCCCAAGTGGCCAATGCACGCCGGCTCCCAGCGACAGGGTTTCACATTCGTTGGCGCCTCGTCTGTACGGTAGCAGTCAACGCCTCTCAGGAAGCCATCTTTTTCAACGCGCCACCTTTGTGCATCGCGATGTGGTCGGTCTTGTCACTCCTGATCTCGTACTGCGGATCGTCCACGCTGGCGTGATGGGTGTATCCCTTGTAGTCGGTGTCTCTCGTATGCACCTTGATGATCTTGCCGCTGACATGGCCGGCCTCCGAATTCCACGTCACGTTATCGCCAACCTTGAATCTCGCCATGACGAATGCCCTCCGTTCGGTATTGCGTGCAGTGCACTGATGTCTGCGCCCGCGGGCACTGCCGAACATTCAGCTGCACACTTTCATGGTGCTCCAGTGCGATCCACTATAGATCACGTTGTGACATAGTTTAAATTCAATTGAATTGCCGACGTCCAGGATGCACAAGAGAAGAGGGCGTCGTACGTCTCTGGCGACGCTGGATGAGTTCATCACGGGGTGACAGTACCGTGCAGCACGTTTTGCGCGCGCATCCGCTTCACGGCTCATCGCGAGGTGACCCGCACCGCGCCAGAACGATCGGCGCTCACGTGAGAGCCTACCGGTCGACCCAGTGCGTTCTTCACCAGCTGGAGCGTGGATTCGATGAGTACAGCGTTCCCGATACCCCATGAACACCCCGCGCACGCACGGCCGCACGGCTGGCGCCGCTGGCTGCTCGCCACCAACCACAAGGACATCGGCACGCTGTACATGCTGTTCTCCTTCATCTTGTTCCTGTCGGGGGGCGTGATGGCGCTGGTGCATCCGTGCGGAGCTATTCGAACCGGGCCTGCAGATCATGTGGCCCGAATTCTTCAACCAGCTGGCCCCAACGCACGGTCTGGTGATGATCTTCGGCGCGATCATGCCGGCGTTTGTCGGTTTTGCAAACTGGATGATTCCGCTCGAGATCGGCGCGGCCGACATGGCCTTCGCGCGGATGAACAACTTCAGCTTCTGGCTGTTGCCGCCCGCGGCGATTCTGCTGATAGGGTCCTTCTTTGCGCCAGGTGGCGCGGAAGCAGCCGGCTGGACGATGTACGCGCCATTGTCGATCCAGATGGGTCCGGGCATGGACATGATGATTTTCGCGGTGCATCTGATGGGGGCGTCGTCGATCATGGGCGGGATCAACATCATCGTGACGATCCTGAATCTGCGCGCGCCCGGCATGACAATGATGATGCTGCCGATGTTCGTCTGGACCTGGCTGATCACTGCCTATCTGCTTATCGCCGTGATGCCGGTGCTGGCGGGTGCGGTCACGATGCTGCTGTTCGACCGCCACTTCGGCACCTCATTCTTCAATGCGAGCGGCGGCGGCGATCCGGTGATGTACCAACACATCTTCTGGTTCTTCGGACATCCCGACGTGTACATCATGATCCTGCCGGCGTTCGGGATTATTACGCAAGTTATCCCGGCGTTTTCGCGCAAGCCGCTCTTTGGCTACAGTTCGATGGTCTATGCCGTGGCGTCGATTGCGATCCTGTCGTTCATGGCTTGGGCGCACCATATGTTCGCCACCGGCATGCCTGTCACCGGCCAGCTGTTTTTCATATATGCGTCGATGCTCATTTCCGTACCGACCGGCGTGAAGGTGTTCAACTGGGCGGCGACGATGTGGCGAGGTTCCCTGTCGTTCGAAACGCCGATGCTGTTTGCGGTTAGATTTATCTTCGTGTTCACGATCGGCGGCTTCAGTGGTCTGATTCTGGCGATGGCACCGCTTGATATCGCGCTGCACGGGACATATTACGTCGTCGCCCATTTCCACTATGTGCTGGTGCCCGGGTCGCTGGTTGCAATGTTCGCGGGCTGGTACTACTGGTCACCGAAATGGACCGGGCACATGTACAACGAGCTGCACGGCAAGATCCATTTCTGGGGCACGATGATTACGTTCAACGTCACGTTCTTCTCGATGCATTTTCTGGGCTGGCCGGCATGCCGCGCCGCTATGCCGACTACCCGGCGCAGTTCACCGACTGGAACCAGGTCGCGACAATCGGTGCATTCGCCTTTGGCCTGATGCAGAGGAATTTCCTGTTTTATGTCGCACTGCCGGCGTATCGCGGCACTGGCCTGGCAAAGGCCGCTGACAAGCCTTGGGACGGCGCCGAAGGGCTCGAATGGACGGTGCCGAGTTCGGCGCCGTTCCATACGTTCGAGATGCCGCCGATGATCGAATAAACGCCGGTACGCTGATAATGTGTAGCTTAAGGAGCAGCGCATGGAACTCGAACATATGGAATTCAAGGTAGAGAAGATGACCGGTGATGGCGACGCACAGAGGCTTGCCCGGGCCATCGGCGCGGTCGACCCTGACGCGAGAGTCGATGTCGACGTTAATGCCAGAACCGTAAAGGTTGACTCGTGGATGCTCGCCGACGAATTCCTGGTTGCGTTCGAGGACGCGGGCTACAAGGCGAAGATCAGCAAAGGTTGATCTGGAATCCGGACGGGCTATTCGGGTGAGCGCTGGCGCGTCATCCTGTGGCAGCCGGCAAGAGATGACAGCCGCCGCCGGCTGCTTACCTGCATCGCCCGCGTTCGGATTCGGTGTGAGTCGTGCCTCCACGTGTGGGGTGCCGTCATTGAACCAGTATTGGGAGCCAAGCCATGGACAAAGCAATGTATCCGCCGTCGGACCCCGGTATAGCAGCAAGGCGCAGGCAGCTGGCGCCCGGACCGCTCGCCGCTTTCAAGGCATTCAGCGACAGCGTCTTCGTCGACGGCGCGCTGCCTGCGAAGACGAAACAGCTGATTGCCGTGGCCGTCGCCCATGTCACCCAGTGCCCGTATTGCATACGCGGACACACGGCGGCCGCCCTGAAAAGTGGCGCGACCGGAGAGGAGATCATGGAGGCCATCTGGGTCGCGGCCGAGATGCGTGCTGGCGCGGCGTATGCGCATTCGGCGCTCGCGCTCGACACGATGGCGGGGACGTCGAGTCCGAATCCGAACCCGGACGAGGCGCCCGATGCCCACGGTCATTGAGCGCCTGCAGGCCGAACATGGCAGGCTGGGACGACTCGTGCAACTGCTCAACGACGAGCGGTCGCTGCGCACCGATCCGGGCGCACCGAATGTAGCGCTGCTGGTCGATGCGCTTTACTACCTGACACGCTTTCCCGATGTGGCCCATCATGCGATCGAAGATTCGCATCGTGGAGAAACTGCGGATCAAGAACGCCTTGTCCGGCGAGCTTGCGCGGGAAATCGAGGCGCAACACGTCACACTGATTTCGCAGGGTCACGAACTTCTCCAGGATCTCGAAGCGGCGGCCCGTGAAGAAAACATGTCACAGGAACTGGTCGAAATCCACGTTCGTCTCTACGCGGAAAGGCTGCGGCACAACATGATTGTCGAGGAGCTGACACTGTTTCCCGCGGCAGCACGCCACCTCGACGATGACGACTGGCATGCCATCGAGCTTGTTGA
>LRBF01000042.1 GCA_001580565.1 Caballeronia megalochromosomata | reverse complement strand
CCGACGCGAAATCAGGATTCCCCCAAAAAGCAAAAAGAAAACCATTCACATCGATGTCACAGACCTCTGCAATGCTTGGGGGTTGAAGGTCGCCCGACCCATCCACCACCCCTCACGAGACATCAAAAAATGACCCGCGATTCCCGCTTCGCGCGCAACGTGCTGCCGGCGTTCGCCGCCGCTTTCACCCTGCTTGCCGCGATGCCCGCGCACGCCGCCGACGCCGTCGTCCTCTACACCGCCGATGGCCTCGAAAATCTGTACAAGGACGTGCTTCCCGCCTTCGAAAAGAAGGAAGGCGTGAAGGTCAATATCGTCACGGCGGGCAGCGGTGAAGTGGTGAACCGCGCGACCGTCGAGAAGGATTCGCCCAAGGCCGACGTGCTCGTCACGCTTCCCCCGTTCATTCAGCAGGCGCAGCAAGGCGGACTGCTGCAGCCGTATCAGAGCGTGAACTACAAGAACGTGCCCGCTATCGCCAAGGCGCAGGACGGCGCATGGGCCACGTTCGTGAACAACTACTTCTCGTTCGCGATCAATCCGGAAATCACGAAAACCGCGCCGAAGACCTTCGCCGATCTGCTGCATCCGAACTACGCAGGCAAGATCGCGTATTCGAATCCGGCGACGGCGGGCGACGGCATGGCCGTCATCATCCTGACCTCGGCGCTGATGGGCGAGGACAAGGCGTTCGATTACCTCAAGTCCCTCGAGCAGAGCGCCCGGTTCCATACGAAGGGCACGGGTTATCTCGACGTCCTGCTCTCGCGTAACGAGATCGCCTTCGCCAACGGCGATCTGCAAATGGATCTCGACGATGCCGCGAACGGCGGTCTCTCGATCAAGCCGCTCTTCCTGTCGCACAAGGCGGGCGAAGCGCCGACCACGTTCCAGTTGCCGTATGCGATCGGCCTCATCAAGAGCGGTCCGAATCAGGCGGCCGGCAAGAAGCTGATCGACTATCTGATGTCGTCGGAGGTGCAGTCGAAAGTGCCCGATATCTACGGCATTCCGGGCCGCACCGACGTGCCGCTCGCCGGCAAGAACGGCGAAGCCGTCAAGCAGGCGATCTCGGGCGTGAAGCTGATTCCGGTCGACTGGAACGAAGTCATGCAGAAGAAGGCCGGCTGGACCGAGCGCTGGAAGACCGAAGTGATCGGCAACTCGGGCAAGCAGACCGAAGTCGTCAAGCCGAAGTCGTAAAGTGAGCGCCGTTCCCAAAGAAGCATTCGGCGTCCACACGACGCCGGGCGTGCATATCGATCGTCTGACGGTGCGCTTCGGTACGCGCACCGTGCTCGACGATCTCTCGCTGCGGATCGATCGCGGCGAGTTTCTCACCGTGCTCGGTCGAAGCGGCTGCGGCAAGACCACGCTGCTGCGCTTCATCGCGGGCTTCGTCAAGGCCGATGCGCTCGCGGGCACGCTCTCCATCGCGGGCCGCGATCTCACGCACGCGCTGCCGCATCGGCGCAATCTCGGGCTGCTGTTTCAGAGCTATGCGCTCTTTCCGCATCTGTCCGTGTTCGACAACGTCGCGTTCGGACTGCGCGCGCGCAAGCTGAAGACGGGCGAGATCGCAAGGCGCGTCGCCGATGCACTCAAGCTCGTGCAGCTCGCCGATGCCGGCCACGTCATGCCCGCGCAGCTTTCCGGCGGCATGCAGCAGCGCGTGGCGCTGGCGCGCGCGCTCGTCATCGAACCGGACGTGCTGCTGCTCGACGAACCGCTCTCCGCGCTCGACGCCAACCTGCGCGCCTCGGTGCGCAGCGAACTGAAGGCATTGCACGAGCGCTTGCCGAATCTGACGATCGTCTGCGTGACGCACGATCAGGACGATGCGCTCGTGCTCTCCGATCGCACGCTGCTGATGCGCGATGGCCGCATCGCGCAACTCGGCGCGCCGCGCGAGTTGTACGACGCGCCCAGCGATGCCTTCGTCGCGCGTTATCTCGGCGCGGCGAATCTGTTGCCGCCGCGCGTGGTGTATCCCGTCGGCGATGCGCGGCACGAGGAGCGCGAGCGTCTCGCGTGCATCCGTCCCGAGCGCTTCACGATCGTGCCGCTGGGCGAAGGCGCGTTGCATGGCACGATCGCTTCCGTCGACTGGTATGGCGCGGCGCTGTCCATTTCTGTCGCGCTCGACGCGTTGCCCGGCGAGCCCGTGCTCGTGACGACGCAGCGCGGCCACTCACGCATGCCGGAGAAAGGCACGCGCGTTTCCCTTCGCTTCGAGGCTGACGATGTCGTCCTTGTTCGTCCCTGACAGCGTCGCGCGCAACGAAGGCGGCATCAGCGACGCGGACCTGTCCGCGCAATTCGCCGCGCATGCCGATGAAGCGCGACGCCGCGAGCGCAAGAAGCAGTGGCATCTGCTCTTCATTCTCGTGTTCGTGCTCGGACCGCTCGTCGTCTATCCGCTCGCGCGGCTCGTGATGTTGAGCGTGAGCGGCGCGAACGGTTTCACGCTGCACGCATACACCGCGTTCTTCGGCAATCCGGAAACGCGCGGCATGATCGGCACGACGCTCGGCATTCTCCTTGCAAGCGCGAGCATTGCTTCGTTGCTCGGCGTCGCGCTCGCGTCGATGCTGTTCTTCAGGCCGTTCGCGGGCGCGCGTCTCATCACGCGCTTTCTCGAACTGTTCGTCGCGTTCCCGTCGTTTCTGGTCGCGTTCACGCTGATCTTTCTCTACGGCTCGCAAGGGTCGGTCAGCATCGGCTTGCAGCGGCTCTTTTCGCTCGATGCGGCGCCGCTCGATTTCCTCTTCGGCATCGGCGGCGTGATTCTCGCGGAAGTCGTGTTCTATGCGCCGTTCGTCGTCCGCCCGACGCTTGCATCGTATGCGACGCTCGATATGCGGCTCGTCGAGGCGGCGAAGAGTCTCGGCGCCGATGGCTGGATGGTCGCGACGAAGGTCGTGTTGCCGCTCGCGTGGCCGGGCATCGCAGCGGGCACGATTCTCTGCTTCCTCCTCACGCTGAACGAATTCGGCATTCTGCTCGTGCTCGGCAGCGCGCATCTGATCACCCTGCCGATCGCGATCTACAGCGCGGCGACCGTCGATCTCGATCTGCCCACCGCGGCGGCGGGCTCGGTCGTGATGCTGCTGATGTCGCTGTCGCTCTATGCGCTGTACAGGCGCGTCAACCGACGCACGGGAGGCCGCTGACATGCAGCTTTCGGCTTCATCGCGATTCACGTCCGGCGCGTTGTTGCGCGCCGCGTTCACGGGCTTCGTCGCGCTGCTGTGCTTCTGGCTGTTCGTGCTGCCGGTGGTGGTCGTCGCGCTGTCGAGCGTCGCATCGCACTGGTCGGGAACGATCCTGCCCGATGGCTTCAGTACGCGCTGGTTCGCACGGCTTTCATCGAGCGATCTCGATGCGGTGACCACGAGCCTCGAAGTCGGCCTGGGCGTCGCGTTCCTCGGCACGGCGCTCGGACTCTGGCTCGCGCTCGCGCTGGAAGGGCGCGACCGGCGCGGTCTCGGCGCACTCGTCGATGCCGTCGCGATGACGGGCAGCGGCGTGCCGAGCGTCGTGCTCGGGCTCGCGGTATTGATCGCGTATCACAAGCGTCCGCTCGATCTGTCCGGATCGGCCGCGATCGTCGTGCTGGTGCAGCTCGCGCTCGTGCTGCCGTTCTGCTATCGCTGCGCGGCCGCCGCGCTGCGTCCCGAACTCACGACCTTGCGCGAAGCCGCCGCGAGTCTCGGCGCACCGCCGCACATGGTGCTCGGGCGCGTTGTGTTGCCGCAACTCGTGCCCGCGATCCGTGCGAGCCTCGCGCTCGGCTTCGCGCTTTCGCTCGGCGAGCTGGGCGCCACGCTGACGGTTTATCCACCGGGTTTCGCGACGGTGCCGATCGTCGTCGTGGGGCAGGTCAATCGCGGCTACTATCTGCCGGCGTCGGCGCTCTCGCTGATCCTGCTGGCCGTGTCGCTCGCGGCTCTCCTGCTGATCGCCGCCCGTGCGCCGCGCCGCTGAATCGCGCGCTAAACATCTGGAATCCGAAGTAAATCTCATCGTCCTGACAGGCCCGTGCGGCGGCCGCGAGCAATTCGCGGGCCGCGCCGCCGGTTTGTCCATGTCATACCAAAAAAAATAAAAGTGGCGTAACCTGCACGTTCAGGCACGTCCGCACCCGCTTGACCGGACCCGCGCGCCAATGTGGGGCGTCCAGTGAACTCCCGTCATGCTTTCGCGGTCGTTGCATATGTCGCAAAAACCGGAGGTTCCGATGACATCCGTCGACCTGGAATTCGACCAGCTCAACAGCACCGTCGATGCGCTCAGGCGCTCCATCTCGAACCGCCTGATGTACGGCGTCGGCAAGGACGCCGTCACGGCGCAGCCGCGCGACTGGCTGCACGCCGCCGAACTGGCGGTGCGCGATCGCCTCGTCGCACGCTGGATGCGCACCACGCGGCTGCAATACGAACAGGACGTGAAGCGCGTCTACTACCTGTCGATGGAGTTTCTGATCGGCAGGACTTTCACCAATGCGCTGCTGGCGCTCGGCATCCACGACGAGGTGCGCGACGCGCTGGCGGGGCTCGGCGTCGATCTCGCGGCGCTCGAAGATCTGGAGCCGGACGCCGCGCTCGGCAACGGCGGTCTCGGGCGCCTCGCGGCCTGCTTCCTCGATTCGATGGCGACCGTCGGCGTGCCCGGCTTCGGCTATGGCATCCGTTACGAATACGGCATGTTCCGGCAGACGATCGTCGACGGCAATCAGGTGGAAATGCCCGATTACTGGCTGCGCGCGGGCAATCCGTGGGAGTTTCCGCGGCCCGAGGTCGTGTACACCGTGCACTTCGGCGGCCGCACCGTGCAGCATGAAGATCGCACCGACTGGATCGACACCGAGCACGTCAACGCGATGGCCTACGACACGGTCATCCCCGGCTTCGCCACGACGGCGACGAACACGCTGCGCCTGTGGTCGGCGCGCGCGACCGATGAGTTCGACCTGTCCGCGTTCAATCAGGGCGACTATCGCCGCGCGGTGGAGGCGAAGAACACGTCCGAGCACGTGTCGCGCCTGCTGTATCCGGACGACTCGACGCAGGCCGGACGCGAGTTGCGTCTGCGCCAGGAATACTTCTTCGTCTCCGCGACGATGCAGGATCTGATTCGCCGCTATCAGCGCACGCACACGCATTTCGGGCGGCTCGCGGAAAAGGTCGCGGTGCATCTGAACGACACGCATCCGGTGCTCGCGATTCCGGAGCTGATGCGCCTTCTCGTGGACCGGCATCATTTGCCGTGGGACAAGGCGTGGAAGCTCATCCAGCAGATGTTCTCCTACACGAACCACACGCTGATGCCTGAAGCGCTCGAAACGTGGGACGTCGAGATGCTCGCACGCTTGCTGCCGCGGCATCTGGAGATCATCTTCGAGATCAACGCGCAGTTCCTGAAGCAGGTCACCGAGAAGTTCGGACGCGATGTCGAACTGATCCGCCGTATCTCGCTCGTCGACGAATATGGTCAGCGGCGCGTGCGCATGGCGCATCTCGCGATCGTCGCGAGCCACAAGGTGAATGGTGTGTCGAAGCTGCACTCGCAACTGATGGTGCAGAACATCTTCTCTGACTTCGCGCGCATGTATCCCGAGCGTTTCACCAATGTGACGAACGGCGTCACGCCGCGCCGCTGGCTTGCGCAGGCGAGTCCGTCGCTGTCCGCGCTGATCGACAAGCGGCTCGGGCCGCGCTGGCGCACCGATCTCTTCGAGCTCGGCCGTCTGCGCGAATGGCGCGACGATCCCGAGTTCTGCAAGGCTTTTCACGACGCGAAGTTCGCGAGCAAGCTGCGTCTCGTGGAACGCGCGAAGCGCGACGCCAACGCCATCATCAATCCGGAGGCGTTGTTCGACCTGCAGGTGAAGCGCATCCACGAATACAAGCGGCAACTGCTCAACATCCTGTACGTGATCGTGCGCTACAACCGGATCCGCGAGAATCCGGAGCAGGACTGGACGCCGCGCGTCGTGATGTTCGCGGGCAAGGCGGCCTCAGCGTACAAGATGGCGAAGAACATCATCAAGCTCATCAACGATGTCGCGAAGCGCATTAATGCGGACCCGCTCATCGGCGACCGGCTTAAGGTCGGCTTCATCCCGAACTACGGCGTGAGCGTCGCCGAGCTCATCATTCCGGCGGCGGATCTGTCCGAGCAGATTTCGATGGCCGGCACCGAAGCATCGGGCACGGGCAACATGAAGCTCGCGTTGAACGGCGCGTTGACCATCGGCACGCTCGATGGCGCGAACATCGAAATCTGCGACGCCGTCGGGCGCGAGAATATCTTCATCTTCGGCAACACGACCGACGAGATCGAATCGCTGCGCGCGGCGGGTTATCGGCCGCGGCAGATCTATGAGGAGAACGCGGAGCTGAAGCTCGCGCTCGACCAGATCCGCCTCGGGCATTTCTCGCCGGAAGAGCCGCATCGCTTCTATGACATCTTCCACACGCTCGTGGACTGGGGCGATCACTACATGGTGCTCGCCGACTTCGACAGCTTCGACAAGACGCAGACCGAAGTCGATCTCAAGTTCCGCGACAAGGACGCGTGGACGAAGAGCGCGATCGAGAATGTCGCGGGCATGGGCATCTTCTCGTCGGATCGCACGATCGCGGAGTATGCGCGCGACATCTGGCACGTCGAGCCGCTGCAGGTGACCTGACGACGCTTTTAGTGCCGTGTGACACGGGTCACGCGGCCGAGCGTCGCGTTGGGAAAATGCGTGGTGAGCGTGCCGATGACGTCGTTGATGTCTTCGCTGTCGGTCTCGACGTAGAGCGTCGTGCAGTCGTGGAGGCGGCTCGTCTCCACGATGTACGCTTGCGCCTGCGCGCCGAACGCATACGCGAGCACTTCACGCGCGGGTGACGAGTCGAGGCCTGGAACGGTCAGATCGAAGGCTACGCAGTGACGCCAGTGACGCGTTTCGCGTCGGCGCGGCGAGCCGCCGCTCGCCGCAGGGAGAAGGGTGGACGAATCGGATGTGCGGAAGTCCATCGAGGTAAGCCGTCCGGCGACGGCGCGTAGTGGCAACGCTTGCACTCTAGCGCCGCGCGCCTAAAGACCGGGCTAAAGAGCGGCGGCGCCGTATAAACGCCGTATCAAGATCACGCTTGCGGCCTGGCCGCCGCGCTTGCCGCATGTTTCGCGACCGCCTCGCCCACGAGTGTCGCCACTTTATCCGCGAATTCCTGGTCTTTCGTGATGAGCACTTCGCGTTCGCCGTCGGGCGTCGCGACCATCAACTGATAGATCACGTCCTGCGTGATCCACGTGAGATATCCCACCACCACCATCATCACGCCGAGCACGAGCGCCGCGCCCGAGCCGGTGAACACGCCCGCGCCCATCGCGACGAGCCCGATCAGCGCAATGATGACGGGCAACGGCTTCTGACGCGGAATCATCACGACACGCGCGGCGCGCAGATCGCGCAGCGGAATCATCTGACCCGAGGCCGACAGGCCGGCGCGGGAGAGCGTGACGCCGCGTTCGTTGAAAGGAGTATCCATGAGGGTTGGGTATTGTTTACTGCCGATGAAACCGGGGAGCGTACCAGACCGGGCGGGAAGGCGGCAGGTTCCTGAGCGTGCGGCGCGACTGATCGAAATCATTCTCGGTTCGGCATTGGGAAAAGGTGACAGAAGGTTCTAAGATCAGAGACGGCGGGTTCGAGCGTGCGACCGGGTCATTGCGTCACGCACCTCCGGATCGTATCGACCGTTACCGAAAAAGACTTACAAGGAGCAATCGACGATGAACAGGACATTGATCGGTTCGACGCGCCTGCTCCGCGCCATCGTGCTTTTTGCCGCCATCTGCCATGCGGCGTCTGCGCTCTCGGTGGAAATATCCGGCGCCGGTTCTTCGTTCGTCTACCCGCTTTTGCTCAAATGGGCGGCCACCTATCACGCGAAAACGGGTCAGCGGATCGATTACCTGCCCACTGGCTCAGGAAACGGCGTGAGGCAGATCAAGGCCGAGAAAGTGACCTTCGGCGCCTCGGACATGCCGCTTTCCCCCGACGAACTTCGGGCGGCGGGTCTGGCTCAGTTTCCGGTCGTGATCGGCGGGGTCGTGCCGGTCGTGAATCTCAAGGGCGTCCGGCCCGGCCAGCTTCGCCTGACCGGCCAGCTTCTCGCCGACATCTATCTGGGCAAAATCGTTAGCTGGAACGACCCGGCAATCGCCTTGCTCAATCCTGGAATCAGCCTCCCTGCGCTGAAGATCATTGTCGTTCACCGCATCGAGAGTTCCGGTACCACGTTCAACTGGGTCAGCTTTTTGTCACAGTCCAGCGCCGCGTGGAAGAGCAGTGTGGGCGTGGGCACGACGGTCAAATGGCCGATCGGCGTCGGCGCGACCGGCAACGACGGCGTTTCGATCTATATCAGGAATGTCGAAGGCACGATCGGGTATGTCGAGCTCACTTACGCGCTGCAACAAAACCTGTCTTTTACGGCCATGCAGAACCGAAGCGGCGCCTTCGTGCAGCCCTCGCGCGCGAGCTTCAGCGCCGCCGCGGCCGCGGCCGACTGGAGCCAAAAGCCCGATTTTTATCAGATCGTGACCGATGCGCCCGGCCCCGACGCGTGGCCGATATCCGGCGTCGTATTCGTGCTTCTGCCGAAAGAGGCGAAAGACCAGGCCGCGTCGAAGGCCGCGCTGGCGTTTTTCAGATGGGCGCTCAATCAGGGGCAGGCCGACGCCGACGCCGAACACTACGTGTCGTTGCCGCCCGCACTCGTCAAGCAAATCGAGGCTTACTGGGACGAAAACATCAAGTGAAGGAAAAGCATGTGCTCTGCGATTTGCATATCGGAAAATTACGATATATACTTCGCAACAAGACGATTCGGAGAGCATGCGCTGTCCATTCGTCAGACGCACGAGCAACGAAATGGACATCGACGCAATTCACAAGGCCCTCGCCAACCCCCTTCGCCGTGAGATTCTCGAATGGCTGAAGGAACCGGAGCAGCACTTCCCTGATCAGGAACTGCCGCTCTCGCATGGCGTCTGCGCGGGTCAGATCGATGGGCGCTGCGGCATGTCGCAGTCCACCGTTTCCGCGCATCTCGCGACCTTGCACAAAGCCGGCCTCGTCACCACGAAGCGCGTTGGACAGTGGGTGTTCTTCAAGCGCGACGAAGCGGTCATTCAGGCGTTCCGCGATTCCATCGGGAAACTCTGAGCTTGCCTGCCGCACGGTGAAGGTCTGCTTTCAACTTCATTAGGACACCAATTCATGTCGACACTTTTCGATCCGCTCAAGCTTGGCGCACTCACGCTCAAGAACCGCATCATCATGGCACCGCTCACGCGTCAGCGCGCAGGCGTCGAGCGTGTGCCCAACGCGCTAATGGCGCAGTACTACGCGGACCGCGCATCGGCGGGTCTCATCCTCAGCGAGGCGACCTCGGTCACGCCGCAAGGCGTGGGTTATGCGGATACGCCGGGCATCTGGTCCGACGAGCAGGTCGAAGGCTGGAAGCTCGTGACGAAGGCCGTGCACGAAGCGGGCGGCAAGATCTTCCTGCAACTGTGGCATGTGGGCCGTATTTCGGATCCGGTGTTTCTGAATGGCGAACTGCCGGTAGCGCCCAGCGCGATCGCGGCGGGCGGGCATGTGAGCCTCGTGCGTCCGCAGCGTCCGTACGTGACGCCGCGCGCGCTCGAACTCGATGAAATCGCCGGTGTCGTCGCGGCTTACCGCAAGGGCGCGGAGAATGCGAAGCGCGCGGGCTTCGACGGCGTCGAAGTGCACGGCGCGAACGGCTATCTGCTCGACCAGTTCCTGCAGGACAGCACCAACAAGCGTGCCGACGCTTACGGCGGTTCGATCGAAAATCGCGCCCGTCTGCTGCTCGAAGTCGTCGATCAATGTATCGATGTCTGGGGCGCGGACCGTGTCGGCGTGCATCTCGCGCCGCGCGCGGATTCTCACACGATGGGCGACAGTGATCGCGCGGCGACCTTCGGTCATGTCGCGCGTGAACTCGGCCGCCGCAAGATCGCGTTCATCGCGGCGCGCGAGCATGAAGCAGCGGACAGCCTCGGGCCGCAACTGAAGAAGGCGTTCGGCGGCGTGTATATCGTCAACGAAGGTTTCTCGAAAGCAAGCGCCGAGGCGATCATCGCGCGCGGCGACGCCGACGCGGTTGCGTGGGGCAAGCCTTTCATCGCGAACGCGGACCTCGTGCGCCGCTTTGAACTCGACGCCGGTCTCAACGATTGGGATACGTCGACGTTCTATGCGCCCGGCGCGCAGGGCTATACGGATTATCCGTTGCTCGAAACGACCGAGTGACGCTCGCAGTCAGCGTTTCGATTTAAAGAACAGCGGCTTTTTAGCCGCTGTTTTCTTTTGTGCGCGTGAAACATGATCCAGCGCAATTGAGCGACATCCTGTCTGATTGATGCGGGTTTCATGTAGCGGTATTCTCAGTGACGCAATATTGAGGAAAGCGAAACATGTGCCGTATCATCCCGCCCATTTTCAACGGGATGCAGCCACGTCCGAACGATCGATTCTTACATCAACCCGGCCGGCTGAAAATGGTGTATTGAAAGAAGAGCCACCCCACGCGCGCCTGACTATTCGGGCGATCGCGAGGCTCACGCCGTAAAGGAGTTGCCTATGTCATGGTTTACAGCAACATTGCGCAGTTACCCTGAAATCGCCATTTTTCTGTCGCTCGGCGTGGGCTACTGGGTCGGGGGAAAGAGCTTTCGCGGCTTCAGCCTCGGCGCGGTGACGGCGACCTTGCTCGCGGCCATCGCCATCGGGCAATTGGGTATCACCATTTCACCGAACGTCAAATCGGTCTTCTTTCTGATGTTCCTGTTCGCCGTGGGCTACGGCGTGGGCCCGCAGTTCGTGCGCGGCATCGCGAAGGACGGACTGCCGCAGGCGCTCTTCTCGGTCGTCCAGTGCGTTCTGTGTCTCGCGGCGCCTTATGCGGCGGCGAAGATCGCGGGTTACGACATCGGCTCGGCGGCCGGCCTGTTCGCTGGTTCGCAGACCATCTCCGCTTCGATGGGCCTCGCCACCGACGCCATCAACCGCACCGGCCTGCCGCCCGATCAGGCCAAGGCGCTGCTCGACGCGATGCCGACCGCCTACGCCGTGACCTATATCTTCGGAACGATCGGTTCCGCGCTGATTCTCGCGATGCTCGGTCCGCGGCTGCTCAACATCGATCTCGTCGCGGCCTGCAAGGAATACGAGGCGACGCTCGGCGGCGGGGGCGAACTCGGTGGAGCAGGCCAGGCGTGGCACCAGTTCGAGTTGCGCGCGTATCGCGTGGCGGAGCATGGGCGTGCAGCGGGCATGTCGATTGCGCAGGCGGAGGCGCTCGAACCGGCCGGCGCGCGGCTTTTCATCGAGCGTTTCCGGCGCGGCGGGACGATTCACGAAGCGAAGATCGACGACGTGCTGCAACCGGGCGATATCGTCGCAATATCGGGACGGCGCGAGCTGCTCGTCGAGTTGCTCGGCAGCGTCGCGACCGAAGTGGACGATGCCGAGCTGCTCGCCGTGCCGATCGAAGGCGTCGATGTCTACGTGACCAGCAAGGAAGTCGACGGCAAGACGCTGCAGGAACTGGCGCAGTGGCCCACTTCGCGCGGCGTGTTCCTGCGCAAGATCCGGCGCGGGCCGACCGAAACGCAGATTCCCATCCTCCCGAGCACGCAGTTGCATCGCGGCGACACGCTCACGCTCGTCGGCCGCACGCAGGACACATCGGCGGCCGCGAAAGTGCTCGGCGTGCTCGACCGTCCGACCGACGCCGCCGACATGGCCTTCGTCGGCCTCGCGATCACGCTCGGTGCGCTCATCGGCGCGCTCGTGCTGCATCTCGGCGCGATTCCGCTCACGCTGTCGACGGCGGGCGGCGCGCTGATCGCGGGCATCATCTTCGGCTGGCTGCGCGCGATTCATCCGACCTTCGGCCGCATTCCCTCGCCGACCGTCTGGTTCATGAACTCCGTCGGCCTGAATGTCTTCATCGCGGTGGTGGGCATTTCGGCCGGACCGGGCTTCGTGGCGGGACTGCAGAAGCTCGGCGTCAGTCTCTTTCTGTGGGGCATCTTCGCGTCGTCGGTGCCGCTCATCATCGGCATGTATGTCGCGAAGTACGTGTTCAAGTTTCATCCCGCGATCCTGCTCGGCATCTGCGCGGGCGCCCGCACGACGACCGCCGCGCTCGGCATGATCTGCGACGCCGCGAAAAGTCAGGTGCCCGGCCTCGGCTATACGGTCACGTACGCGGTCGGCAATACGCTGCTCACGATCTGGGGGATGGTCATCGTGATGCTGCTTACGTGACGCCAATTCCCTGTCGCGTTGGTTCGATCATCAAATCTGGAGGTGATGGATGGCAAAGTCCGATAAATCAGGTTCCAACGACCGCGCTGGCATGGCGGCGCTCAGCCCGTTCGAGTTGAAGGACGAACTCATCAAGGCGGCAGGCGGCGGGGCGGTCGAGCGTCCGGCGAATCTCTCGATGCTCAATGCCGGCCGGGGCAATCCAAACTTCCTCGCGACGATTCCGCGTCACGGCTTCTGGCAACTCGGCCTCTTCGCCATGCGCGAGTCGGAGCGCTCGTTCGCGTACATGCCGGAAGGCGTCGGCGGCTTTCCGAAACGCGAAGGGCTGGAAGAGCGCTTCGAGCTCTTCGCACGCGAGAACAAGGGCGTGCCGGGCATCGCGTTTCTCGCGGGCGTGGTGTCCTATGTGCGCGATCAGCTCGGCCTGAACGCCGGCGACTTCCTCTACGAGATGTGTGAAGGCATTCTCGGCTCGAACTATCCCGTCCCGGACCGCATGCTGAAGCTCTCGGAGCAGATCGTCGGGCAATATCTGCGGCGCGAGATGATCGGCAAGCATCCGTTCGTCGGCGAATTCGACATCTTCGCGGTCGAAGGCGGCACGGCCGCGATGACGTACATCTTCAATACGATGCGCGAGAATTTTCTCATCGAGCCAGGCGACACCATCGCGCTCGGCACGCCGATCTTCACACCGTACATCGAGATTCCGCGCCTGAACGACTACAAGCTGAAGGTCGTCAATCTGGAGGCGGACGTCGCCAATGGCTGGCAGTACTCGAAAGCCGAACTCGACAAGCTGCGCGATCCGAAGGTCAAGGCGTTCTTTCTCGTGAATCCGAGCAATCCGCCGTCGGTCAAGATGGACACGGAGAGCCTCGAATACATCGCGGGCATCGTGAAGGAGCGGCCCGATCTGATTCTCCTGACCGACGACGTGTACGGCACCTTCGCCGACGATTTCGTCTCGCTTTTCGCGCTGTGCCCGAAGAACACGATCCTCGTCTATTCGTATTCGAAATACTTCGGCGCGACCGGCTGGCGGCTCGGCGCGATCGCGACGCATCGCGAGAACGTGCTCGACAAGCAACTCGCGGGGCTGTCCAAGGACAAGAGGGCGCAGCTTCACGAGCGCTACGAATCGATCACGACGGAGCCCGACAAGCTCAAGTTCATCGACCGTCTCGTGGCCGACAGCCGCACCGTCGCGCTGAACCATACGGCGGGTCTGTCGACGCCGCAGCAGGTGCAGATGGTGCTGTTCTCGCTCTTCTCGCTGATGGACACGCCCGACGCGTACAAGAACGCGTTGAAGCGCCTGATCCGCAATCGCAAGCAGGCGCTCTATCGCGAGATCGGCATCGCCCTCGAAGCCGCGGATGAAAACGCGGTCGACTACTACACGATCCTCGACATCGAATACCTCGGCGAGCGCAGGCATGGCCGCGATCTGGTCGACTGGGTCATCAAGAACACCGAGCCTTCGGAGATTCTCTTCAGGCTCGCGAAGGAAGCGCGTGTCGTGCTGTTGCCGGGGCGCGGCTTCGGCACGCAGCATCCGTCGGGGCGCGTGTCGCTCGCGAACCTGAACGAGAGCGACTACATGCAGATCGGCCGCGCGATCCGCAAGCTGATGGACGAATACATCGAGCGCTACAACAAGGCCACCGGCAAGAAGTCGAAGTAGCGCGTACGCGCAGGGATGGCACGCCGCGGCGTGCCATCGAAAGGCGTTTCAGATACTCAGTAATGCATATCAATTATTCGAGAGGAATCAATCGTGAGCAATTCAGCGAACCTTGCCGATACGCCGGTCGAGAAGATCACGATGTACGACGAGTTCAACATCGAAGTGCCGGAGAACGAGTTTCCGCGGCATGGCATATCGGCGCGCGCGGCGAGCGCGCTCGTCGCAAGCGACGAATGGACGGACACCAACCCGATGCTGAACATGTCGTCGTTCGTCACGACCTTCGCCGAGCCGGAAGCAGTCGAGACCGGCCGGCGCAACATGTTCAAGAACTACATCGACCATGACATGTATCCGCAGCTCTTTGCGATGGAGCGGCGCATGGTGCGTTGGCTGCACGAGCTGTGGAACGGGCCGAAAGACGTCGAGCCATACGGCGCGGCGACGATCGGCTCGTCCGAGGCATGCATGCTCGCTGGCCTCGCGCACAAGTGGAACTGGCGGCAGGCGCGCGAAAAGGCGGGCAAGGACGCGTCGCGACCGAACATGGTCACGGGCGGCAACGTGCAGATCGTATGGAAGAAGTTTCTCCGCTACTTCGATGTCGAGCCGCGCATCGTGCCGCTCAAGCCGGGAAATTACCGGCTTACGGCGGAGCATCTCGACGAGTACGTCGACGAGAACACCATCGCGGTGGTCGCGATCGCGGGACAGACCTTCACCGGCGAAGACGACGACATCCAGGCCATTCACGACTGGCTCGACGCGTACGAAAAGAAGACCGGCGTCTCGATCCCGATGCATATCGACGGCGCGTCGGGCGGCTTCGTCAATCCGTTTCTCTATCCCGACTACAACTGGGATTTCCGTCTGCCGCGCGTGCAGTCGATCAACGCGTCGGGCCACAAGTTCGGCCTCACGCCGCCGGGACTCGGTTGGGTGGTGTTCCGCGAGCGCAAGGTGTTCAACGAAGATTTGATCTTCTACGTGAACTATCTCGGCGGCGAGATGCCCACGGCGACCCTCAACTTCAGCCGCAATGCCGCGCCGGTCGCGGTGCAGTACTACCAGTTTCTGCGCCTCGGATTCGACGGCTACAGGCGCGTCATGACGCACACGCTCGCGAATGCAGTCGCGCTGCGCGACGAACTCGTGAAGAGCGGCTACTTCACGATCATGAACGAGACGCAGCGCATTCCCGTCGTTGCCGTCACGCTCGATCCGAAGATCAATAACTTCAACGAGTTCGATGTATCGAACAAGGTGCGCGAGAAGGGCTGGGTGCTGTCGGCTTATTCGATGCCGCCCGACGCCGAGGAAGTGCGAAGCTTGCGCGTGGTGGTGCGTCCGCACATCAATCACAACGTTGCGATGAATCTCGCGCACGACATCATCGCGGCCTGCAGGTATCTGGAGGAACACGGCGGCACCGCCACGCCGCCGAAGCTGCACGCGCACGCGGATGCCGACAACAGCACACCGGCCAAGTGCTGAAAAGCGCATCGGGCCGCAGAGCGCGGCCCGATGTGAGCGCCGGGAGTCCCTCGACGAGACGCCCGGCGAATCAATGCTGCTTAGAACTTGTGGCGAATGCCCACGCGGAACGCGAGCTGGTTGTTTTCGCCCAGTCCCGACGTGCCGAAGTAGCTCGACGAGGACGAACCGATCGACGCCTGGTTCTCCACGCCGCGGTTCGAGCCCGAAGCCTTCTGATAGATGCCGAGCGCGTACACGTCGGTGCGCTTGGACAACGCGTAGTCGACGCTCGCGTCGATCTGGTTCCAGTGGCCGCTCGAATTGCCCGTCATGTTCAGATACGAGTAGCCGAGACCGGCCGACAGCGCCGACGTGAAGCTGTACTTGCCGCCGACATCGAATGCGTTGAGCTTGGAGCTCGCGCCGTTGATCGGCTCGAACAGCGTGTTGGTCCAGAGGCCGAACACCGTCGCCGCGCCGAACGCGTAGTTCGCGCCGATGCCGAAGGTGCGCAGATCCTTGCCAGCGTTCGCGGTGCCCATCGTCTGGATGTTCGCCACGGACGTGCTGAATGCCGGCGTTGCCGCTGCCGGATAGCGGATGTCCGTGTACGCCGCACCGAGGCCGAAGGGACCTGCCTTGTAGTTCAGGCCGAAGCTGTACGCGCGCGAGGAACCGGCCGTCGTGGTCGTGCCGACGGTCGTGTTCGGCGTGCCCGCGAACGCGCCTGCCTGGTTCGAGAAGCCATACATCGCACCGAATGTCACACCGTAGAAGCTCGCGCTGCTGAACTTGACCGCGTTGTTGATGCGGCTCGACGTCAGTTGGTCGACGTCGTTCATGTGATACGCGTAGTTGCCTGCGAGCGTCTGGCCGCCGATCGAGTAGTTGCTGCCGAGATAATCGGTCGAGAACGAGTACTGGCGACCGAAGGTCAGCGAGCCGACGTCGTTCTTCGCGATACCCACGTAGGCCTGTCGGCCGAACATCGCGCCACCTTGGCCGAGCGTGCCGGTGCCGCTGTTGAAGCCATTCTCCAACGTGAAGATTGCCTTCAGGCCGCCGCCCAGGTCTTCCGAACCCTTCAGGCCCCAGCGGCTGCCTTGGGCGACGCCGTCGTCGTACTTGACGAGCGAATCGCCGGCGCGGGTCGAGGTTTGCGTGCTGTTGTTCACGTAGCTGATGCCGGCGTCGATGATGCCGTACAGCGTGACGCTGCTTTGCGCGTGAGCGGAGGTGGCGGCGAGGGCGGCAAATGCGGCGAGCGTGGCGGTCGCCAGGAGATTCTTCTTCAAAACAAGCTCCGAGAGTTGGTTCGCGGTGTGGTTGCTGACGGTGTCTGCGGTGCGTCGCGCTCTGACGGCGCGTGGCAGCGACGGGCGCAAATGTAGCGATCGCTGACGAAAGAAATGTGACAGTGCTTGCAATCAGCTTGCAGTGTGTCGCGCGTGCAACACCGCTGAACGGGCACGGTATGCTTGCGGTTCGATGACACGCGAGCGAAAACATGGACGAGCAAGGAATCCGCGAACTGGAGGAGCGCCTGAAGAAGGCGATGGTGGCGTCGGACGTGGAGGCGCTCGATGCGCTATTGGCCGACGACCTGAGTTTTGTCGATGCGACCGGCAAGGTGTGGACCAAGGCCGACGACCTGAACGGGCATCGCTACGGCATGCAGCGTATCGAAAAGCTGGATGTCGAGGAGCAGAGCGTGAGGGTGTACGGCGGCTTTGCCGTCACGGTGACGCGTGTGGCGCTGTCCGGGACGTTCGCGGGCGCGCCGTTCGCGGGCAGCTTGCGCTACACGCGAACGTGGGGAGACGTCGGCGGGACATGGCGCGTCGTGGCCGCGCAGTGCGGCCTCGCGCCGTTCTAAAAAATCGCTTTCAGGCCGACAGCAGCGAACCTGTGCGATAAGCCTTCGCGCCCGCGATGCGCGCCACTTCGAGCCCCGCCGTCGCGAAACGCGTGATATGCCGCGCGTACATCACGCCCGAGGTCGTGCATTTGAGCGTGGTGACGGTGTCGGTGAGCGGATCGACGATATCCGCGATCGGCTCGCCCGCTTCGATGAACGCGCCCACTTCCGCACGAAACACGAGCACGCCGGACGCGGGCGCGACGATCGGCTCGGCGCCCGCGAGCGGCGTGGCCGGATGCACGAGCGGCGGCTGCTCCGGCACGGGCGCATCGATCACGCCGCGGTGGATCAGATAGTTGACGATTCCCTGCGCGTCCTTCCCGGCGAGCTCGTAGGACACGTCGTGCTGGCTGCGGAGCTCGACCGTCACCGAAATGCCGCCGTTTTCGATCGGGAAACGCTCGCCGTAACGCTGGCGCAGATCCGACCAGCAGAAGCTGTGGATCTCATCGAACGGATTGCCGACCGAGTTCAGCGCGAGCAGCGACGCCTTTGCATCGAGATAGCGTGCGAGCGGCTCCACTTCGTCCCAGATGTCCGGATTCGTGTAGAGATGCAGCGCGGCGTCGAGATCGCAGTGCAGGTCGAGCACGACATCGGCGTCGAAGGAGAGCTTCTGCAGCGAGAGGCGCAGCGATTCGAGCTCGGTGTGCGGCGTCTGCTCGTCGAGCGCTTCCTTCATCGCGGCGCGCACGGCGAGCTTGTTGGCGTCGGCGTCCTTGCCGAGGCGCGCTTCGATGCGCGGCGCGATCAGCGCGGCGAGATCGTAGAAATTCCGGTTGAAGTTGTGGCCGCTGTTGGTCTCGAAGCGGCCCATCAGCGTGCCGTGCAGATGCTGCGAGAGGCCGATCGGATTCGGCACCGGCACGATCACCACTTCGCCGCGCAGCTTGCCCGCCGCCTCGAATTCGGCGAGCTGACGGCGCAGACGCCACGCGACGAGCATGCCGGGCAACTCGTCCGCATGCAGCGAGGACTGGATATAGATCTTCTGGCCGCCGCCGGGGCCGTAGTGAAAACTCGTGATGGTGCGGGAAGTGCCGAGCGTCGGCGAGATCAGGGGATGAGTTCTGGTTTGCATGTTGGTCGCGCGCACGCGAATGCGCGGGTCTTGCCTCTGGGAATTGCCGGGCGCCGCGGTGTCTCCGTCCGTCGGCGTCCTACCGGACGTTCGATCTTAGCCGAAATCGGCGCGCCGGGCGCCCAAAAGCAAAACGGGCTCCGCGCCCTTGAGCGCGGAGCCCGTTCGTCAGCCGGTCGGGCTTGAACGTGGGACTTAGCCGCCGTAGACGTCGAAGTCGAAGTACTTCTTCTCGATCTTCTTGTAGGTGCCGTCCTTGATGATGTCGGCGATCGCCTTGTCGATCTTCGCCTTCAGGTCGGTGTCTTCCTTGCGCAGGCCGATGCCCGCGCCGTTGCCGAGCGTCTTCGGATCGTCGATGTTCTTGCCGGCGAAGTCGTAGCCCGCGCCGCGCGGCGTCTTCAGGAAGCCGATTTCCGCCTGCACGGCGTCCTGCAGCGCGGCGTCGAGACGGCCCGAGGTCAGGTCGGCATAGACCTGGTCCTGGTTCTGATACGGCGTGACCGTCACGCCCTTCGGCGCCCAGTAGGTCTTGGCGTAGGTTTCCTGGATCGTGCCCTGTTCGACGCCGACGTTCTTGCCCTTCAGGCTCTCAGCCGTCGGCAGAATGTTGCTGCCTTTTTTCGCGACGAGGCGTGTCGGCGTGTTGAAGAGCTTGCTCGAGAAAGCGATCTGCTCGGCGCGTTGCGGCGTCATCGACATGGACGAGAGCACGCCGTCGAACTTCTTCGCCTTGAGCGCGGGGATCATGCCGTCGAAATCGTTCTCCACCCACACGCACTTGGCCTTCAGGCGCGAGCAGATCTCGTTGCCGAGATCGATGTCGAAACCGACCAGCTTGCCGTCGGAACCCTTCGATTCGAACGGCGGGTAGCTTGCGTCGACGCCGAAACGGATCGTCGAATAGTCCTTCGCGAGCGCCGGCGTGACGGCGATGAGCGACGTGGCGGCGAGGAGGGACATCGTCAGTGCCGCGAGCAGTTTCTTCACTGTTATAACTCCAGAAGGTGGTCAGTTCAGCCCGGAAGGTCTCGTACCGGACGTCCGGCGCGTCATTGGGCGCCGGAGCATGATATCCCGCGGATTGTGTCCGCTCAGAATCGGCAGAAGGTTACCAAGCCAAAATAGTTCGGGAGCTAGTAAAAGCCCCGATAGCGGGGGCTTTAGAGCTTTTCCTCGCGTTTGCTTTCGTGTCAGCGCTTGCGCAACGGATGGTCTTTCAGGAACCACGACAGCCCGAACGCGACGAGCGCGATGCACGCGGCGACGAGATAGACCGTATGCATCGAGCCCGCGAACGCGTGCAGGTAATCGTCGTGCAGCGCGGGCGGCAGATGCGCGACCGCCTGCGGTCCGAGCGATTGCGGCAGCTCGGTGCCGGGTGGAAGGAGCGTTTCGAGACGCGAGCGCAAGCTGTTTGAAAAGATCGCGCCGAACGCCGCTACGCCGACCGAGCCGCCGATCGAACGGAACAAGGTCGCGCTGGATGTCGCCACGCCCATCAGCCGGAATTCGACGACGTTCTGCACCGCGAGCACGAGCACCTGCATCACCATGCCGAGTCCGAGGCCGAGCAGCGCCATGTAGATGTTCATGATCGCGAGCGGCGTGTCGAGGTCGAGTGTCGCGAGCAGGAACATGGCGGCGGTAACGAGCGCCGTGCCCATGATCGGGAAGAAACGATATTTCCCGATCTTGCTGATGATGCGCCCGCTCACAATTGACGACAGCAGCACGCCGCCCATCATCGGCGTGATTTGCAGGCCGGCCTGCGACGGCGTCGAGCCCTTCACCACCTGCAGATAGAGCGGCAGGAAGGTGACGGCGCCAAACAGCGCGCAACCGACAATGAAGCCGATCAGCCCCGCCAGCACGAAGGTGCGTTCCTTGAAAAGCGAAAGCGGCATGATCGGCTCGGCGGCGAGGCGTTCTTCGTAAATGAAGCCGCCGATGCACACGAGCCCGAGCAACAGCGTGCACCAGAGCTGCGGCGAGCTCCACGGGAAGAGCGTGCCGCCTTCGCTCGTGAACAGGATGATGCAGGTGAGCGCCGCGGCGAGAAAGCCCGCGCCCATATAGTCGACGCGATGATTCACATGCGCGGTGTGCGGCTTGAACACGAGCTGGATGACGGCGAGCGCGATCAGGCCGAGCGGCAGGTTGATGTAGAAAATCCAGCGCCACGACAGATGCTCGACGAGAAAGCCGCCGAGCAGCGGGCCGACGACCGTCGCCACGCCGTACACGCCGCCGAACAGCCCCTGGAAGCGGCCGCGCTCGGCGGGCGGGATGACGTCGGCGATGGCGGCCATCGTGATGACCATGAGGCCGCCGCCGCCGAGACCTTGCAGCGCGCGCAGCGCGATCAGCTGCGTCATGTTCTGCGCGATGCCACAAAGAATGGAGCCGGCGAGAAAGATCAGGATCGACGCCTGAAGCACGACCTTGCGGCCGAACTGATCGCCGAATTTGCCGTAGAGCGGCACGACGATCGTCGAGCTGAGCAGGTAGGACGTGACGACCCACGAGAGGTTTTCGAGGCCGCCGAGATCGCCGACGATGGTCGGCAGCGCCGTCGACACGATGGTCTGGTCGAGTGCGCCGAGCAGCATCACGAGCATGAGCGCCGTGAACAGAAGCCCGATGGGCGGTTTCGATGCGAGGCCGGTTTCGTCGGACGCTTGCGCGCCCGCGACGGCGGTTTGGTGCAAAGATGTCATTTTGACTGAGCGAACGTGCGTGACGCCGCGAGCAAAGAGTAATGGAGCGTTCCGAATCCACGGCCGGGCGTGCGGCACGACAGTTTGGGTGGATTGAAATTAATTAACACGGAAGTTAATATAGACGACGGAAGGAATCTGGTCAAATTCTTATATGGCAAACGATGTGTCGGACACGGGCGCGGGCGCATCCGCGAGCCCTTCGCCGCGAAAGAAACCCGGACGCCCGAGCGGCGCGCATGGGGAGCAGGCCCGCACGCAATTGCTCGACATCGCGCTCGAGTTGTTCGCGCGGCAGGGCATCGGTGAGACGACGCTCGGCGCGATCGCGCGTGAGGCGGGCGTCACGCCGGCGATGGTTCACTACTATTTCAAGACGCGCGACCAGTTGCTCGACATGCTGATCGACGAGCGTTTCGTGCCGCTGCGCGTCGAGCTGGCGCGCGTCTTCAACGATCCGAATTCGGAGCCGGTCGATACTTTGCGCGCGTTCGTGGAAACGCTCGTTGCGACCGTCGACCGATACCCCTGGTTCGCGGCGCTATGGGTGCGCGAGATGATCAGCGAGGGCGGGCTTCTGCGTCAGCGCATGGCCGAGCGCTTCGGCGACACGCACAAGGATCGCGCGATCGAGCGCATTGCCGGATGGCAGAAGGAGGGGAAGCTGAATCCGTCGCTGGAGCCGTCGCTCGTGTTTGCGTCGCTGTTCGGGCTGACGGTGTTTCCGCTCGCGACGGCGCGCTGGCGCGGGGCGGGAGATCGGGCGATCAGTACCGAGCAGCTTGCGAAGCACGTTGTCGCGTTGTTGATGAACGGGATTCAGCCTTATTGAGGGCGGCGGTGCGGTCTGCGCTTTACGCAGCCTTGAGCTCGATATGCGGATGCAGTCCCACGCGCACCGCCAGCGCCAGGAGCATGTCGAGGCTGAATCGGTCCCACTTTCCACGGATCAGGTCGGAAACCCGCGGTTGACTGATGCCAAGCGACTGCGCTGCTTGCGCCTGCGTCCATTCTCGTGCGTCGATGACTTCGCGCAGTGAGGCCATGAGGTCGGCGCGCAGCTTGAGCAGCGTCGCTTCTTCTTCCGAAAAACCGAGGTCGGAGAAGACGTTCCCGCTCGATTCGGTGATGGGTGGTTCGTTCATGATTCAGCCACTGATCTGGCGATAACGGCGGGCCGCAAGTTCGAGATCTCCGCGGGGCGTTTTTTGCGTTTTCTTCTGGAAGGCATGCAGCACATATACCGCGTCGTCGAATTTCGCGACGTAGAGCACGCGCCACTCACCTTCCACATGAATACGGATTTCATACGCTCCCGCGCCGACAGTGGGCATCGGCTTGAAATCGTCGGGCGTGAACCCGCGTTGGACCGCGTCCAGCTGGAAGCCCGTTTGACGGCGGGCCTCGGCGGGGAAGTTGCGCAGGTCGTCGAGTGCGGAGCCAACGAAGCGAAGGGTTTTCATGCCGACCGAATATACAAGTATATGTATATTTTTCGGTTTGACAACGATCAAGCTCTTTCAAATTCAAACTACCCGTCCGGTTAAAATCCGTCCCTCGTTCGCCCGCGCCGCGCTACCGAAAGCGCGCGGCGCAACCCGCCTCAAGAGGAGACAACCCGATGGCAACACCCATCACCGCCGGCAGCATTTCCGCCCGGCTCGATCGCCTGCCCGCGACACGTTCTATCTGGACGCTCATCGTTCTTTTGAGCCTGGGCTTCTCCTTCGAGCTTTACGATCTCCTCTATTCCCGGCTACGTCGCGCCCGGTCTCGTCAAAAGCGGCATCCTCACGCCGACAACCACCGGCCTCTTCGGCATGACGGGCGTCGCGAGCTTCATCGCATCGTTGTTCGCGGGGCTGTTCATCGGCACGATCGCCTGCGGTTTTCTCGCCGACCGCTTCGGCCGCCGCGCGATCTTCACGTATTCGCTCCTGTGGTACACGCTCGCCAATCTCATCATGGCGTTCCAGGACACGGCGACGGGCCTGAACATCTGGCGCTTCGTCGCGGGCGTGGGCATCGGCGTCGAGCTGGTGACGATCGGCACGTATATCTCCGAGCTGGCGCCGAAGCACATCCGCGGCCGCGCGTTCGCGTGCGAGCAGGCGGTCGGCTTCATGGCCGTGCCGGTGGTCGCGTTCCTCGCGTATCAGCTCGTGCCGCGCGCGCCATTCGGGATCGACGGCTGGCGCTGGGTCGTCATCATCGGCGCGCACGGTGCGCTCTTCGTCTGGTGGATTCGCCGCACGCTGCCGGAAAGCCCGCGCTGGCTCGCACAGAAAGGGCGGCTCGATGAAGCCGACCGCGTGATGCGCGCGCTCGAAGAGAAAGTCGCGCGCGAATACGGCAGGCCGTTGCCGCCGCCCGAAGCCGCCGTCGAAACCACGGACACGCGCGGTGCATTCGCCGACATGTGGAAGCCGCCCTACGGCAAGCGCGCCGTCATGATGATCCTCTTCAACGTGTTCCAGACCGTCGGCTTCTACGGTTTCGCGAACTGGGTGCCGACGCTGCTCGTGAAGCAGGGCATCACGGTGACGTCGAGTCTCATGTATTCGAGCATCATCGCGATCGCCGCGCCGATCGGCCCGATCATCGGGCTCGCCATCGCCGACAGGATCGAGCGCAAGACCGCCATCGTCGCCATGGCGGGCGTCAATATCGTGTGCGGTCTGCTCTTCAGCCAGTCGAACGACGCGGCATTTCTCATCGCGATGGGCGTCGGCCTCACGCTCTCCGCGAACATCATGTCGTACAGCTACCACGCCTATCAGACGGAACTGTTCCCGACGAGCATCCGTGCGCGCGCGGTCGGCTTCGTGTATTCGTGGAGCCGCTTCTCGGCGATTTTCACGTCCTTCATCATCGCGGGCGTGCTGAAGGGTTTCGGCACGACGGGCGTGTTCGTGTTCATCGCATCGGCGATGCTGGTCGTGATGGTGGCCATTGGCTTCATGGGGCCGAAAACGCGTGACCTCGCGCTGGAAAAGATCTCGCACTAGGCGAAAAAAAGCGCACGATGCTGCGAGTCAGCGTTCTGTATGCCAAAATCCGCAGGACGTACCCAATTGGCGGCCAATATTCGAATATGTCCGATACGCTCAACACAGTCGAAGCAGATCATGCGATGCGCAACTGGACGTACCGGTCGACGGGGAAAATTCCGATCGGTTCGGACCTGCACAAGCGGATGTTCTGCGAGATGCTGCTGACGACGCACAACCCGTACAAGCCTGCCGTGATCGACTGGCCGAAGCTCGATCCCGCCGCGCTCAAGCGCGTGACTTCGCTGCCGATCTGGGATATCGCCGTGCAGACGGAAGGGCGCGCGTCGATTCGCGTCGCGACGTACGCGGCCACCATCGCGGATCCGCAATTGCGCGAAGCCTTGCGCATGAACGGCGGCGAAGAGGCGCGGCACAAGCTCGTGCTGTCGAAGCTGGTCGAGGCGTACGGCATCGCGCTCGCGCCGGAGCCGCCGTATCCCGCGCCCGCCGACGCGCTGCGCGCGTGGATGCTCACGGGCTACTCCGAGTGCATCGACAGTTTCTTCGCGTTCGGGCTTTTCGAGGCGGCGCGGCAATCGGGATACTTTCCTGAAGCACTGGTCGAGACCTTCGAGCCGGTCATTCAGGAAGAGGCGCGGCACATTCTCTTCTTCGCGAACTGGGTCGCGTGGTATCGGCACAGCCTGCCGTGGTATCGCAAGCCGTGGTTTCTGGCCAAAACCGCGAGCGTCTGGTTCTCGCTGATTCGCGACCGTATCTCGCTTGCGCGCGGGTTCGACAAGAGCGGTGCGGCGCAGGACATGAATTTTCCGGCGAATGTCGGCGATTCGGTGGCGGGCGATGTATCGGCTCGCTCGTTGATCGAACTGTGTCTCACCGAAAACGACCGCCGCATGGGCGGCTACGACGCGCGCCTGCTGCGTCCGGTCACCGTGCCGAAACTCGCGCGCTTCGCACTGCGCTTCGTCAGGAAGTAGGCTTCTCTTGCGCGGCGCTCGTTTCAAAGCGCCGCGATGCTTCCTCCACATCCTGCCGGAACTGCGCGAGCGCCGCCAGTTGCGCGTTCGGCGGCTGCAGGGCCGTCCACAATACTTCCACCAGTTCGTTCGCCGTCGTCTCGATCTGAGTCTGACTCAGGCGGCGCTTCGCAAGCGTCGCGTCCCACAGCACATGCTCCATCGGGCCGAAGACGAGCGAGCGCAAAAGGCGCAACGGCATGTCGCTGCGCACGTGGCCGAGCGCCTGGCCGCGCGCGAGCACGTCCATGAGCGGCGCGGTGTAGCGGCGCTGCAACTCCGTCAACGTGTCCGACAGATCGTGCTGCTTGCTGCGGCCTTCCGACAGCACGAGCGCGCATAGTCCCGTGCCGTTCATCAGCATCAGCCGCATGTGCGTCCGGACGATGAACGCGAACTGCTGACGCACCGAGCCGTCGCGCGGCAGGCCAGTCTCGAAGGCATTGATGATTTCGTCGTACCAATCGGCGATCACGCGTGCGCACAACTCGCGTTTGCCGCTGAAATAGCTGAAGACCGTCGCCTCGGAGATGCCCGCGCGTTGCGCGATTTCGGCGCTCGTCGCGGCGTCGTAGCCTTTCTCGGCGAAGACGTCGCGGCCCGCCTGCAGGATGTCTTTCACGCGCTGCTGCGATTTGACTCCGGCGGGCGCGCGGCGGCCGGTGGCGGTGGTTTGCGTCGACATTGGCGTGGAATGGAAGATCAGCGATCGAATTAAATGTGAGCGTAGCTCAAAAATCTATTGACGGCTAGCCGATTTGAGCGTGAAATTGCCCCATTCCGTGGAATGCTGCCCTGTGTGAGTGAAACTCAAATTTCAGGGCGCGCCGAACCCATCGCATCTGGAGGAGACAACTCATGAGCAACGTACCGGGACTGAATTTCGCGCTGGGCGAAGACATCGACATGTTGCGCGATTCGCTCGCCAACTTCGCGGCGAAGGAAATCGCGCCGCGCGCGGGCGAAATCGACCATAGCGATCAGTTTCCTATGGATCTGTGGAAGAAATTCGGCGACCTCGGCGTGCTCGGCATGACCGTCTCCGAGGAATACGGCGGCGCGAACATGGGCTACACCGCGCATATGGTCGCGATGGAGGAGATTTCGCGGGCGTCGGCGTCGGTCGGGCTGTCGTACGGCGCGCATTCGAATCTGTGCGTGAACCAGATTCATCGCAATGGCACGGAAGCGCAAAAGCAGAAGTATCTGCCGAAGCTGGTGTCGGGCGAGCATATCGGCGCGCTCGCGATGAGCGAACCGAATGCGGGCTCCGACGTCGTCAGCATGAAGTTGCGCGCCGAAGAAAAGGGCGATCACTACGTGCTCAACGGCACGAAGATGTGGATCACCAACGGCCCGGACTGCGACACGCTCGTCGTGTACGCGAAGACGGACATCGAAGCCGGCCCGCGCGGCATCACGGCGTTCATCGTCGAGAAGGGCATGAAGGGCTTTTCCGTCGCGCAGAAGCTCGACAAGCTCGGCATGCGCGGCTCGCATACCGGCGAACTCGTGTTCGAGAACGTCGAAGTGCCGAAGGAGAACATTCTCGGTCAGCTCAATGGCGGCACGAAGGTGCTGATGAGCGGCCTCGACTACGAGCGCGCCGTGCTCGCGGGCGGCCCGACCGGCATCATGCTCGCGTGCATGGACGCGGTCGTGCCGTATATCCACGACCGCAAGCAGTTCGGCCAGGCGATCGGCGAATTCCAGCTCATCCAGGGCAAGGTCGCCGACATGTACTCGACGCTGCAAGCGTGCCGCGCGTATCTCTACGCGGTCGGCCGCCAGCTCGACACGCTCGGCTCGGGCCACGTGCGCCAGGTGCGCAAGGACTGCGCGGGCGTCATCCTCTACACCGCAGAAAAGGCCACGTGGATGGCCGGCGAAGCGATTCAGGTTCTCGGCGGCAACGGCTACATCAACGAGTATCCGGTCGGCCGGTTGTGGCGCGATGCGAAGCTCTATGAGATCGGCGCGGGCACGAGCGAGATCCGCCGCATGCTGATCGGCCGCGAACTGTTCGCCGAAACGGCTTGAGGCGCGCGTCATGACGATCATCGAATCGAAACTGAATCCGCGCGGCGAGGAATTCCGCACGAACGTGGCCGCGCTCGACGCGCTGGTCGCTGATCTCAAGCAAAAGATCGCGAAGATCGCGGAAGGCGGCGGACAGGCCGCACGCGACAAACACGTGTCGCGCAACAAGCTGCTGCCGCGCGATCGCATCGCGCAACTGCTCGATCCGGGCACGCCGTTTCTCGAACTGTCGCAACTCGCGGCGTACGGCATGTACAACGACGATGCGCCGGGCGCGGGCATCATCACGGGCATCGGGCGCATCGCGGGGCAGGAATGCGTCGTCGTATGTAACGACGCGACCGTGAAGGGCGGTACGTACTATCCCGTCACCGTCAAGAAGCATCTGCGCGCGCAGGAAATCGCGGAGCAGAACCGCCTGCCGTGTGTGTATCTCGTCGATTCGGGCGGCGCGAACCTGCCGAATCAGGACGACGTGTTTCCTGACCGCGATCACTTCGGCCGCATCTTCTATAACCAGGCGAACATGTCGGCGCAGGGCATCGCGCAGATTGCCGTGGTGATGGGTTCGTGCACCGCGGGCGGCGCGTACGTGCCCGCGATGAGCGATGAATCGATCATCGTGAAGAATCAAGGCACGATCTTTCTGGGCGGCCCGCCGCTCGTCAAGGCCGCGACGGGCGAGGAAGTCAGCGCCGAAGATCTCGGCGGCGGCGACGTGCATACGCGTCTGTCCGGTGTCGTCGATCATCTCGCGCAAAACGACGCGCATGCGCTCGGCATTGCGCGCAGCATCGTCGGCAATCTGAATCGCGTGAAAGCGCCGACGCTCGCCCTGAAAGAGCCGCTGCCACCACGCTACGACCCGCAGAGCGTCTACGGCGTGATTCCCGTCGATACGCGCAAGCCCTTCGACGTGCGTGAAGTGATCGCCCGCATCGTCGACGATTCCGCCTTCGACGAGTTCAAGGCGCGCTACGGCACGACGCTCGTTTGCGGCTTCGCGCATATCTGGGGGCATCCGGTCGGCATCGTCGCGAACAACGGCATTCTCTTCAGCGAGTCCGCGTTGAAGGGCGCGCATTTCATCGAACTGTGCGCGCAACGCAAGATTCCGCTCGTGTTCCTGCAGAACATCACGGGCTTCATGGTCGGCCGGAAGTACGAGAACGAAGGCATCGCGCGCAATGGCGCGAAGATGGTGACGGCCGTTGCGACCGCGAAGGTGCCCAAGTTCACGGTGATCATCGGCGGCTCGTTCGGCGCGGGCAACTATGGCATGTGCGGCCGCGCGTATTCGCCGCGCTTCCTGTGGATGTGGCCGAACGCGCGCATCTCGGTGATGGGTGGCGAACAGGCCGCGTCCGTGCTCGCGACCGTGCGGCGCGACGGCATCGAGAAGAAGGGCGGCACGTGGTCGAAGGACGAAGAAGAAGCGTTCAAGGCGCCGATCCGCGATCAGTACGAGGCGCAAGGGCATCCGTACTATGCGAGCGCGCGTCTGTGGGATGACGGCGTGATCGATCCCGCGCAGACCCGCGACGTGCTCGGTCTCGGCCTCGCCGCGACGATGAACGCTCCCATCGAAGACACGCGCTTCGGCGTATTCCGGATGTAATGCCATGTTCAACAAAATACTGATTGCGAATCGCGGCGAGATCGCATGCCGCGTCGCGGCGACGGCGAAGCGCCTGAACGTGGGCAGCGTCGCCGTGTATTCGGACGCCGATGCGAAAGCCAAGCACGTCGATGTCTGCGATGAAGCGGTGCATGTGGGCGGCTCGGCTGCATCGGAAAGTTATCTGCGCGTAGAGCGTATCGTCGAAGCGGCGAAGGCGAGCGGCGCGCAGGCGGTTCATCCGGGCTACGGCTTTCTGTCGGAGAACGAAGATTTTGCCAATGCGTGCGAGCAGGCGGGCATCGTGTTCATCGGGCCGCCGGTCGAAGCCATTCGCGCGATGGGTTCCAAAGCCGCCGCGAAGGCGCTGATGCAGCACGCCTCCGTGCCGCTCGTGCCGGGCTATCACGGCGACGATCAGGATCCTTCGCTGCTTCAGCGTGAAGCGGACCGCATCGGTTATCCCGTGCTGTTAAAAGCGAGCGCGGGCGGCGGCGGCAAGGGCATGCGCGTCGTGGAGAAGAGTGAGGACTTCGCGGCGGCGCTCGCGTCGTGCAAGCGCGAGGCGGCGTCGAGTTTCGGCAACGATCGCGTGCTGATCGAAAAGTATCTGCTGCGCCCGCGTCACGTCGAAGTGCAGGTGTTCGCGGACAAGCACGGCAACGCCGTCTATCTGTTCGACCGCGACTGTTCCGTGCAGCGTCGCCATCAAAAGGTGCTGGAAGAAGCGCCCGCGCCGGGTCTGAACGATGAAACCCGCCGCGCGATGGGCGAAGCCGCCGTCGCCGCTGCGCGCGCGGTGAATTACGTCGGCGCGGGCACGGTCGAATTCATCATGACGCAGGACGGCCAGTTCTACTTCATGGAGATGAACACGCGCCTGCAGGTCGAGCATCCGGTGACGGAGATGGTGACCGGGCTCGATCTCGTCGAATGGCAACTGCGCGTGGCGGCGGGCGAACCGTTGCCGCTGAAGCAGGACGAGCTGAAGGTGCACGGCCACGCGATCGAAGCGCGCATCTACGCGGAAAATCCGGCGCGCGGCTTCCTGCCGTCGACGGGCACGCTCAAGCACGTGCGCATGCCGCACGCGGTGGAGTTTTCGATCGACGGCGACGTGCGCGTGGACAGCGGCGTGCGTCAGGGCGACGCGATCACGCCGTTCTATGATCCGATGATCGCGAAGCTGATCGTGCATGGCCGCGACCGCCGCGATGCACTGGCGCGCATGGCGCGTGCGCTGGCGGAATGCGAGATCGTCGGGCTCTCGACGAACGTCGAGTTCCTGCAGCGCATCGTGAAGAGCGAGCCGTTCAGCACGGGCGATCTCGACACGGGCCTGATCGAGCGCCATCACGACGCGCTCTTCGCGCCCACGCACGTCTCGCGCAAGAAGGGCCTTGCGCTCGCGTGCGCGGCGCTGCTCACGCGCGAGGGCGGCGAAGCGCATGGTCACTCGCCGTGGGATGCCCTGTCGCACTGGCGCATGGCGGGCGGGTACAGCCAGGATTTGAACTGGCGCGCGCTAGATACCGATGAAACGCTGAAAGTCGTTTTCACGAAGAACGGCGAAAAGCGTCTCACGCTGAACGATAAAAGCGCGCGCTTCGACTGGTCGCACAGCGGCGAGACGTCATTCGCGGTCCAGCTCGACGATGCGCTGATCAAGGGCCATGTCTTCACCGACGGCGATCTCTTCCACGTCTTCCACGAAGGCGCGGCGTTCCAGTTCGAGTGGCAGAACCTGATGGCCCACGCGGGCGATGCTGAGCATGAAGGCCGTCTTACCGCGCCGATGCCGGGCAAGGTGATCGCGGTGCTCGTGGAGACGGGCGCGTCGGTGCAGAAGGGCGCGCCGCTGATGGTGATGGAAGCGATGAAGATGGAGCATACGATCGTGGCTCCTTCGTCGGGCAAGATCGGCGAGATTCTGTTCGAAGTCGGCGATCAGGTCGCCGACGGCTCGCAGTTGCTCGTGCTGGAGGTCGAGCAGGCGGCTAGCGCCTGACCTTGGCCGGCGCGCCGAGCAGCGTCTCTTCGCTCTCGGCGCGCACGAGAATCTCCACGCGCCGATTCAACGCGCGGCCTTGCGCCGTGTCGTTGCTGGCGATCGGCCGCAGCCACGCCACGCCTTTCGTCGTGATGCGCTCGGCGGGCACGCCGCGCGCGACCAGCGCCCGCGCGACCGCCTGCGCGCGCGCATCGGACAGCGTGCGGTTATATCCGAGCGTGCCCTGGTTGTCGGTGTGGCCTTCGATCAGAACGGGCCGCATGCTGCGCTTCAAGACCTGAGCGGCGCGATCGAGCAGCGGCGAATAGCCGGCGCGGATGTTCGATTCGTCGGTATCGAATAACGGCGCCTCAGGCAGCCGCATCTCCACGCCCCCTTTGACCGGCAACATGGTGATGCCGTTTTGCGCGTTCAACTGATCTTCCTTCGACCGGTTGAGGCCGGTGGAACATCCGGCGAGCAGTGCGAGCGACAAGCATGCTCCAACCGTTGCCCGCGAGGCTTTCTCCTTCATTTGAACAATCCCTGCGTCGATGCCGAGCCTCGATTATAGGGAGCGTGGAACGCGCCCTTTGTAAATAAGGTTGCCTGACGGTGCGCATCGAGTGGAATGATTCGTGCGTGATTACAATGCTGGCGAGCGATTCATGTTTCGCCAGCAATCGATTATCACGGAGAAGGACCACTCATTCATGCCGATTCAACCGCGCAACGACTCGACACCGGACTCATCCGAGCGCACGCGCAAGCTGCAGCGCACCGCTTCGGCGGTGCTCTATGCGGTGCTCGTGCTGGTCGCGCTCTATACCGCGCGCACTTTCATTCCGGCGGTCGTCTGGGCGAGCGTGTTCGCGATCGCGCTATGGCCCGCGTTCGGCTGGCTCGAGCGGCGGCCGGTGTTCAGACGGCATCACAGCCTGCTCGCGGTCGGATTGACGGCGGCGATCGGCCTGCTGTTCGTCGTGCCGTTTTTCATCGTCGCGGCGCAGACGGTGAACGAGGCGCACGACATGCTCCACTGGTTCCACGAAGTGCTGCGCACCGGCATTCCGATGCCCGCGTTCATCGAGCATCTGCCGATGGGTTCGCAGCAGGTCGGGCGCTGGTGGCAGGAGAACCTGTCGACGCCGCTCGAAGCGTCGGCCGCGGTGAAGAACCTGCACAGCGCGACCGTCGTCGCGATGACGCGGCACTTCGGCGGGCGCGTGGTGCACGGCGTCGTCATATTCGGCTTCATGCTGATGACGCTCTTCTTCGTGTTCATGGCAGGCTCGAAGCTCGGTGAACAACTGCTCGCGGGCTCGCGCCGCGCGTTCGGCCCGGATGGCGCCGCGCTCGTGCGGCGCATGGCCGAATCGGTGCGCAGCACGGTCGTGGGACTCGTCGTCGTGGGGCTGGGCGAAGGCGCGCTGCTCGCCGTTGCCTATGCGGTGACGGGCGTGCCACACGCCACGTTGCTGGGCATGCTGACTGCCGTCGCGGCGATGCTGCCGTTCTGCGCGCCGATCGTCTTTCTCGGCGCGGCGCTGTGGCTGCTCGCGCAGGGTTCGATGATCGCGGCAGTGTGCGTCGCCGTGTTCGGGATAATCGTGGTGTTCGTGGCCGAGCACTTCGTGCGGCCGGTGCTGATCGGCGGATCGGCACGGCTGCCGTTTCTGCTCGTGCTGTTCGGCATTCTCGGCGGCGCGGAGACGTTCGGGCTGATCGGGCTCTTCATCGGCCCGGCGCTGATGACGATACTCGTCGTGCTGTGGACGGATTACGTCCTCGACCGGCGTTAGCGCGCGTTGCGCGCCGGAGTCAATCGCGTTCCTGCACGCATACCCACGGCGACGTAACGACCGCCCACAATTGCGGATCGCGCGTCGCGAGATCGGCGGCGGTTTCGGCCTGCATGCGCTCGACGAGGCCGGCTGAAAGCCATTGCGCGACCTGCTGCGTGTCGTCGTTGGCGACGGCTTCCGCGACGCTCACGAGATCGAGATCGCCCTTCACCCAGATGAGCTTGCCTTGCGCGAAGAATCGCTCCAGTTCGGACCAGCCGATCTGGGCGGTTTCAGCGAGGAGCTTGACATAGAGCGGGCTGGGCGTGGGAGCGTCGGACATGGGAGAAAGCGGAGTAAGAACGAAAGGCGTCCGACACTATAGCGCAGTGCCGGACGCCCCCGTTTCAAACACCTGCTGCGAGAAACTTTACAGGTCGAAGAACACCGTCTCGTTCGGGCCGCGCAGATGGATGTCGAAGCGATAGATCGTGCCCGACGAACCCGGCTTGGCCGACGCACCCGCCTCGCGCTTCGCGATCAGCGTATGACGGCGCTCGGCCGGCACGCTCTGCAGCACGGCGTCTTTCGCGTTGGCTTCGGTTTCGTCCTCGAAGTAGATGCGCGTGTACGTATGCAGCAGCATGCCGCGCATCAGCACGATGACGTCGAGGTGCGGCGCGGAGCCGTCGTCGGTGGCGCCCGGCTTCACGGTATCGACGATGAAGCGCAGCTTCGGATCCGTGCCCGTGCCGACGCGGGCGAAGCCGCGGAAGCCCGACTCGCGCGCTTCCTGCGCGCTCTGCACATAGCGGCCGTTCGCGTCGGCCTGGGCGACTTCGATCAGCGCGTCGTTGACGGGCTTGCCTTCCGCGTCGAACACGTTGCCAACGACGGCGATATGCTCGCCCGGCACTTCACGATCCGCCGCCGAGGCGGTGAAGAGGCTCTTCAGATCGAAGTTGTATTGCTCGGGAACCAGGCCGTAAGCGAAGTACGGTCCGACGGTCTGCGAAGGGGTCTGTTTCAGCGTGGTCATGTTCGTTTACTCCGTCGGCGTTTGGTCCGGGCCGCGCAGCACGATATCGAATTCGTAGCCGAGCGCGTAGTTTTCCTGCGTCGTGTCGATCGAGAAGGCCGAAACCAGACGCTTGCGCGCTTGTTCCGGAATGCCCTGATAGATCGGATCGAGGTCGAGCAGCGGATCGCCGGGGAAGTACATCTGCGTGACGAGGCGCGAGCCGAAGTACTCGCCGAAAAGCGAGAAGTGGATGTGCTGCGGACGCCACGCGTTCGGATGATTGCCCCACGGATACGCGCCGGGCTTGATCGTCATGAAGCGATAGCGGCCTTCGTCGTCGGTCAGGCAGCGGCCTGCGCCGAGGAAGTTCGGGTCGAGCGGCGCGTCGTGCTGGTCGGCCTTGTGGACATAGCGGCCCGCGGCGTTCGCCTGCCACACTTCCACCAGCGTGTTGCGCACCGGACGGCCGCCTTCGTCGAGCACACGGCCCGTCACGATGATGCGCTCGCCGAGCGGCTCGCCGTTTTTCGCGGCGTTGCGGGTGAGGTCGTTGTCGAGCACGCCCAGATCGTCAGCACCGTAGACCGGCACGCGTCGGTTGCGCAGATTTTCCTTCAGCGGAATGAGCGGCAAGCCCGGGCTGCGCAGAAGCGACGACTTGTAACCCGGCGACAGATACGCGGGATGGGATTCCCAATCGCGCGGTGTGAGGATGGGGGAGGTCATGTCGACTGTCTCCTGTATTTTGGAAGTTGAATAGGATGTTTCTGACGGCTACTTTATAGAACGACGCAAGTTATGGAAAATGATGTTTTGTGCCATCTTGCATAACGGATCGTCATGGATACCGACTTCACCAACACCCGCGTCAAGTTCCGGCATCTGCAGTGTTTTCTGGCCGTCACGCAACTCGGCAGCGTACAGCGCGCGGCTGATAGCCTGTCGATCACGCAGCCTGCGGTTTCGAAAACAATCGGCGAGCTCGAATCCATTTTAGGCGTGCGTTTGTTCGAGCGAGGGCGGCGCGGCGCGGTGCCCACGCGCGAGGGGCGGCTTTTCGCGCCGCACGCGAGCGCCTGCGTCGCGTCCTTGCGCGAAGGCGTGGACATGCTGCTGCGCGAACGCGGCGACATGCCCGGCTCCATTGCGATCGGCATTTTGCCGACGGTCGCGCCCGTGCTGCTGTCGCCCGCGCTGACTTCGTTCCGTCAGCAGTGGCCGGCGGTGTCGCTGTCCGTCTGGACCGATTCGAACGCGCTCCTGCTGGAGAAACTGAAGGCGGGCGACGTCGATCTCGTCGTCGGACGGCTTTCCGAGCCGGAGGCGATGCACGGACTGTCCTTCGAGCAGATTTATCGGGAGCCGCTCGCGGTGGTGGTGCGCCGCGAGCATCCGCTGACGCTCGAAACGCCGCTCACGCCCGCCTTGCTCGCGCGCTTCGTGATCGTCGTGCCGCCGTTCGGCACGTTGATCCGCCAGTCGGCCGAAAGCGTGCTGACGGCATTCGGCGCGCATGCGCTGACGGCGCTCGTCGAAACCCTGTCGGTGTCGCTCGGGCGCTCGCTCGCGATGAATAACGACGCCGTGTGGTTCGTCCCCGCGGGCGCGGTCGAGCAGGACATCGCGCTCGGGTTGCTCGCCGCGCTGCCGATGCCCTTCGCGGGCACCGACGAACCCATCGGCCTGATCCGCCGCAACGACGCCGCGCGCACACCGGTAGAGGAAACGCTCGTGGATGCGCTGCGCGAAGCCGGCCGCTCACGCGCCGGGAGCAAATGACCGGTGCGGTCACGCGGCGCGCAAGTTGCTGAAGCAGCATTTACCGCGCATATTTCGCGCGAAAGAAATACTATGACGAAAGCAGCGGAAAGGACATGACTGCAACAAACGGCGACGGCCGCTGTCACATCCGAGGTTGTCCGCCGTCTTTGTCGTAGACGTCCCGCCGCACTCACGCGCCGCACTCGAACATGTTCGCAAGATGAAGACAGTACTGCTCGTCGACGACGACCCCGCCACCATCGAAGCCTGGACCCTTTGCATGGAGGGCGAGGATTGCACTATCCTGTGCGCGTTCGACGGCAACGGAGCGTTATCGATACTCGGGGAGCAGACGGTGGACATCGTCGTGTCCGACTGGATGATGCCCGGCCTCGGCGGCGCGCTGCTTTGCCAGACCATGAAGAACGACGCGGCGCTCGCGCACATTCCTTTCCTGATGATTTCGGGGCATCCGAATCCGCCGGCTTTCGTCAGCTACGACGGCTATTTGCGCAAGCCCGTCGACATGGAAACCCTGATCTCCGCGGTGAACCGGTTGTGCGCCGCGAAGAAGCGGCCGCTGTACTGAGCCCCGCCTAGCGCAACACCGCCAGCGCTTCATCCATCTGCGACTGCGCGAGGCGGTTCAGTTCCTGCGGTATTTCGCACTCGATCGGCAGGCAGGGCGTGACGATCACGCGGATATGCCCGCCACGATCCGGCCAGCCCTTCGCGGGCCAGACCTTGCCGGCGTCATGCACGACCGGCACGACGGGCACTTTCGTCGCGCAGGCGAGGCGCACGCCGCCCGACGCCAGCTTGAGCGGCGCTTCGTGCGCGACGCGCGTGCCTTCCGGAAAGATCACCACCGAATCGCCTTTCTTCAGCCGCGCCGCGCACTCGCGCGTCACGGCGGCGTGCGCCTGGCGGATCGACCCGCGATCGAGGCTCACCATGTCGAGGCCGCGCAGCACCCAGCCGAAGAACGGAATATTCATGAGTTCGTGTTTGAACACGAAACTGATGCGCCGCGGAAAGAGCGCCATGAACGAGAGCGTTTCCCAGGTCGATTCGTGCCGCGACAGGATGATGCACGGCCCGGCGGGCAGATGCTCCAGCCCCTCGATCGAGCAGGTGACGCCGGTGATGACGCGCATCATGCCGACCATCGCGCGGCACCAGAGCTTCGCGAGCCAGTAACGTCCGTTGCGGCCGACGAACGGAAACAGCGGCAGGATCAGGATCGACCAGACCATGCCGCTGCCGAGCAGATAGGTTGCAAAGAGCCACTTGACGAGGGTACGTCGCATCGGGATTCGTAAGATGACGGGTAGATGACGAACAACGGGAATCCGCAAGCATAGCGTATCGGGCGAAACGCGCCGGAGCGGCCTCGCGCCTCATGCGGCGTGATCGAACCGATGTAACAATGGACCCCGACGAAACACATTCAGCAAGGACGAAGCGCAATGGAAAACCAATCGCCGGTGCAGTTCGACGAAGGCATGCTCGACGTGGGCGACGGTCACTCGATCTACTGGCGCGCGCAGGGTCCGCGCGACGCGCCCGCGATGCTCGTCGTGCACGGCGGTCCCGGCGGCGCGATGAACGTGAAATGGGCCGAGGTGCTCGAAGAAGGCAAGTGGCGCGTCGTGTTTTTCGATCAGCGCGGCTGCGGCAAGTCCACGCCATTCGGCAGGCTCGAGGCGAATGGCATCGATGCGCTCGTCGGCGACATGGAAAAGTTGCGCGTCATGTTGAAGATCGAGCAATGGGCGATCTTTGGCGGTTCGTGGGGCACGACGCTCGGGCTCGCCTACGGCGTCGCGCATCCGCAGCGTTGCACGGGCTTCCTGCTGCGCGGGATTTTTCTCGCGCGGCGCGAGGACATCGACTGGTTCCTGTGGGACGCGCGGCGTGTGTTCCCGGAGGCGCATCGCGCGTTTCTCGATGCGATCGAGTCGGCGTGCGGCACGCGTCCCGCGAACGCGCGCGACATTCTCGAGATGACCGAAGCGCCGCTCGCGCGCTTCGACGAGGCCGGCACCCGGCTCGCGCGAGCGTGGACGCACTACGAGACGACGCTGTCGGTCGTCAACAAGCCGGAGAAGGAACCGTCCGAAGAAGAAAAGCGCCCGAGCGCGGAAGCCAATGCGGCCGCCATCTCGATGGCGCTTCTCGAGCGTCACTACATGGCGAACGAGCTGCCGCCGGCGCCGCTCTTGCCGCTCGTCGAGCGCATCGCGCATCTGCCTTGCCGGATCGTGCATGGACGCTTCGACATGGTGTGCCCGGCCGATCAGGCGCTGGACCTCGCCGCGCGCTGGCCCGGCGCGGAACTGGCCGTCGTGAACGCGGCGGGGCACTGGACCTTCGAGCCGGGCAATCTCGCGGCACTGCGGGCGGGCGCGGCGGCACTCGCCGATGCGATCGCGCAGGCGAAGCGCGCCACTGCCTGACGCTCAGAAAATCGCGGGCGCGGCTTCGGTCAGCCTGCGCCAGTCGAGATCCGCGCCGATCACGACCGGCTTCGCGGCGCGCTGCGTCGCGATCGTGAGCGTCACGCAAAGCGACGTGCCCGTCACGGAGAGATACGGCGGGCTCGTGATCACCTGCTGCGGTTTCGCGTGCGCATCGTAGAAATACGGGCGATTGTCCCAGCGTCCGGTCGACGCATCGGCGATCGGCGCGAAGCGCGCGCTCGGCGTAATGGCCGCCGCGCCCGCGAGCGCCGGCATGCATTCGCGGCCGCCCTGATCGAGGAAGAAGCAACTTAGGGTGCACGGCAGGGCGAGCAGGTCGGCGCAGGCGGATTCGGTGGTCGCGCCCGAGGCGAAACGCCGCGCGGCCTGCGTGAGCCCAGCGCGATAGGGCAGCACGAGCAGGTCGCCGGCGAGGCGCTCGGTGCGGCGCATCTGGGCGAGCGTGTCGAACACGTCTTCGAAAAGCGGCGTGGCCGCGCCCCGCGCGGCGATGTGCGGCGACGGCATGCCGAACAGATAGCCCTGCACGAAATCCACATTCGAGCGCGCGGCGAGCATCAGATCCTCGCCCGTCTCGATGCCTTCCGCCACCACGAACATGCCCGACTCGTGCAGCAGATCGACGAGCTTCGGCATCAGCGCGTCGCGCATGTGGGCGCTCGTCGTGCGCACGAGACTGCGATCGAGCTTCACGATGTCCGGCCGCAGCGTGAGCAGCCGGTCGATGTTGGAATGCCCCGCGCCGAAATCGTCCACCGCGACGAGAAAGCCCTGCGCCCGAAACGCCCGGGTCGCGCGCGAGATGTCCGCGACGTCCGTGCCGCCCGACTCCAGCACTTCGATCACGACCCGCTCGGGCGCGAGGCCCGCGTCGTGCGTCGCGCAGGCGAGCCGCGCGGCGTAGCCCGGATCGGTGAAGGTCGCCGGATTGATGTTGATGAAGAGCCAGTGCGCGGCGGGCAGCATGGGCGCCGCATTGCGCAGATGCGTGAGATGGCTCATGCGGTCGAGCTCGGTCAGCGTGCCCGCGACGATCGCGCGCCCGAAAAGATCGAACGGTCCGACGAGCGCGCCGCCGCCCGCTTCGCCGCGCAACAGCGCCTCGTAACCCACCTCGCGCTGATGCGGCAGGCTGTAGATCGGTTGCAGATGCGTGCGCAGCGTGATGCCGTCGACGATCTCCGCGTGTCCGGTCAGCACGTTCAGGCGCGGGTGGACGGCATACGGAAAGCGGGCGCCGGCAGACGAACGCACAAAGCAGCAGTCAGGTCGATGAACGGCACGGCAGTCACGCGTTTCGGTGGGGATGAGCGCGATATCGGCCGATCGTGCCTAAACTTGAGCCCCGAAGCCGTCCATGCATCGAGCGCGTATCGGCCGCCTCCGGTTTGCCGCCAGGGCCCGCGCGACCTATCTTTGTTGGTGCGATGCTACGATCCGCCTGCAACTTAAGCCGGGCCGCACTCGTCGAAAGTTGCAACGAACCCCTAGAGAGAGATATGGCGCAACAGAAAACCAATCCCAAACTCGAGCAGGCGCTGACGCGCGGCGATCTCGCGATCCGTCAGGCGAACTCGGGCCGCGCCACCGCGGTGCTGCGCGCGCTCGGCAAGATGATCGTGGAGGCATCGGCGACGATCGGCGTCGAGGCGCATGTCGTCATTCACGACGGCGACAAGATCTACGATCCCGCCGACGGCGTGTGGCCTCAGCAATTGCTCGTATCGCTCGATGGCCCGGTCGAAGAAAACGATCCGGACGAAATTCGCACCATCACCCTGCTGGCCGATACGCCCGCGACGATTTTCCGCTGCGAATGGCAACGCGCCGACGGCAATATCGGGCGGCAGGAAGGCCGTCCGCTTGCGATGGTCGCTTTCATCACCGATGTGGACATCCCCTGGCTCGACGAAGACGACTGATTTTTCTAATCCGCTTTAGCGGAATTCACACAGTCGACATGATTATGTCGTGGTAGAGCGGGCGTTCCTTTTCAGGGACGCCCGCTTTTTGTTTGCCGTCTCCAGCCGTTCCGAAGCCCAAACTCTGCCCCTTGGCCGTTTCGCACATTGTGCGAAGAAAAAGTGTAAGCAAACGTTACCGAACCCCTTTTTTTATGTGTTTTCCAGCGTTTACGCGATGCTCCGCGATGGTTCGGCGAACGCTATTCTCCTAATTGCCTCTCGTGTCAATTGGTGGCTGCTCGCCCTCGTTCTTTCACCCTGCTCGGGCTCGCATATTCGTGTACGGCATATGCATATTTGGTTTTCGGCGGCTACCGGCGATGGGCTTTTTTCGCCGTTTAGAAGCTTTCTTCCACTGCTTTAGCCTGAAATTTGCTGAGAAACAGTGGCAAGCGCGCACCCCGTTATTTGACTTCGTGAGAGGCTCGTTTCGCCCGTGTAAGGAACCAACCATTAAATGTCCTCAACACGCGGCACCTTTCCAATCGCCAAGAAAAAATGGGGTTTACAAATGGAACGTCTGAACCTTGCCAACAATGCCGCCGCTAACCAAACCGAACCGGCGGTTCGCCCAACTCTCACGGTCGTACCCGCACTTCAGAAATCGGAGCGCATGCCGTTTACTATCCGTATCGTCCGCGACGATGCTGGATTGCAAAAAGCCGTGAGCATCAGACGTTCGGCCTATGGGCGGCACCTGCCCGAATTCGCCGAAAAGATGACGATCGAGCCCTCGGACTGGGATCGCGGCACGGCTGTGCTGCTGGCGGAATCGAAGCTGGACGGCGCGCCGCTCGGCACCATGCGCATTCAGACCAATGCGTATGGCCCGCTCGCCGTCGAGCAGTCGGTGCGTCTGCCTGAACATCTGGCGACGAGCCGCCTCGCGGAAGCGACGCGTCTGGGCGTTTCGGGCGGGATGGTGGGGCGCGTGGTGAAAGTGGCGCTGTGCAAGGCGCTCTGGATGTTCTGCGAATTGCACGAGATCGATTACATGGTGATTACGGCGCGTACGCCGCTGGATCGGGAGTATGAGGCGATGCTCTTCAAGGACGTTTTCGGCGCGGGCGAGTTCCTGCCGATGTCGCATGTGGGCGGCCTGCCGCATCGCGTGCTGGCGAAGGATGTCGCCGCGGCGCGTCAGCGCTGGGAAGAAGCCCGTCATCCGCTCTTCAATTACATGGTGCACACGCATCACCCCGACATCGATTTGCATTCTGTAGATTTATCTTTTGACTGGGAACCGGTACGATGCCCAGAAGCTCCGTTGATGGCTTACGGCAGGTGAGAAGGGCACGATCGTATCCAGGAAGGTAAAAGCGAATAACCGGACCACGGAGTGGGTCCGGTAGGCCAAAAAGCGGCGGTGCGCGGGGATGCTCGGGCTCCGCCGCGGTCTGCGCCGGTGCATTTCGCGCTGGGCGCAAACGGGGGTTTTTCCAGGTATGGCGTCGGTTATTCCAGCTTCCTTATCGAGATTCAGACGCACGGGCTCGTGGATCGACGACGCGCTGTACGCGGTCGCCGTTTACGCCGTGCCGGTTCTGATTTTGCTCGGTACGATCGCGACGCTTTATTTTCTGCCGCGCCAGTATGAAACGCGCGGCGCGGTTCCTCTCGAACTTCGGATCGTCGCCGATAAAGGCGGCGCCATGACGCCCGCCGAAGCGCTCGACGCGCTGAAAGGCGCGGCGCCCGTTTCGCGCTACAGCACGCGCCTGTCCGAAAAACCAGTCTGGTTCAGCTTCACGACGCCCAGCATGAGCGCCGATTCGTCGACCGTCGTCGAATTGCCATCGCGCCATGCGCAAACGCTTGCCTGCTGGAACGCGAGCACGCTTGCGCCGCTCGGCCGGGCGGATCGTGAAGGCGTGAGCGGCGAAATGCGCGTGGTGAAGGCGGGCTTCTCCATTCAGGTCGGCCGTATCAAACAGCCTGAAAACATTCTGTGCCGGGGCACCTTTTCCGGTCCGGCGCAGATCAACGCGTTCGCATGGGAATGGCAGGGCCTGCGCAATTCGGCGCTCGACTTTCAGGAAAGTTCGGGGCTGATCGCCGGTGGTCTGCTGACGCTCGCGGTGTTCGTGTTCGTCACGGCGCTCATCAATCAGGAATGGACCTACGTGATCTTTGCCGTCTGGCTCGTCGGCAATTTGCGCCTGTGCGCGAATGCGATGGGCTGGGACATGCAATGGCTCGGCCGCGTGCTGCCGTCCGAGTTTATGCAGCCATTGCGGCAGTTCACCTTTGCCGCTTATTACCTGCTGACGGCCGCGCTCTTCCAGCAGCTTTTCCGGCGCGAGCTGCGCGTGGTCGGCTATCGCTGGCTGCTGCGCGTGATCCAGTATGTGGGCATCGTGCTGCTCGCGGCGGCGTTCGCGCTGCCGTATGCGCTTTTCATCCCGACGCTTTGGGTCATCGCGGGTTTCGGCATCTGCGTGCTGCTGTTTTTCCTCGCGCGGCTCGTGTGGATGGCGCGCTCGCGCACGGTGCTCTGGTACGTCGCGTCGCTCGGCGTGGTGCTGTTCTCGACATTCTCCGAAGTGCTCGGTGCGGCTTTCGGCCTGAAGGTGCTCGTCGGCGGCGTCAATACGGTGATGGCCGCGCTGTCGTCGAGCATGATGGCGGCGTTCGCGATCGCCGAGCAGATGCGCGCCGAACGCGATTTCCGCCGTCAGGCGCAGATGGAATTGCGCAACACCTACGAAGTCACCCCCATCGGCCTCTTCACGCTCGATTCCGAAGGCCACTTCGTGCGCGCCAATCCTGCGTTGCGCGCCATGCTCGATCTGCAAAAGACCGACTACAAGATACGTCACTGGAACGACTACTTCGAGGCGGGCGCGTGGGGCGCGTTGCAGGCGCTGGCGTCGAAGGGCAGTGACGGCGAGCTCGAAATGGGCGGCTCGCCCGAGCGCGGCACCGGCGAGCGGCGCTATCTGTTGAAGGCGATCCGCTCGAACGGATGGATCGAAGGCTCGCTGCAGGACACGACCGAGCGCTCGAAAGCCGTGGAGCGGCTGCGCTTTCTCGCGGAGCACGATTCGCTGACCGGCTCGCTGAATCGCCGCGGCGTCGAGAAGGCGATCTCCGTGCAAAGCGAAGAGACGCTGCCGTGGGCGCTGGCGTATGTCGATCTCGACCGCTTCAAGCTCGTCAACGATCTCTTCGGCCATCGCAGCGGCGACGAAGTGCTGCGCCAGGTCGCGGCGCGCACGCGGGCGCACTTCGCGCGCAGCTATCCGGTCGGGCGCATCGGCGGCGACGAGTTCGTCTGCGTGATGCACGACACGTCGATCGAAGACGCCATCGCGCAATGCCGCGAGCTCATCTCCATTCTGTCCGACGCGCCGTATCAGGTCGGCAATCGCGCGTTCCAGGTGAAGGCGTCGATCGGTCTTGTCGAATGCTCGCAGGGCGTGCGCGTGCAGGACGCGCTGTCGCACGCGGATCGCGCATGCCGTGAGGCGAAGAAGGTCGCGCATACGCATCTCGTCACGTATCGCAAGGGCGCGGCGGCATTCGAGGAGCGCGCCGAGGAACTGAAACTCGTCGAAACGCTCGGGCGCAACCGCCTGCCGCCGGGACTCTTCCTCGTGATGCAGCCGATCATGTCGCTGACCAAGCCGACCGAATCGCTCAACTTCGAAGTCCTGCTGCGTATGCGCGCACCCGACGGCGCGACGCTGCCCGCGGGCAAGGTGATCGTCGCGGCGGAGGAATCGGGCAATATCGCCGCGATCGACCGCTGGGTCATCTCGACGCTGCTCGACTGGATCGAAGTGCATCAGCATCAGCTCGTCAACACGCAATTCATCTGCGTGAATCTCTCGGGCGGCTCGCTGAACGACGAGCAGTTCATGGAGGACATCTTCGCGCTATTCGCGGCTCATCAGTCGATCGTCCATTACCTGTGTCTGGAGATCACGGAGAGCGTCGCGCTGCACGATCTGGAGAACACGCAGCGCTTCATCGCGCGCGTGCACGACATGGGCGGCAAGATCGCGCTCGACGACTTCGGCGCGGGCTACACGTCGTTCAAATACCTGAAGGCGCTATCCGCCGATGCGCTGAAGATCGACGGCGAGTTCGTGCGCTCGATGTGCGCGCATCCGGCGGATATCGCGATCGTCGAGGCGATCGTCGCGCTCGCGCGCAATCTCGGCATGCGCAGCGTGGCGGAATGGGTGGAGGACGTCGATACCTTGCGCGCGTTGCAGGAGATCGGCGTGGACTACGTGCAGGGCTTCCTGGTCGCGCGGCCGCAGGAAAGCTCGGCGATTCTCGCGGCGAGCTCGGCCGCGAGTTTCGTGAAGGATCCGGAAGTGATCAGTTTCGTCGAAGGTCTGTCGGAGCCGGCTCCGACGAACGTGTTCGACTACGACTGGCACGCGCGCGCTTCAGGCACGCACTGAGCCCGGCGCGGCTCAGGCCGTCTTCATCTCGTTCAATACCTTTGCCGCCGCAATCGGAATGCGCGTGTCGTCCCATTGCGCGAGCCATTGAACCTCCTTGAGCGTGAAATAGCCAGCGTGATTGCGCAGCGCGAACTGCAGCGAATCGACGATGTGATCGCGAATGATCTGCGGCGCGTTTTCGTCGTTGACGATCGCGTGTAGGGCTTCGAGTGCGCTCATGGCTGTTTTCGATGATGACGGTTCCCGTCGAACATAACCGACTAAAAATCGCGAAAAAAATTGGCCTGCATCGCGCGGGCGGCGCGTGAATGGGCGCTTGCTAAAATCGTCCCGGATGTCTTTACTAAATAAAAACACTGGATTTAATCGAACGGGGACCCACACATGAACGATGTCCGGCGCGCACGCCCGCCCCGCGAGGCCCGGGCCGATGTCTGAGCGGCCCGCGCGCAAAGCCTCGGTGCATTCGCATTCCGTCGGCTCGAATCAGCTCGGCATGCGCCAGTTCAACGAGCGCATCGTTCTGCAGGCGATCCGGCTGCATGGCGCGTTGCCCAAGGCCGATGTCGCGCGCATGACGCGCCTGTCGATGCAGACGGTTTCGCTGATCGTCGATCATCTGATCGAAGACGGCTTGCTCTTGAAAGAGCCGCGATCGCGTGTGCGCGGGCGCATCGGTCAGCCATCGGTGCCGATCTCGCTGCGTGCGGACGGCGCGTTTTCGATCGGCGTGAAAGTGGGGCGGCGCAGTCTCGATGTCCTCTCGATGGACTTCGCCGGCAGCGTGCGCACGCGCGAGACGCTGGAGTATCCGTATCCCGATCCGCATACGCTCTTTCCCGCGCTGCAAGAGCGGCTCGCGCGTGTGATCGGCGCGCTCGGAGACGGCGCGCGCAAGATTGCGGGCGTCGGCGTTGCGGCGCCGTTGTGGCTCGGCGGCTGGCGAGACTTCTTCGACACGCCGCCCGACGTGCTCGCGGCGTGGGACGACATCGACATCCGCGAGCGGATCGAAGCGATGACTGCGCTGCCTGTCGAGTTCGCCAAGGACACGACGGCCGCGTGCGCCGCCGAACTCGTGATGGGCCAGGGACGCGGGCTGCGCAACTTCCTGTATGTGTTCATCGGCACGTTCATCGGCGGCGGGCTCGTGATCGACGGTCGGTTGCACGCGGGCCCGGGCGGCAACGCGGGCGCGATCGGCTCGTTGCCGCTGATGGCCCGTGACAAGGAACGACGCGCGGGGCAACTGCTCGACACGGCATCGGTGTATGTGCTGGAGAAGGCGTTTGTCGCGGCGGGGGTGCCGGCCGCCGCCGCGCACGACGAACGCGCGTGGTCGCCGGCGCTGCGCGGGCTATCGGAGGCGTGGATGCGCGAAACGTGTCCCGCGCTCGCGACGGGCATCGCGTCGTCGGCCGCGCTGCTCGATCTCGAAGCCGTGGTGATCGACGGCGAGATCGACCGGATCTTGCTGCGCGAGGTCATCGGCCGAACTGATGAGGCGCTCGGCGCCTTCGACTGGCAGGGCATGACGCGTCCGCGTCTCGTCGAAGGGCAGATCGGCCCCGATGCCCGCGCGATGGGTGGCGCGATCCTGCCGCTCTATGCGCATTTCGCGCCCAAGCACGAGCTCTTTCTGAAGCCGCTCGAAGCCTGAACTCAGTCCAGCGAGAGCCGTGCGGCGAACGCCAGCAGCGCGGCGGAGAAGGTCCAGCGCTGCACCGTCTGCGCTTTCGGATGGCGGCGCAGCCAGCCCGAAATGCGCACGGCGCCCGCCGCCAGCGTGAGGTCGAACATGACACCGACCGCGACCAGCACGACGCCCAGTTCCAGCACCTGCGACCAGACCGGACCCGCCTCCGGACGGACGAATTGCGGCAGCAGCACCGAGCAGAACAGCAGCGCCTTCGGATTCAGAATGCTGCTCAGAATGCCCTTCGCATACGCCGAACGCAGCGTGGATGATGCGGCCTGATCGGACGCCGCGTCGAGCCCGAACGCGGGCGAACGGAAAATCTGGATCGCCACGTAAGCGAGATACAGGCCGCCGGCGATGCGCACGCCGTCGTAAAGCCACGGCGCGCTGCGCAAGAGCGCGGCGACGCCGAGCGCCGACAGCGTCACGTGCGTCGCGCGCGCGGTGGCGAGTCCGCCGGCGACGGCGAGTCCGTGCCGGAAACCACGCGCGCCGCTCGTCTGAAGCACGAGCGCCATGTCGGGTCCGGGCAGCGCATAAACGACCGCGAGCGCGCCGATAAAAACCCAAAGCAAATGTGCCGAGACCATGATGCGCTCCTGTTTCGATGGCCACATATTGCCACTTCAGAAGGAGCGTTTTCTGGCCTTTTTCATCGGCTTCACATTTCGAGTCGCGTCTTTCCACTAAAATTTTTATCAAATAAAGAGGAAAGCTCCATGGCCGAAATCGACCGTATCGACCGCACCATGCTCGCCGCGCTTCAGCAGGACGGCCGCATGCCCATCGCGAAACTCGCCGAGCGTGTCGGCCTGAGCGAGACGCCGTGCGCGCGCCGGCTCAAGCGTCTCGAAAACGAGGGTTATATCGACGGCTATCGCGCGGTGCTGTCGCGCAAGGCGCTGGAACTGGGCGTCGTCGCGTTCGCTCAGGTGCGCTTCAGCGTGCATGATCGCGCGCTGTCGGATCGTTTCGAGCGTGAAATTCAGGGCATTGCCCGCATCGTGTCGTGCCACAACATCTCGGGCACGGCGGATTACCTGCTTCAGATCATCGCGCGCGATCTCGACGAATACGGCGTCTTCATGCGCGACGTGTTGCGGACCTTGCCGGGCGTGACGGCCGTCGAATCGATGCTCTCGCTGCGGGAAATCAAGCGCGACAGCGGCTTGCCCGTGCCCTGACGATTGTCTATACAAGGCCGACGTCAATGCGGCGCCACGGGGTTCGGGATTCCCCTAATACAATCGAAGTTGTATATACAAGAACATGAGAACCATCCGATGCGGGTTGTTTTCCGCATCCGTCGACACTCTCTTTTCTTGATGCGCAGGAGCATTCGTGACTTCATCTTCCCGTTTTCGCGACACCGAGATCCGCGCGCCGCGCGGCACACAGCTCAACGCCAAAAGCTGGCTGACCGAAGCGCCGTTGCGCATGCTGATGAACAATCTCGACCCCGAGGTGGCCGAGAATCCGAAGGAACTGGTCGTGTACGGCGGCATCGGCCGGGCGGCGCGCGACTGGGCGTGCTACGACAAGATCGTCGAGACGCTCAAGCGCCTCGAAGCGGACGAGACGCTGCTCGTCCAGTCGGGCAAGCCGGTCGGCGTGTTCAAGACGCATGAGAACGCGCCGCGCGTGCTGATCGCGAATTCCAACCTCGTGCCGCATTGGGCGAACTGGGAGCATTTCAACGAGCTCGACGCGAAAGGGCTCGCCATGTACGGGCAGATGACCGCCGGAAGCTGGATCTACATCGGCAGCCAGGGCATCGTGCAGGGCACGTATGAGACGTTCGTCGAAGCCGGACGGCAACATTACGGCGGCGAACTGAAGGGCCGCTGGGTGCTCACCGCCGGTCTCGGCGGCATGGGCGGCGCGCAGCCGCTCGCGGCGACGCTCGCCGGCGCGTGTTCGCTGAACATCGAATGTCAGCAAAGCCGCATCGACTTCCGTCTGAAGACGCGTTACGTCGACGAACAGGCAACCGATCTCGACGACGCCCTCGCGCGCATCCAGCGCTATACGTCCGAAGGCCGCGCGATTTCCATCGCGTTGTGCGCGAACGCGGCGGACGTGCTGCCGGAACTCGTGCGCCGTGGCGTGCGCCCGGACATGGTCACCGATCAGACGAGCGCGCACGATCCGCTCAACGGCTATCTGCCGAAGGGCTGGACCTGGGCGCAATACCGCGACCGCGCGCAAAGCGATCCGGCGGCCACGGTGAAAGCCGCGAAGCAGTCGATGGCCGAGCACGTGCGCGCGATGCTCGCGTTCCGGGAACAGGGCGTGCCGACGTTCGACTACGGCAACAATATCCGCCAGATGGCCAAGGAAGAGGGCGTCGACAACGCGTTCGATTTTCCGGGCTTCGTGCCGGCCTATATCCGTCCGCTCTTTTGCCGTGGCGTCGGGCCGTTCCGCTGGGCCGCACTCTCGGGCGATCCGGAGGACATTTACAAGACCGACGCGAAGGTGAAGGAGATCATCGCGGATGACGAGCATCTGCATCGCTGGCTCGACATGGCGCGCGAGCGCATCAGCTTCCAGGGCCTGCCGGCGCGTATTTGCTGGGTCGGACTCGGCCTGCGCGCGAAGCTCGGCCTCGCGTTCAACGAGATGGTGCGCAACGGCGAGCTGTCGGCGCCGGTCGTGATCGGGCGCGATCACCTCGATTCCGGTTCGGTCGCGAGCCCGAACCGCGAAACCGAAGCGATGCAGGACGGCTCGGACGCGGTGTCCGACTGGCCGCTCCTGAACGCGCTCCTGAACACGGCGAGCGGCGCGACGTGGGTCTCGATTCACCACGGCGGCGGCGTCGGCATGGGCTTCTCGCAGCATTCGGGGGTCGTGATCGTGTGCGACGGCAGCCACGAAGCGGATGCCCGCATCGCGCGCGTGCTGCAGAACGATCCGGCGACCGGCGTCATGCGTCACGCGGATGCGGGTTACGACATCGCGATCGAATGCGCGCGCGAGCAGGGCCTCGATCTGCCGATGATCGCCAAGTGATGAAAAAGCTCTGGCAACACTGCCATGCCGCGACGATGACCGGTGGCAAGTATTCGGTCATCGAAGACGCGGCGATCCTGACCGACGGCGCGCGCATCGAATGGATCGGGCCGCGTGCGGCGGCGCCGGAGACGGGTGTCGGCGAGCGTGTCGATCTCGAAGGCGCGTGGGTGACGCCGGGCCTGATCGACTGCCACACGCATCTCGTTTTCGGCGGCGATCGCAGCGGCGAGTTCGAAGAGCGGCTCGAAGGCGTGAGCTACGCTGAGATCGCGGCGCGCGGCGGCGGTATCGCGAGCACCGTGCGTGCGACGCGCGAAGCCAGCGAAGCGGCGTTGTTCGACGCCGCGAAAGGGCGCGCGTTGGGCCTGATGCGCGAGGGCGTGACCACGCTCGAAGTGAAATCCGGCTACGGGCTCGATCTCGTCAACGAACGCAAGATGCTCGCCGTGGCGCGACGTCTCGGTGATGCGCTGCCGCTGACCGTGCGTGCGACCTGCCTCGCCGCGCACGCGTTGCCGCCCGAGTATGCGAACCGCGCGGATGACTACATCGCGTATGTCTGCGATGAGATGCTGCCGGCGCTCGTCGAAGAAGGTCTCGTCGATGCCGTCGATGCATTCTGCGAGCACATCGCGTTTTCGACGCAGCAGGTCGAGCGGGTATTTCGATGCGCGCACGATCTGGGCGTGCCCGTGAAGCTGCACGCCGAGCAGTTGTCGTCGCTGCATGGATCGTCGCTTGCGGCGCGGTATCGGGCGTTGTCGGCGGATCATCTCGAGTACATGACCGAGGACGATGCCATTGCGATGGCGCAGTCCGGCACCGTCGCCGTGCTGCTGCCGGGCGCGTTCTACATGTTGCGCGAAACGCAGTTGCCGCCCATCGATGCGTTGCGGCGGCATCGCGTGCCAATGGCGCTCGCGAGCGATCTGAATCCCGGCACGTCGCCCGCGCTTTCGTTGCGCATGATGCTCAATATGGGATGCACGCTGTTTCGTCTGACGCCGGAGGAAGCGCTCGCCGGCGTGACGATTCATGCGGCGAGCGCGCTCGGATTGCAATCGACGCACGGATCGCTCGAAGCGGGAAAGGCTGCGGATTTCGTCGCCTGGAGAATCGGCAGGCCTGCTGAGCTTTCGTACTGGCTCGGCGGCGCGTTGCCGAATCGCGTCGTGCGTGGCGGCGCGCAGATCGATTTCGAGCGCATCGCCCGATAAAACAAACGCCTCGTCCGAATCCGGACGAGGCGCATCGTCAAAAAAAGAAACGATGAGGCGTGGCGTTACGCGCGCTTGCGAATCATTCCCCAGACGACGAGCAGGACGATCGCGCCGATCACCGAGGCGATCCATCCCGCTGGCTGTCCCGGCTGATACCAGCCGAGCGCCCGCCCGACGTACCCCGCGATGAGCGAGCCGGCGATGCCGAGGACGATGGTCATGATCCAGCCCATGCTGTCGTCGCCCGGCTTGAGTGCGCGCGCGATGAGACCTACGACGAGTCCGACGATCAAAGTGCCGATGAATGCAAGCATGCGGTTGCTCCTTGATTGAGTTTTGCGGCTGCACTGCATTGCCGATGGATTCCGGACGGTCCCGGTACATTCAAAGTAGCACGGCGCAATGCATTTGGGTATGACACTGGCCGTCTGGCCAGTCCTTCAGGCATGAACGATGCCGCGCGCCGCCCCAAGGTAAAATCCGTCGCATTGCCTCACTGCCTGCCTTGACGACATGACCGATTCCGACATTCCCTCCAGCGACGACACGATCCATGAAGATCGCCTCTGGCGCGACGACGGCTGGACCGCGCGCGTGATCAAGAACGAGGACGACGACGGCTGGGCCGTCGAGATGATTCAGGCGGGCGAGGCCGAGCCCGCGCTCGTCGGTCCGTGGACGATGGGACGCGACAAGAAAAACCCGAAGCCGCTCGATGCGAACGCGTTTCGCACCCTGGTCAAGACGGCGTCGGAAGTCTTGCGCCGGCATGAGCAGCAGCGTCATGCGATGCTGAACAAGAACGTGACCATCGACGTGCAGGGCGAAGACGTCAGCGTCACGCTGGAGATCGTTCCCGACGAGGACGATCCCTACGCCAATCTCAAAGCCTTCGATGCGTACGGCGCGCAACTCGCGCACGTGCGCGTGTCGCCTGCATTCAAGCTCAGCAAGGCGAGCGCCGAGCGCTGGGCCGAGAACGATTTCGCGAAGCCGAACTGAATCGGCTTTACGGCGCTCGTGGCGTGGCCCACGAAAAACGCCGTCGCGCTTTCGTGCGACGGCGTCGTGAAAAAGGTCGGACTGGCGCTCAGCCTTTCCTGACCACGAACTCGATGCGGCGATTGGCGAAGCGCCCGCTCGCGGTATCGTTGTCGGCGACCGGATTGGCGTCGCCGTAACCCGCGGCCGTGAGCGATTGCGGCGGCACGCCGTTTCGCACGAGATAGCCACGGACCGCCTGAGCGCGTTCCTTCGATACTTCCTGCTTTGCCGCCGCTGTGCCCTGCGCATCCGAGTAGCCCGCAACTTCGAGATTCACCATCGAACCCTTGGCCGCGCAGCTCTTGAGCAATTGCGCCGTCTCGCCGAGCGTGGCGAACGCGCTTTCCGGCACCTGCGCACTCGAGCGCGCGAAGTTGACGACCTGAAGGTCGAGCACGCGCGTCAGCTTGTCGCCGGAACACGGTGTGTCCGTGGCGAGCAGGCTCTTCATCGCGCTGCGAAACGATTGCGTCGCGGTCGCGACCGCGCCGTCGACGTCGAACGCCGCGACCTGGAACATGCCGCCCAGCGCGCCTTTCAGCCGATCGGTCCAGCCGAGTTTCCCGTTGGCCGCCGTGCCGCTCAACTCTACTCGCGAGCCGCTGATCTTCGCTTCCGCGCCGGGCACGGCCATGAGCGGGAGGAAGTCGTTCAGGCGCGAAAGCCAGGTCGCCGGGCGTGTTTCGGGAACGACGGAAACGTCCGCCGTGTAGGCCTTTCCGAAGCGGGCAGTCAATGCGTCGATCAGGTGCTTCTTCTCGGCATCCGTGCCGACGCTCGCCTCGATCGCCGGGACGCCCGAAGCGTTGACATTGAACAACAACTGCGCGTCTTTCCAGGAGGCGGGCGCAACCTGAGGCGCGGAGGCCGTTTGCGGTGGAGCCGTGGTCGTGACCGGCGTATCCACGCGCGCGGTGACCGGCGCATCATCCGTAACCGGCGGAGTCGATGGCGCTGCGGACGAAGCCGGCGCCGCCGTGTCGGTGACGTGCTGCGTGGCTGGCGCGGCGCTCAGATCGACGTTGCCGCTCTGCGTGAAGCCGCGGTAATAGACCAGCGCGAGAATGACCGCCAGCACCGCGAAGAGCAGCCAGATCCACTTGTTCGAACGCTTCGGCGCGGGCTTGCGCACCGGTGCGCGCATCGGCGGGACCGGCGGCGGAGCGGCGGGCCTGGAAACCGGCGTAGCTTGCACGGATGCTTTCACGACGGGCTCGGGCGCGACTGCCGCCGCTACCGCTACCGCGACATCGGCGTCCGCGCGCGTCGCCAGGCTCGATGCGACCGTATCGAGCCGCGGCACGATGTGACTCGTGAAGCCTTCGGTGTTGCCGACGCCGATGGCCGTCGCGACCGCGTTCGACATCGACTTGTTGATTTCGCCCACCTGATCGCGCAGCAGCCCGGGCAGATGCGGGAGACCCCACTGCGCCAGCAGGAAATGGCGCTTCATGAGGCCGAAAAGCACAGCGGCGACAATGCCCGCGAGTGCCGACGTGGCCTGCGTGGGAACGCCGGTTTCGGACGAAACGGCGTCGGTCAGCGCATCGACGCGCTGGCCCGTCGCGAGCGCGGCGAGGGAATGACCGCTGGCCTCGAGTTGCTTGAGGCCGCCAGTGGTCGCGATCAGCTTGGGCAACTGATCCGCGATGTGGGCGTTGGTCTCCGCCTGCATGATGACGGAGTACACCGACTGCGAGCCGGGCACGAGCGTCGCCCGGTCCATCAGCGACGCGACCAGTCCGGGCGCGATGCGTGTTGCGAGTTGCTGGATGATCTGACCGGGAATGCCGAACTGTTGCGACAACTGCTCCGCGATGTGTTCCGGGATCGCGGCATTGACCGCCTGGACCAGATTGATGCTCATCGACTGAATTTTCCTTTCTGCATGAACGCTTAACGCAAGCGCAAGTGTGCAGCGGATTCTATATGCCCAGTTATCCTAAAAAAAATCGTGCAAACTTATTTACGAAAACGGTGCTTCAATGCGACTCGCGATGCGCTTTTCAACGTGCGCGCGGGCTCAGTTCCGAGAAAAATCTGAGAATGCGTTTGCCGGCGATCGCGAGCCACGACGCCTCGGCGGGCGCGGGTTCCGTGTTCTTCACGGAAAGCGCGACGAGCGACAGCATGGAATGGGAGTGAATGAGCGTACGGTACGACGCGTCGAGCGGCGACGTCCACGCGCAGGTGCGGCAATCGTGCTTGGGGCACGTATTGCAAGGCGGTTGATTGCGGGTCATGGCGGAATCCTTTTCGAGTATCCGCACATGATCTTCGATACGCTATTGTTAAGCGATCAGACGCTTCCGATTGAACTCTTGGTTTTGATCTCGAAAATAGGACAAGCTGGCTCGATGCACCCGTCACTGTTCCACTGAAAGGAGTCTGCGATGCACTATTTGCTGATATATGAACTCTGTTCAGACTATCTGGAGCGCCGCGCGCAGTTTCGCGATGCGCATCTCGCCCTGGCGTGGGCGGCGGTCGAGCGGGGCGACATCGTGCTCGCGGGCGCGCTCGATGCGCCCACCGATCGCGCGATGCTGCTGTTTCACAGCGATTCGCCCGCCGCCGCCGAAGATTTCGCGAAAAACGATCCGTACGTGACGAACGGACTGGTCGATCGCTGGGAAGTGCGCAAGTGGAATACCGTGGTGGGCGCTAACGCGGCCACGCCGGTGCGCTAGCGCGGCGCCGGCATCACGCGTCGGCGGTTTCTTCCTCAGGACGATCCCGGCGCGCCGGGCCGCGGCGTTGCGCCGAGCGATACAGGCTCGTCAGCGTGTCGTCGATTTGCTGCGTACGCTCGAAGAGCGCCGCGAGCCAGTCGACGAACACCGACACACGCGGGCTCGCCTGACGGCTTTTGAGAAACGCCACCGACACCTTGAGCGGCGGCGACTTCCATTGCGGCAGCACTTCGCGCAACTGTCCCGAGCGCAGATAAGACTGCGCCGCGATGCGCAGCGGCTGGATCAACCCCAGCCCTTCCACGCCGCACGCGAGATACGCGTGCTCGTCGGCAACCTGCACGAAGCCGCGCATCTTCATCGTGACGGGCTCGCCGTCGACATCGAAATCGAAGTCGGCGGGACGGCCGCTTTTCTCCGAGATGCAATTGACTGCGACGTGCTGCGTGAGCTCGTCAAGCGTTTGCGGCATGCCGTGCTTGTCCAGATACGCAGGACTGGCGCAGGTCACCTGTTCGAGCATGCCGAGCCGGCGCGCGATCAGACCCGAATCGGGCAGTTCGCCGAGTTGCACGCTGCAATCGACCCCTTCGCCGACGAGGTCTACATTGCGATTGCCGATGCCGATCGACAGCTCGATCTGTGGATAGCGCGCGTGAAACTCCGGCAGCGCGGGCACGACGATCGACGTCGCGACGGTATCGGGCATCTCGACGCGCAGCCGTCCGCGCAGGCGCTCCTCGCCCGCGCCGAAGCCGGATTCGAGCTCGTCGATATCGGCGAGGATTTGCGCGCAGCGCTCGTAATAGGCGGCGCCGTCGACGGTGAGATTCAGGCGCCGCGTCGTGCGTGCGAGCAATTGCACGCCGACTAGCGCTTCGAGTTGTTGCACGGTCGTCGAAACACTCGCGCGCGGCATGCCGAGTGACTCGGCCGCACGCGTGAAGCTGTTCGTATCGACGACACGCGTGAAGACACGCATGGCATGGACGCGATCGATCACGTTGAGTTTTCCTTTTATGACGATTAAGTGGCGATGCGCGGAAAAAGCGATTCCACCGCGGCTAAGAAGCTGCGGAAAAAAGGCGCATCGGCGATGGTTAGATCGTAATGACGGGAAGCGTCAACGTGAATACACAAAAGTGGAGGATTCTTGCCTGATTCTTTTTGACGGCGCGAATCGTGCAAGTCACAGAGCCGGCATTTCGCCGCGCAGACGGCCCGCGAAGCCGGTCATGTCGGCGCCGGATGGCGCCTGATAAAGGCGCAGGCCCATCTCCGGAAGGATGGACAGCAGATGGTCGAAGACATCGCCCTGAATGCGCTCGTATTGCGTCCACGCGGTCGTCGCGGTGAAACAGTAGACCTCGACCGGAATGCCTTCCGATTGCGGTTCCATCATGCGCACCATGATGGCCATGTCCTGGCGGATCTCCGGATGGCGCTGCAGATAAGCGAGCCCATACGCGCGAAACGTGCCGATATTCGTGAGCCGCCGCCGGTTCGCGGGCTCGTTCGCGAGTTCGCCGAGATTGCGGTTCGCCTGCTCGACTTCGGTCTGCTTCTGTTCCAGATAATCGTGCAGCAGACGAAAGCGCTTCAGGCGCGCGGTCTCTTCCTCGGTGAGAAAGCGCACGCATTGCGCGTCGATGCGCAAGGTTCGCTTGATGCGCCGGCCGCCCGATTCGAACATGTGCCGATAATTGCGATAGCTCTCCGAAAAAAGCTTGTAGGTCGGCACCGTGGTCACGGTGTTGTCCCAGTTCTGCACCTTGACCGTGTGCAGCGCGATGTCCTTCACGAAGCCGTCGGCGGCGGCTTGCGGCATTTCGATCCAGTCGCCGATGCGCAGCATGTCGTTCGACGTCAACTGCGTGCTCGCGACGAGCGACAGCAGCGTGTCCTTGAACACGAGCAGCAGCACCGCGGAGAGCGCGCCGAGACCGGAGAGCATCCACAGTGGCGAGCGGTCGATGAGAATCGACAGCACGAGCACGCCGCACACGAGCGCGAGCGCGAGCTTGCCGATCTGGATATAGCCTTTGATGGAGCGCGTCTGGGCTTCCTTGCTTTCCGCATAGACGTCCTGCCACGCGGACAGCGCGCTGCCCGCGGCGAAGAAAATGCAGACCCAAGCGCCGCCGTGCGCCACGCGGCCGATGCTCGTCGCCCAATGGCCGATGCGCGGCACGTCGTCGATGCCGAGCGCGATGGTCGCGAACGGCACCGCGTACCAGAGGCGGTGATAGGCGCGACGCTTGATGAACGCGCGGTCCCACTTCTGATGCCCGGCGAGCACGAGCAGCCGGTGCGCGACATACAGCACGATGCGCGCGATCACCCATTGCAGGAAGAGCGCGATCAGCGCGAGTGCGACGAGGCCCGCGACGACTTGCGCCCACGGGTGGATGGCGAGCAGATGCGGCAGCGGATCGGGAAGGAAGTCGAAGTTCATACCGTTCGGTCAGGACTGGAAACGCGTGCGCGTCATGCGCTTTTGCACCGCGACGCGCCCCGTATTGTGCATGATCGTGCACGTTCGATGCATCGGACGCGGCCCACTTGCGCGCCTTATCGAAAACCCGAGTTCGATGAAAATGAATTTTTTCTGGCCGGCTTTTCGAGTAAATATACTTTCATCGCGGTTCATCGCCCATGAGAGCGCAGCGCATTTCATGTCCCGTTCACTATCGCTTGGTGCGCCGGCGAGCGCCGACGAACTGATCTCCGCGCGCATCGCCGCCGCCATGCCGACGCTCACGCCCATCCATCGGCGCATGGGGGCGTTTGTGCTGGCGAACCTGTTTCGTTCAGCGACGATGCGCATCGACGAACTGGCGGGCGCCGTGGGCGCGTCGGTGGCGACGGCGAACCGTTTCGCGCGCGCCCTCGGCTTCTCGGGCTATCCGGCGTTTCGCGAGGCGCTCGTGCGCGGCTTCGAGGCGACCATCGCGCCGGTCGAGCGCTTACGCACCGCGCTCGAATCGCCGGCGAGCGGCGCCGAAGTCTTCGATGCATCGCTTGCGCAGGCGGCGGCGAACCTGCGTCTTGCTCAAACATCCGTCGATGGCGCGAAGGCCGAGGCGATCGTCGAGACGATCCTCGCCGCGCCGCGCGTCTTCGTGGTCGGCTACGGCGCGAGCGCGTTCCTCGCGGGATTGATGGAGCACGGACTCACGCCGTATTGCGCGAACGTGCAGTCGCTCGCGCTCACGGGCGGGCCGTCGCACGCGGCGCGCAGGCTCTTCACGGCGTCGCGCGGCGATGTGCTGATCGCGATCGCGTTTCCGCGCTATGTCGACGACACCATCACGCTCGCGCGGCTCGCGCGCGATCACGGCTTGCGCGTCGTCGCGCTCACGGACAGCGGCGCGTCGCCGCTCGCGCAAGTCGCCGACCTGCTGCTCGCGATCCGCGCCGAGCGCCGTCTCGCGGCGAATTGCGATACCGCCGTGCTCGCCGTCATCGAAGCGCTCTGCGACGCGGTCGCGCATCGCGCGAAACGCTCGGTGGAGGCGGCCTCGGGGTTGACCGAATTCGTTCTGCCGTGGCTCGTCGCGCCGTCGATTCCGAAAGAGGCACACGCCGTACAGGCCACACGCCGCACGGCTGCGAAACGACACACTCACACGGAGCCGCGCGAAACATGAGCGTCACACCAGTCATTGCCATTCACGGTGGCGCGGGCACGATCCTGCGCCACGCGATGAACGCCGAAACCGAAGGGCGCTATCACACGGCTCTCGCCGACATCCTGAACGCGGGCGAGCGTATTCTTGCCGCTGGCGGCAGCGCGCTCGACGCCGTCACCGAAGCGGTCCGTCTTCTTGAAGACTGTCCGCTCTTCAACGCGGGCCACGGCGCGGTGTTCACGGCGGCGGGCACGCACGAGCTCGATGCTTCCGTGATGGACGGCGCGACGCTCGAAGCGGGCGCGATCAGTTGCGTGACGCGTGTGAAGAATCCGGTGCTCGCCGCGCGCCGCGTGCTCGACGTGAGCGATCACGTGATGTTCACGGCGGCGGGCGCGGAAGCGTTCGCCCAAGCGCAAGGACTCGAATTCGTCGATCCGTCGTACTTCTACACGGAAGCGCGCCATCAGCAATGGCTCAAGGCGCGCGGCACGTCGGGCACCATGCTCGATCACGATGCGACGACGAAGTTCGCTTCCGGCGACGATCCCCTCGATCCGGACAAGAAGTTCGGCACTGTCGGCGCGGTCGCGCTCGACGCGAACGGTCATCTCGCGGCGGCGACATCGACGGGCGGCATCACCAACAAGCAGGCGGGGCGCGTCGGCGATGCGCCGCTGATCGGCGCGGGCTGCTATGCGAGCGACGCGACCTGCGCCGTGTCGACGACAGGCACGGGCGAAATGTTCATCCGCATGCTCGCGGCGTATGACGTATCGGCGCAAATGGAGTATCGCGGCGTGTCGCTGGAAGACGCGGCGAGCGATGTCGTGATGATCAGGCTGCCGCGCATCGAAGGACGCGGCGGCCTCGTCGCCGTCGACGCGAAGGGCAACGTCGTGCTGCCGTTCAACACGGAAGGCATGTATCGCGGCTTTGCACGCGTGGGCGAAGCGCCCGTCACGGCGATCTATCGATGACGAACGCGACCTTGCCCTTACCCTTACCCTTGCCCGATAACCGCGTGATCGACGTGCGCGATCTGTCGGTTTCGTTCCGCGCACGCTCGCGCATCATCGAAGCCGTGCGCAACATCTCGTTCACCGTGGATCGCGGCGAGACGCTCGCGATCGTCGGCGAATCGGGCTCGGGGAAATCGGTCACGTCGCTCGCGCTGATGCGTCTCGTCGAGCATGGCGGCGGGCGGATCGTCTCGGGCAGCGTGGCGTTCAGGCGGCGCAACGGGCAAACGCTGGATCTCGCGAAAGCATCGTCCGCGGCGATGCGCAGCGTGCGTGGCGCGGACATCGCGATGATCTTCCAGGAGCCGATGACCTCGCTCAATCCGGTCTTCACGGTGGGCGACCAGATCGCGGAAGCCATCGCGCTGCATCAGGGCAAGAGCCATGCACAGGCGCGCGCCGAAGCGCTGCGTCTGCTCGATCTCGTGCGCATTCCCGAAACGAAACGCGTGTTTGCGCGCTATCCGCACCAGTTGTCGGGTGGCATGCGCCAGCGCGTGATGATCGCAATGGCGCTCTCGTGCAAGCCCGCGCTCCTGATCGCCGATGAGCCGACCACCGCGCTCGACGTCACGATTCAGGCGCAAATCCTGCAGCTCGTGCGCGGCTTGCAGGATGAGATGAACATGGGCGTGATCTTCATCACGCACGACATGGGCGTGGTCGCGGAAGTGGCTGATCGCGTGCTCGTGATGTATCGCGGCGAGAAGGTGGAGGAAGCGCATTCGGACACGCTGTTTCATGCGCCGAAACATTCGTACACGAAAGCGCTGCTCGCCGCCGTGCCGACGCTCGGCGCGATGCGCGGCACCGATCGTCCCGCGAAATTCCCGATTCTCGAAGTCGAGCCGGTCGACATCGCGCCCGACGATGCGAGCGCATTGCGTCCATCGGAAGCGGTCGAGAAGGAAACACAGCCAGCCGTCGATGAAGCGACCAGACCCATTCTGCGCGTGCGCGATCTGGTCACGCGCTTCCCGGTGAAGAGCGGCTTGTTCGGCCGCACGACGGCGGCGGTGCATGCGGTCGAGCGCGTGAGCTTCGACCTGCGTCCGGGAGAAACGCTCGCGCTCGTCGGCGAATCGGGCTGCGGCAAATCGACGACGGGACGTTCCTTGCTGCGGCTCGTCGAAAGCCAGAGCGGTTCGATCGAATTCGACGGACGCGACATCAGCAAGCTCGAAGGCCATGAGTTGCAGACGCTGCGGCGCAATATCCAGTTCATTTTTCAGGACCCGTTCGCGTCGCTCAATCCGCGTCTGACAGTCGGTTTTTCTGTCATGGAGCCGCTCCTCGTGCATGGCGTCGCGAGTGGAAAGGAAGCACAGGCGCGCGTCGACTGGCTGCTCGACAAGGTGGGCTTGCCGCCCGAAGCGGCGCAGCGCTATCCGCATGAATTCTCGGGCGGTCAAAGACAGCGCATCGCGATTGCGCGGGCGCTCGCGTTGAACCCGAAAGTCGTGATCGCCGACGAATCCGTCTCCGCGCTCGATGTCTCCGTGCGCGCGCAGATCGTCAACCTGATGCTCGATCTTCAGCGCGAACTGGGCGTCGCGTATCTCTTCATCTCGCACGACATGGCGGTCGTGGAACGCGTGAGCCATCGCGTGGCGGTGATGTATCTCGGGCAGATCGTCGAGATCGGGCCGCGCGCCGCCGTGTTCGAAGCGCCGCGTCATCCGTACACACGCAAGCTGATGAGCGCGGTGCCGGTCGCCGACCCGTCGCGCCGGCACGCGAAGCGCATGCTCGCCGCCGACGAGATTCCGAGCCCGATCCGCAAGCTCGGCGATGAGCCCATCGTCGCGAAACTGGTTGCAGTCGGACCGGATCACTTTGTCGCCGAGCATCACGTTGGCGGCGCTTACTAGAAGCACTTCAAAAAGGAGTCCAACGATGCCGTCCTTTAAATTGCGCGCGATGCTCGCAGCAAGCGCGTTCGCCACGCTGACCGCACTCGCGCCTGTCGCGGCGCATGCGCAAAGCACTGCCGTGATGGCCGTCGCCTCGACCTTCACGACGATGGATCCGTACGACGCCAACGACACGCTCTCGCAGGCGGTGGCGAAGTCGTTCTACGAGGGCCTCTTCGGCTTCGATAAGGACATGAAGATCCGCAACGTGCTCGCGACGAGTTACGAGGCGAGTCCCGACGCGAAGGTCTACACAATTCATCTGCGCAAGGACGTCAAGTTTCAGGACGGCACCGATTTCAATGCGGAGGCGGTGAAGGCCGTGTTCGACCGCGTGACGAACCCGGACAACAAGCTCAAGCGCTACAACCTCTTCAACAAGATCGACAAGACCGAAGTGATCGACCCGTACACGGTGAAGATCACGCTGAAGATTCCTTTCTCGGCGTTCATCAACGTGCTCGCGCATCCGTCGGCGGTAATGATTTCGCCGACCGCGCTCAAGAAATACGGCAAGGACATCGCGTTTCATCCGGTCGGCACGGGCCCGTTCGAGTTCGTCGAATGGAAGCAGACCGACGACCTGAAGGTGAAGAAGTTCGCGGGCTACTGGCAGAAGGGCTTGCCGAAGATCGACATGATCGACTGGAAGCCGGTGGTCGATAACAACACGCGCGCCGCGCTCATGCAGACCGGCGAAGCGGACTTCGCGTTCTCGATTCCGTTCGAGCAGGCCGGCACGCTCAAGGCGAGCCCGAAGGTCGATCTGATCGCGGCGCCGTCGATCATTCAGCGCTACGTCAGCATGAACGTGCTGCAAAAGCCCTTCGACAATCCGAAGGTGCGCGAGGCGATGAACTACGCGATCAACAAGGACGCGCTCATCAAGGTCGCCTTCGCGGGCTATGCCGTGCCCTCCGAAGGCGTCGTGCCGCCGGGCGTCGAATACGCGACGAAGCTCGGACCGTGGAAATACGATCCCGCGAAGGCGCGCGAACTGCTGAAGGAAGCGGGTTATCCGAACGGCTTCGAAACCATATTGTGGTCGAGCTATAACCACACGACGGCGCAGAAGATCATCCAGTTCGTGCAGCAGCAACTCGCGCAGGTCGGCGTGAAGACATCGGTCGAAGCTCTCGAAGCGGGGCAGCGCGTGCAGCGCATCGAGGGTGCGCAGGACCCGCAGACGGCGCCCGTGCGCATGCTCTACGTCGGCTGGTCGTCCTCGACGGGCGAAGCGGACTGGGCGATCTCGCCGCTGCTCGGCGGCGCCTCGTTCCCGCCGAAGCTCTTCAACACCGCGTACTACAAAAACAATCAGGTCGATGACGATCTCGCGAAGGCGCTCGCCACCACGGATCGCGGCGAGAAAGCGAAGTTCTACGCCGATGCGCAAAAACGCATCTGGGATGACGCACCGTGGATCTTCCTCGTCACTGAGAAGGTCGTGTATGCGCGCAGCAAGCGACTTTCCGGCGCGTACGTGATGCCCGACGGCTCGTTCAGCTTCGACGAGATCGCGATCAAGTAATCGCTTTCGGCCGGGCTCCATCGCCCGGCCGCATCTGACCGACAACGATGCTTAACTTCATCGCCAAACGCCTCTTGGGTCTTCTGCCGACGCTCTTCATTGTCGCGGTGCTGGTGTTCTTCTTCGTGCACATGCTGCCGGGCGATCCCGCGCGGCTCGCGGCGGGCGCGGAAGCCGACCAGGCGACGGTCGCGCTCGTGCGCGCGGATCTCGGCCTCGACAAGCCGCTGCCGCAGCAACTCGTGAGCTTCTTCGGCAAGGTCGTGCATTTCGACTTCGGCATGTCGACGCGCAGCAAGCGGCCCGTGTCGACGGAAATCGCCGAGCGTTTCATGCCCACGCTGTGGCTCACGCTCGCGAGCATGGTGTGGGCGGTGATCTTCGGCATGACGATCGGCATCGTCTCGGCGGTGTGGCGCAATCGCTGGCCGGACCGGCTGGGCATGACGCTCGCGGTATCGGGCATCTCGTTTCCGGCCTTCGCGCTCGGCATGCTGCTGATGGAAATCTTCTCGGTGAAGCTCGGCTGGCTGCCGATCGTCGATGACGGCACATGGAAAGGCTACGTGCTGCCGTCGATCACGCTCGGGGCTGCCGTGGCCGCCGTGATGGCCCGCTTCACGCGCGCGTCGTTCGTCGAAGTGCTCGGCGAGGACTTCGTGCGCACGGCTCGCGCGAAAGGCGTGCACGAGCCGATGGTCATCCTGAAGCACTGCCTGCGCAACGCGATGATCCCCGTCGTCACGATGATGGGCCTGCAATTCGGCTTTCTGCTCGGCGGCTCGATCGTCGTGGAGAAAGTGTTCAACTGGCCGGGCCTCGGGCGCCTGCTCGTCGACGCGGTCGAGATGCGCGACTATCCGGTGATCCAGGCGGAAGTGCTGCTGTTCTCGCTGGAGTTCATCGTGATCAATCTGATCGTGGACGTGCTGTACGCGATCATCAATCCGACCATTCGTTTCAAGTGAGGACGCGATGAGCGTGGCAGCCGAAAACGCGGTGCAGGCGCCGCAGGAAATCCGCACGCCGTGGACCGAATTCTGGCGCAAGTTCAGGCAGCAGCACGTCGCCATGATCGCGGCCGTGTTCGTATTGCTGCTGATCGTGATCGCGATCATCGCGCCGTATATCGCGCCTTATGATCCGGAGAATTATTTCGATTACGACGCGCTCAACGCCGGTCCTTCGGCCGCGCACTGGTTCGGCGTCGATTCGCTGGGGCGCGACATTCTGAGCCGGATACTCGTCGGCAGCCGCATTTCGTTGTCGGCGGGTCTGCTCTCGGTCGTGCTCGGCGCGGTGATCGGCACGTTCTTCGGTTTGCTCGCGGGCTATTACGAAGGATGGTGGGACCGCATCGTGATGCGCATTGCGGACGTGCTGTTCGCGTTTCCCGGCATTCTGCTCGCGATCGGCGTCGTCGCGATTCTCGGCAACGGCATGGTGAACGTCGTGTGCGCGGTCGCGATCTTCAGCATTCCCGCGTTCGCGCGGCTCGTGCGCGGCAACACGCTCGCGCTGAAGCATCTTACGTATATCGAAGCGGCGAAGAGCATCGGCGCATCGGACTGGACGATACTCGCGCGGCATATCCTGCCCGGCACGATTTCGTCGGTGGTCGTGTACTTCACGATGCGCATCGGCACGTCGATCATCACGGCGGCGAGTCTGTCGTTCCTCGGACTGGGCGCGCAGCCGCCGACGCCCGAGTGGGGCGCGATGCTCAACGAAGCGCGCGCCGACATGGCGATGGCGCCGCACGTCGCGATCTTCCCGAGTCTCGCGATCTTCCTCACCGTGCTCGCGTTCAATCTGCTGGGCGACGGCCTGCGCGACGCGCTCGATCCGAAGCTCGACCGGCCATGACGCACATTGGTTCACTCGAAGCGGGCCCGCACGGCACGATCGCCGATGTCGCGGGCGTGACGGTTGGTCATTGCACGCTCGCCGAGGGCGCGGTGCAGACGGGCGTCACGGTCATTCGTCCACACGATGGCGACGTGTATCGCGACAAGGTGCCGGCCGCGGCATGCGTGATCAACGGCTTCGGCAAGAGCGTCGGCCTCGTGCAGCTGGAAGAACTCGGCGTGATCGAAACGCCGGTTGCGCTGACCAATACGTTCGGCGTCGGCACGATCGCAACGGCCCAGATTCGCGCCGCGATAGCCGCGAATCCGCGCATCGGACGCGAAGACCCGAGCGTGAACCCGCTCGTGTTCGAGTGCAACGACGGCTATCTCAACGACATGCAGGCGCTCGCGATTCACGAAGCGCATTACGCGCGCGCACTCGACGCATGCAGCGTTGCGTTCGAGCGTGGCGCGGTGGGCGCGGGGCGGGGCATGTCGTGCTTCGAACTGAAGGGCGGTATCGGATCGGCCTCGCGCGTCGTCCGATGTAACGAGCGCGCGTACACGACGGGCGCGCTCGTGCTCGCGAACTTCGGCCGCTTGCCGCAACTTACGATCGCTGGCGATGCGCTCGGCAGCGCGCTGCTGGCAGCGACCCAGGAAACGCACGTGAAGCCCGAGCAGGGCTCGATCATCATGCTGATCGCCACCGACGCGCCGCTCGACGCGCGTCAGTTGCGCCGTCTCGCGATGCGCTCGACCGCGGGTCTCGCGCGCACCGGCTCGGTCTACGGTCACGGCAGCGGCGACATCGCGCTGGCCTTCACGACCGCTTACACCGTGCCGCACGACGCGGCCTTCATCGCGGTGCCGCCGCTCGTCAGCGACGCGCGCCTCGATCCGCTTTTTCAGGCCGCCGCCGACGGCATCGAACAGGCGATCCTCGATGCGCTCTTCAGCGCCGAGACGGTCGCCGGACGCGACGGGCATCGCCGCATATCGCTCAAGGACGCATTGAGAACCAGACCATGAAAGTGCTCATTTCGGTGGATATCGAAGGCATCGCGGGCGTGTTCCATCCGGAGCAGACGCGCGCGGGCAACCCCGAATACGAGCAGGCGCGCCGCTGGATGACGCGCGAGGCGAATGCGGCCGCACAGGGCGCGTTCGATGGCGGCGCTTCGCAGGTGTGGATCAACGATTCGCACGGCGGTTTTCGCAACCTGATGCCCGATCTGCTCGATCCGCGCGCGCGTCTCGTGCTCGGCAAGCCGCGCACGCTCGGCATGATGGCGGGGCTGGAAGCATCGCCGGACGTGGTCTTCATGATCGGCTATCACGCGCGCGCGCAAAGCCGCGGCATTCTCGCGCACACGATCAACAGCGCCGCGTTCGCGCGCGTCACGCTCGACGGCGAGGAAGTCGGCGAGGCCGGGCTGTATGGCAGGCTCGCCGGGGAACACGGCGCGCGCGTCGCGTTGCTCACCGGCGACGACGCGTTCGGCGAGGAGACGCTGCCCGCGTTTCCCGGCGCGCGCTTCCTGTGCGTCAAGACCGCGCACGGCTATTCGAGCGGCGTGACCGAAACGCCTGCCGCGGCATGCGACGCGATCCGGCTCGCCGCGCGCGAAACGATCGAAGCGGCCGCGTCTTCGGCCCACGCAAAGCGTCCGGAAATCACCGGACATCGCTGCGAACTGCGCGCACAAACCTCCGCATTCGCCGATCTCTTCTGCCAGTGGCCGACGCTCGAACGCATCGATGCCGTGACGCTCGCTTTCGAGGCGCCTTCGGTCGAACACGTCGTGCGCATACTCAATTGCCTTTCGGCAATGTCCTTCATGATACGGTGAGTGTTTGAACCGGGCGCTTCGAGTATCGTTAGAATGGAGCCACTCGCGAGGCTGGCGCTGGTCTTGACGTGTTTTTGCAGACGACTCATGCATACCGTGAAGCTCGAACACAATGACGACGAGGTGCTCGACCCCGCCGATCCGCAACTTGTCGTGCGCGGCTCGCTTTTCATCGACGGCCACGATGCCGGCTGCTGGGAACAACGACGCGACGGCACCTGGGCGGCGCATGTGCGGCACCGGTCCGGCTGGATCGTCGAGGCGAGCCGCGGCGCGCTGATCGACCGGCTCGCCCGCGAGACATAACGCAGTTAATTTCGAACCGATTGCACACATTTTCATGTATCTGTCGATTATCGCCGTGGGACTCGGCGGCGGGCTGGGATCGCTGCTCAGATGGGTCCTCGGCCTGCGCCTGAATGCGATTTTTCCGAATCTACCGCTCGGCACGTTCGCGGCGAACGTCATCGCGGGCTACATCATCGGCGTCGCGGTCGCCTTTTTCGCGCGCTTCCCCGATATCTCGATCGAATGGCGGCTGTTCATCATCACCGGGCTGATGGGCGGTCTCTCCACGTTTTCCACCTTCTCGGCCGAAGTGGTCGCGCATCTGCAGCAAGGGCGGCTCGGCTGGGCGCTCGCGGAGATCGCGATCCACGTAAGCGCATCGCTGCTGATGACCGCGCTCGGCATTGCGACCGTGGCCGTGGCTTCCTGACGGGCGCAACGGCGGCGCGGTTCGCCACGCGGTTTCCTGCGATTTGAACGTTTGCGCCCGCGCCATTCCGACTCATTCCCGTACCGGTTCTTTTCCCGCGTTTTCAACGCTCGACCCTCGCTGCCCCGGCAGCGGTTTTTTTTATTTTTGACAGTAACGAAGGTGATGAAATGTCAGGGCTGCCGCTCATCGAAGTCAGACCGTATCGTGCGAACGATCTCGACGGTGTGATCGATCTGTTCCAACGCGCCGTTCGCGAAACGGCATCGGCCGACTACACCGAAGCGCAGATCGCAGCCTGGGCGCAAGCCGATCGCGACGAATGGGAACTCGCCCGCGCAAGCCGCCCGACATGGGTCGGGCTCGTCGACGGCGAACTCGCGGGCTTCGCCGATCTCGAGAAAAACGGCCTCATCGACATGATGTTCGTCGACCCGAGGCATCAGCGCAAAAGCGTGGCGACGTCGCTGCTCGCGCGTATCGAGGCCGAAGCCGACGAAGCCGGCATGAGCACGCTGCACACGTATTCGAGCGTCACCGCACGGCCGTTCTTCGAGTATTGCGGCTTTACGATGCTGCTCGCCCGCGCGGTCGTCGTGCGTGAGCAGCGCTTCGTCCAGTTCGTGATGGAAAAGGTGTTGTAACGTGAAATCTGTATAGACAACACGCATGTATTTTCCGGGATGATCCTAGTGATATCCCGGATATCCCCTTGTTTCGTCCTTCGAGCCCGTTTAGACTTGAGTCTAACTTGTATAGACAGGACGAACCATGATCAAGCTTACGCCCGGAAAACTGACTCTGCCCCAACTGCGCCGTATCGCGCGAGGCTCGGACCCGCTGCAACTCGATCCGGCCAGCTTCGACGCCATCGACGCGAGCGCGCGCGCCGTCGCCGCGATCGCCGCGAAGGGCGATCCGGCCTACGGCATCAATACGGGCTTCGGGCGGCTCGCCAATACGCACATTCCGGCCGATCAGCTGGAGCTGCTGCAAAAGAATCTCGTGCTGTCTCATGCGGTGGGCGTCGGCGAGCCGATGTCGCGTCCGGTCGTGCGCCTCCTGATGGCGCTCAAGCTCTCGAGCCTCGGGCGCGGTCATTCGGGCATTCGCCGCGAAGTCATCGACGCGCTCATCACGCTCTTCAACGCCGACGTGCTGCCGATCATCCCGGTCAAGGGCTCGGTCGGCGCATCGGGCGATCTCGCGCCGCTCGCGCATATGTCGACGGTGCTGCTCGGCATCGGCGAAGTCACCATTCGCGGTGAGCGCGCGGGTGCGCTCGACGGTCTCGCGGTCGCGGGCCTCAAGCCGCTGACGCTGCAGGCCAAGGAAGGTCTCGCGTTGCTGAACGGCACGCAGGCGTCGGCGGCGCTCGCGCTTTACAACCTCTTCGCGATCGAGGACCTGTTCCGCACCGGACTCGTCGCGGGCGCGCTGTCCGTCGATGCGGCGGCCGGCTCGGTCGTGCCGTTCGATGCGCGCATCCACGAACTGCGTGGGCATCGCGGTCAGATGGAGGCCGCAGCGGCGTACCTCACGCTGCTGAAGGGCTCGGGCATCAACCTCTCGCACGCGGACTGCGAAAAGGTGCAGGACCCGTACAGCCTGCGCTGCCAGCCGCAGGTGATGGGCGCGTGCCTCGACCAGATTCGCCATGCGGCCGACATCCTCTTGATCGAATCGAACGCCGTCTCGGATAACCCGCTGATCTTCCCCGACACCGGGGAAGTGCTGTCGGGTGGCAATTTCCACGCGGAGCCGGTGGCGTTCGCCGCCGACAACCTCGCGCTCGCCGCCGCCGAAATCGGCGCGCTCGCGGAACGCCGCATCGCATTGCTGATCGACGCGACGCTCTCGGGCCTGCCGCCTTTCCTCGTGCGTGACGGTGGCGTCAACTCGGGCTTCATGATCGCGCATGTGACGGCGGCCGCGCTCGCGTCGGAGAACAAGACGCTCGCGCATCCGGCATCGGTCGATTCGCTGCCGACTTCCGCGAATCAGGAAGATCACGTCTCGATGGCGACGTTTGCCGCGCGCAAGCTCGGCGACATCGCGAGCAACACGGCGAACATTCTCGCGATCGAACTGCTCGCAGCGGCGCAGGGCGTCGATCTGCGCGCGCCGCATCAGACGAGCGCGCCCTTGCTCGAAGTGATGAAGACGCTGCGCGCGCACGTGAAGCATTACGACCTCGATCATTACTTCGCGCCGGATATCGCCGCGATCGCGACGCTCGTGCAGGAAGGCGCGATCGCGCAGCACAGCCCGCTCGCCTTCGCGTCGGAACAGCCTGCATGAACACGCCTGCGTATCAGGAGATCAAGGACTACATTCTCCAGCGCATTCACATCGGCGAGTGGAAGGAGGGCGATCAGGTGCCCTCCGAGAACGAGCTCGCGCGCGAGTTCAAGGTCGCGCGCATGACCGTGAACCGCGCGTTGCGCGAACTGACGGCCGAGCAGGTGCTCACGCGCGTGCAGGGTGCGGGCACCTTCGTCGCGCAGCCGAAGTACGCGTCGACGCTCGTCGAGATTCGCAGCATCTCCGATGAAATCGTCGCGCGCGGCCACGTGCATTGCGCGCAGGTGCTGCATCTGGGCGCATCCATCGTCGATGAAGCGCTCGCCGGAGAAATGCATCTCACGCTGGGCAGCCCGGTGTTTCATTCGCGCGTGCTGCACTTCGAGAACGAAGAGCCGGTGCAGATGGAAGAGCGTTACGTGAATCCCGTGCTCGCGCCGGAGTACGCGCGCCAGGATTTCACGACGATCACGCCGAACCAGTACCTGATGACGGCCGCGCCGCTGCAGCGCGTCGAATATCGGATCGAGGCCGCGGTGCCCGCAGCGGAGATCCGGCTCGCGCTCGCGATGGCGGAGCACGAGCCGTGTCTGTTGCTGCATCGGCGCACGTGGTCGCGCGATGCGGTCGCATCGGTCGCGAATCTCTGGCATCCGGGCGATCGCTATCAATTCACCGGGCATTTCTGAACATCATGATCATTCGTGCCGATTCGCTCATACCCAAACCGTGGAAGAACGGCGGCGGCGTGACGCGCGAGATCGCGGCGGGGCCGCACGGCGCGTCGCTCGATGCGTTCGCCTGGCGTCTGTCGCTGGCGGACGTGGCGTCCGATGGCGCGTTTTCGAGCTTCGCTGGCGTCGATCGCGTGCTCGTGTTGCTCGATGGCGCGGGCATGCGTCTCGCGCAAGCGGACGGCCGCTTGCATGTGCTCGATGCGCCCCTCGCGGTCGCGCGCTTCGCCGGCGAAACGCCGATTCACGCGACGCTGATCGACGGCCCCACGCGCGATTTCAACGTGATGGTGCGCCGCGATCGCGCCCGCGCGACGGTCGAAGTCCGGCGCGCGTCGTGCTCGCTTGCCGCCACACACGATCTCACGTTCATCTTCTGCGCGCGCGGCAGGCTCGATATCAAAGCAGAAGGGCACGCGCGCCATACGCTCGAAACAGGCGACACGTTGTGTCTCGATCGTGCGGCCGCGCTGCAATGCGAGGCATCCGACGAGACGTCGTGGCTGCACATCGGCATCGACACGGTGTGAGCAGCCGCGCATCGAAATAAAAAAGGGAGACGGGAACATGAGCGCATTCTTCGCGGATCACGCGCGCCTCGCCGATGGCTGGCGGCGCGACGTGCTGCTCGAATGGGACGAGGACGGCACACTGTTGCGCGTGACGCCCGACAGCGTGGCGCCGGCGGGTGTCGAGCGGGCGAAGGGGCCGGTCGTGCCCGGCATGCCGAACCTGCACTCGCACGCGTTTCAGCGCGCGATGGCGGGCCTCGCGGAGTATCGCGCGAGCGTCGCCGATACGTTCTGGAGCTGGCGCGAACTGATGTATCGCTTCGCCGCGCGGATCGGTCCGGAATCGCTCGCGGATATCGCGCACTGGCTCTACATCGAGATGCTGAAGGCGGGCTACACGTCGGTGTGCGAGTTTCATTACGTGCATCACGCACCCGATGGCGCACCGTACGCGAATCGCGCGGAACTCGCCGAGCGGGTCGTCGATGCGGCCGGGCGCGCGGGCATCGGCATCACGATGCTGCCGGTGCTGTACGAGCACAGCGGTTTCAACCAGAGCGCGCCGCGCGACGATCAGCGGCGCTTTCTCAACACGCCCGAGACGCTGCTCGCGCTCATCGACGAACTCGCCCGCGCGCGGCCTGAAAACGGCATGCGCCGTTATGGCGTCGCGCCGCATTCGTTGCGCGCGGTGTCGGGTGAATCGCTCGCGGCGGTGATCGAAGGGCTCGATGCGCGCTTTCGCCGTGCGCCGGTGCATATCCACGTGGCGGAACAGACTGCCGAAGTGGAGGCGTGTATTGCGGCGACGGGGCGTCGCCCGGTTCAATGGCTGCTCGATCGCTTCAAGGTCGACGAGCGCTGGTGCCTCGTGCATGCCACGCACGTCGACGCGCGCGAATGCGTGGAGCTTGCGGCGAGCGGCGCGGTCGCGGGCCTGTGTCTCACCACCGAGGCGAATCTCGGCGACGGCGTCTTTCCGTCGCGCGATTATCTCGATGCGGGCGGGCGCTTCGGTGTCGGCTCGGACAGTCACGTTGGCGTGGACTGGCGCTCCGAGCTGCGTCTGCTCGAATACGGCCAGCGCCTGTGGCGCCGGGAGCGCAACGTGCTCGCGTCGCCGGCGCAGAGCCGTCCCGCCGATCGTCTCTTCGATGCCGCGCTCGACGGCGGCGCACACGCGACCGGACGGCCTGTCGGCGCGCTCGCGCCGGGTTTGCGCGCCGACTGGCTCGTGCTCGATGACGCGCATCCGGGCATCGGCGGCCATGCGCGCGAGACCTGGCTTTCCAGTGCGGTTTTCTGTGAACATGGCGACACGCCAATCCGCGATGTCTTCGTCTCCGGCCGCAAGGTGATCGACGCGCGCCGTCACGCGCAGGAAGATGAATCGCTCGCGCGCTATCGCGCCGCATTGCGCGGCTTGCTGGATTGAGGTGATCTCATGAACGAGTCTTCGATCTTCACGCTGGAACGCGGCAGCGCGCCGCTCCTGATTTCAATCCCGCACCGCGGCACGCAAATTCCCTGCGCGCTCGCCGACGAGATGACGCCCATCGCAAAACTCACCGAGGATTGCGACTGGCATCTCGAGCGGCTCTACGCGTTCGCGCGCGAGCTGGGTGCGTCGATCCTGACGCCTGCATACGCGCGCTATGTCGTCGATCTGAACCGTCCGCCCGACGACGCGAATCTTTATCCCGGCCGCGATACGACGGGACTCTGCCCGGTCGATACCTTCGACAAGGCGCCGCTCTACAAACCGGGCCACGAGCCGTCGCGCGAGCAGATCGATGCGCGCCGCGCGATGTACTGGCAGCCGTATCACGATGCGCTCGCCGGCGAACTCGACGCGCTGCGGCAGACGCACGAACGCGTGCTGCTTTGGGAAGCGCATTCGATCCGCTCGGTCGTGCCGCGTTTTTTCGACGGACGCCTGACCGATTTCAACTTCGGCACGGCGGACGGCGCGTCGGCGGCGCCGGGGCTGGCCGAGCATCTCGCACAGATCGTCGAGCGCGACGGCCGCTATTCGACGGTGGCCAACGGACGCTTCAAGGGCGGTTACATCACGCGGCGCTACGGCCGGCCCGAGGCGGGCATTCACGCGATCCAACTGGAGCTGACTCAGATCAGCTACATGGAAGAAGCGTCGCCGTTCGCTTACGACGAAGCCAAGTCGAATGAGATTCAGCCGCTGTTGCGCGAATTGCTGACGGCTGCGCTCGCGTATGTGACGGCTGCGTAGAGGCTGGCGCGTGAATGACGATTGACTGGCGATGCCGTAATGACGGCATCAATTGCAATCGATTACCCGCGCCGGATCGGGTTCGGTGCGTTCGACATTAATCCAGATAAAACAATAAATTAGCAGCGATCTCGCTGCCACTGCGATGCCGCGATACGATTCAGCTCGCGAAATGCATTATTGCGATCGCGACAATTATGTTTCGTGGAAATTGGGGTTTCCCCTAGGACGTCCGCCTCCTACACTGTCTTCAAGCGAAACGAAATCAGAAACTACTTAAATAGCTTTCGACTTCGGTTTCGATTTCAAAACAAGACTATTGGAGGTTCATCATGATCAAGGCATTCGTTCCCGCACTCGTCCTCGCCACCGCTCTGGCCGCGCCGACTTTCGCGTTCGCGCAGGACAACGCACCGGTGACGCGCGCTCAAGTTCGCGCAGAACTCGTTCAACTGGAAAAGGCCGGCTACAACCCGTCGGAAGATCGCGTGAACTATCCGCAGAATCTCCAGGCTGCTCAAGCGCGTGTGAACGCTGAAAACGGCGTGACGGCTTACGGTGCTTCGACGGCGGGCACGTCGCAATCGGGCGCGGCTGCGCCGGTCGCGCGCGCCAACGTATCGATGTCGGATCGCAATTCGGTCTACTTCGGTCATTAATCGGCGCTCGAAGTCGAGCCCGCCGAGGCAGTAGCAGTGAGTGGTAGCAGCGGTAGAGGGTGCAGCAAGCGTTGGCAGTTGCAGTATCTTGCGAGAATGCAGTAGCAGTACCGCAGTGAAGCAATACGGCAGTAAGCAACACCGCAGCAAGCAGCAAGTGAAACGCCGGCCGCTATCGAGCGACCGGCGTTTTTTATTGCGCGTCCAGTTTCTCCACGATGCGAGGCGATACCGCGCCGCATGCGCGAATCACGAGGCGCACGACTTCCTCCGTCTGTTCATCGAAGGCCTTGCGCGTGAGCGCGCGCTTGCCCTTCAATGCGCGGATCTGCGCGTCGAAGTCGGCGTAGTGCTGCGTGATCGCCCAGATCATGAACATGAACGTGTCCGGCTCGACCTGCGCGAGCAAGCCGCGCGCGATCCAGCCATCGATCACGATGACGCGTGTGTCGAGCCACGGCTTCACGCGCTCGTTGAGGATGTCCTGCATGTGATGCGCGCCGTGGATGATCTCGCTCGCCCACACTTTCGAGCCGAGCGGCCTTCGTCTCGACAGCTCCATCTTCGCGCGCACATAGCCGCCGATCGCCTCCACCGGATCGTCGCTGCATTCGAAGGTATCCGCCGCGCGATGCCAGTCCTCGAACAGATCTTCGAGCACACGGCGATAGAGCGCGAGCTTCGTCGGGAAGTAGTAATGCAGGTTGGCCTTCGGCAATCCGGCGCGCTCGGCGATCATCGCCGTGCTCGCGCCTTCCAGTCCTTTCTCCGCGAAAACTTCTTCGGCACAGGCCAGAAGCTGTGCCTCGTTGCTCTCGCGAATCTGCGCCTTGCGTCGCCGTAAGGGTGGCGCGGTGTCCTCGCGTCCGGTGATGCCGTCAGCCGTGTCGTCGTGTCTCATCGTCGAATTTTTCTGCTGTATGTGCCGCATCGTGCCTCATTCGCGCCGTTCGTGCACGTGGCGCTGCATCGCGTCGAAAACGCCGTTACGCTCAATGCCAGTCGATGCTGCAGTGCAATGGCATGCTTATCGCTTTGCATTGTTCCGTGTTTCCCCGCACACGAAAGACGTTGATTTGCTTATTTTAATCGGCTACAACCTGTCCAAGTGGACAGGATTTGAAGAGCGCTCGCGGCACTGAAGAAGCGCATCGTTCGCATCATTCAATCGCATTACAGAAAGCGTGCACCGGGCGCGTGCAGCATCGCACCGCAAACGTCCGGCATGCACGAAACGAAGTCACTCACATACGAAGTCGATCGTAAGGAGCGAGGCGAATGAACGTTGTAACGGATGCAATCAGAGAGGCTGGTCTCGATACGTCCATCAAGGTGAATGGTCAGCGTCTGTGGGACAGCCTGATGACGATGGCCAAGATCGGCGCGACACCCAAAGGCGGCGTGTGCCGTCTCGCGCTGACCGATCTCGACAGGGAAGGGCGCGACCTCATCGTTGGCTGGGCGAAGGAGGCGGGCTGCACGGTGAGCGTCGATCAGATGGGCAACGTGTTCATGCGCCGCGCCGGGCGCAACCCTGACGCGCTGCCGGTCATGACCGGCTCGCACGCGGATTCGCAACCGACGGGCGGGCGCTTCGACGGCATCTACGGCGTGCTCGGCGGACTCGAAGTGATCCGCTCGCTCAACGATCGCGGGATCGAGACCGAGCATCCTGTCGAAGTCGTCATCTGGACCAATGAGGAAGGCTCGCGCTTCGCGCCCGCGATGGTTGCATCGGGCGTGTTCGCGGGCGTGTTCTCGCTCGATTACGGTCTTTCGCGGAAGGACGTCGACGGCAAGACGATCGGCGAGGAACTTAAGCGCATCGGCTATGCGGGCGACCTGCCGTGCGGCGGCCGCAAGCTGCATGCGGCGTTCGAGTTGCATATCGAGCAAGGGCCGATTCTCGAAGCTGAAGACAAGACGATCGGCGTCGTCACCGATGCGCAAGGTCAGCGCTGGTACGAGATCACGCTGACGGGCCAGGAAGCGCACGCGGGCCCGACGCCGATGCCGCGTCGCAAGGACGCGCTGCTCGGCGCGTCGCGCGTGGTGGATCTCGTAAACCGCATCGGCCTCGACAACGCGCCGCTCGCCTGTGCGACGGTCGGCATGATGCAGGTGTATCCGAACTCGCGCAACGTGATTCCGGGCCGCGTGTTCTTCACTGTCGATTTCCGTCATCCCGACGATGCCGTGCTCGCGCGCATGGATGCCGTGTTGCGCGAGGGCGTCGCGCGCATCGCCGGCGAGATCGGCTTGCAGACCGAGCTCGAACAGATCTTCTACTACGAGCCCGTCAGGTTCGATGCCGCCTGCGTCGCGTCCGTGCGCGCGGCGGCGCGGCGCTTCGGCTATTCGCACCGCGACATGGTGTCGGGCGCGGGCCACGACGCGTGCTATCTCTCTCAGGTCGCGCCGACGTCGATGGTGTTCGTGCCTTGCGTCGACGGCATCAGCCATAACGAAATCGAAGACGCGAGCCAGGAGTGGATCGAGGCGGGCGCGAACGTGCTCCTGCACGCGATGCTGGAGCGCGCGTCGGAACCCGCTTCGTAAGCAGCGCTTTTCTCTTTTACGTTCAGCACCGTCCGCGTCATGACACGCGGACGGCGGGCAGTCGTACGTCTTCACAAGGAACATGCATGACCCTGAAACAGACCGGCGATATCGCGAGCCATCGCCTCACGCAAGAGCAGCTCGCATGCGAATTCTCGGACGTCGCGCCGCTGCTCGACGCCACTGCCGCGGCCGCCGCCGCGAGCCGCTGCCACTACTGCTACGACGCGCCGTGCGTGCAGGCATGCCCGACGAGCATCGACATTCCGAGCTTCATCCGCAAGATCGGCAACGGCAACCTGAAGGGTGCGGCCGTCGATATCCTGTCGGCCAATCCGCTCGGCGGCATGTGCGCGCGCGTGTGCCCGACCGAGATTCTTTGCGAAGGCAGTTGCGTACGCAATCATCCGGGCGATGAACCCGTGAGAATCGGCGCATTGCAGCGTCATGCGACCGATTGGGCGATGGCCAAAGGCGAGCCGCTTTTCAAGCGCGCCCCGGAGACGGGCCGGCGCGTGGCGATCGTCGGCGCGGGACCGGCTGGCATGGCGTGCGCGTACCGGCTCGCGCTGGCGGGGCATTGCGCGGTGATTTTCGATGCGCGCGAGAAGCCGGGCGGTCTGAACGAATACGGCATCGCCGCGTACAAGACGGTCGAGGATTATGCCCAGCGCGAAGTCGAATGGCTGTATTCGATCGGCGGAATCGAGATCAAGGCGGGTCATGCGCTCGGCCGTGACTTCACGCTGGACGAACTGCGCAAGCAATACGACGCGGTGTTCATCGCGTTCGGCCTTGCGGGCGTGCGCGAACTGGCGCTCGAAGGCGAAGCGCTCGATGGTGCGATGAACGCGGTCGATTTCATCGAGCAAGTGCGTCAGGCCGACGATCTCGCGACTGTGCCGGTCGGGCGGCGCGTCGTCGTGATCGGCGGCGGCAATACCGCGGTCGATGCCTGCGTGCAAAGCCGGAAGCTCGGCGCGACGAACGTGACGATGGTGTACCGGCGCGGCGTCGAGAACATGAGCGCGACGTGGGCCGAGCGCGAGTTCGCGCAGACCAGCGGCGTGAGCATCGTCACGCACGCAAAGCCGGTGCGTCTCATCGGCGACGACGGACATGTGACCGGCGTCGAATTCGAGCGCGACGGGGAACGCTTCGTCATCGAAGCGGACATGGTGCTGAAGGCGATCGGTCAGACGCTCGTGCCCATCGGGGTCGACCGGGCGTTGCTGACGCTCGACGGCGGGCGCATCGTCACCGACGAGAATCGTCAGACGACGCTCGCGAAAGTGTGGGCGGGCGGCGATTGCGCGACACACGAAGGACTCGATCTCACCGTGCAGGCCGTGCAGGACGGCAAGCTCGCGGCGGCGTCCATCGACGCGTCGTTCGAGCTGACTGCGATCAAAGCCGCCTGACCGATAAAGGAGCGAACAAACATGGCCGATCTGACTTGCAACATCGCCGGCATCACCTCGCCGAATCCGTTCTGGCTCGCGTCCGCGCCGCCGACCGACAAGGCCTATAACGTCAACCGCGCTTTCGAGGCGGGCTGGGGCGGCGTCGTGTGGAAGACGCTCGGGCTCGATCCGCACGTCGTCAACGTGAGTTCGCGTTATGGCGCGGTGCAATGGAACGGGCAGCGCATCGCGGGACTGAACAACATCGAACTGATCACCGATCGTCCGCTCGACGTGAACCTGCGCGAGATCGAACAGGTGAAGCGCGACTGGCCGGACCGCGCGCTGATCGTCTCGCTGATGGTCCCGTGTAACGAAAAGGACTGGAAGTGGATCCTCACCCAGGTGGAGGATACGGGCGCGGATGCCGTCGAACTGAACTTCGGCTGCCCGCACGGCATGAGCGAGCGTGGCATGGGCGCGGCGGTGGGGCAGGTGCCCGAATACGTCGAGATGGTCACGCGCTGGGTGAAGGAAGGCACGAAGCTGCCGTGTCTCGTGAAGCTCACGCCGAACATCAGCGACATTCGCACGGGCTCGCGCGCTGCATTCAAGGGCGGCGCGGACGGCGTGTCGCTGATCAACACGATCAACTCGATCGTCGCCGTCGATCTCGACCAGATGGCGCCGATGCCGACCGTCGATGGCAAGGGCACGCACGGCGGCTATTGCGGTCCCGCCGTGAAGCCGATCGCGCTGAACATGGTCGCGGAAATCGCCCGCGATCCCGAGACGCCCAATCTGCCGATCTCGGGCATTGGCGGCATCTCGTCGTGGCGCGATGCGGCCGAATTCATGGTGCTCGGCGCGGGCAGCGTGCAGGTGTGCACGGCGGCCATGCATTACGGTTTTCGCATCGTGTCCGATCTCGCCGATGGCCTCTCGAACTGGATGGACGAGAAAGGCTACGCCACGCTCGACGACATTCGCGGCCGCGCCGTATCGAATGTCACGGACTGGAAGTACCTCAATCTCAAGTACGACATCAAGGCACGCATCGATCAGGACAAGTGCATTCAGTGCGGGCTGTGTCATATCGCGTGCGAGGACACGTCGCATCAGGCGATCCTGAAGGAGAAGGACGGCAAGCGGCATTTCGAAGTGGTCGATTCGGAATGCGTCGGCTGCAATCTGTGCATGCACGTGTGCCCGGTCGAGCAGTGCATCACGATGGAACGCGTCGATGCGGGCGAATACGCGAACTGGACCACGCATCCGAACAATCCCGCCCGCGTCGACGCGGAGGAACCCGCGAAAGCGGCATAAACATAACGTAGCGCTCGTCGTCGTTGAATATCCATGATCAACCGCACACTCAACCGGAGTGCATCCGATGAATCAGACAGCGCATAACGTCGAGACGAGCAGCCTGTACAACGAGGACCTTGCGCCAACCGGCCCCGCGCAGCGTACCTGGAAGTGGTATCACTTCGCCGCGCTGTGGGTCGGCATGGTGATGAACATCGCGTCGTACATGCTGGCCGCGGGTCTCACCGATCAGGGCATGTCGCCGTGGCAGGCCGTCGTGACGGTCCTGCTCGGCAACCTTATCGTGCTGGTGCCGATGTTGCTGATCGGCCACGCGGGCGCGAAGCACGGCATTCCGTATGCGGTGCTCGTGCGTTCGTCGTTCGGCACGCAGGGCGCGAAGCTGCCCGCGTTGCTGCGCGCGATCGTCGCGTGCGGATGGTACGGTATTCAAACGTGGTTGGGCGGCAGTGCGATCTATACACTTTTGAATATCCTCACGGGCAATGCCTTGCATGGCGCCGCGCTGCCGCTTATCGGCATCTCGGTCGGGCAGCTCGCGTGCTTTCTCGTGTTCTGGGCATTACAGCTCTACTTCATCTGGCACGGCACGGATTCGATCCGCTGGCTCGAAAGCTGGTCCGCGCCGATCAAGGTCGTGATGTGCGTCGCGCTCGTCTGGTGGGCGACGAGCAAGGCGGGCGGCATCGGCTCGATGCTGTCGGCGCCGTCGCAGTTCGTCGCGGGCGGCAAGAAGGAAGGGCTCTTCTGGGCGACGTTCTGGCCGGGCCTCACGGCGATGGTCGGTTTCTGGGCGACGCTCGCGCTCAACATTCCCGACTTCACGCGTTTCGCGCGCACGCAGCGCGATCAGATGATCGGGCAGACAATCGGTTTGCCCTTGCCGATGGCGCTGCTCTCGGTGATCTCGGTCGTCGTCACGTCGGCGACGGTCGTGATTTACGGCAAGGCGATCTGGGACCCGATCGATCTCACGAGCCGCATGACGGGCATCGGCGTGGGGATTGCGCTCATCATCCTCACGCTCGACACGATGTGCTGCAATCTCGCGGCCAATCTTGTCGGACCGGCTTACGACTTTTCCAGTCTTTGGCCGAAGGGTATCTCGTATCGCGCGGGCGGCATGATCACGGCGACGATCGCCATCGTCATGATGCCGTGGAAGATTCTCGCGACCACGCAGGGTTATATTTTCACCTGGCTTGTCGGTTACTCGGCACTGCTTGGGCCGGTTGCGGGCATTTTGATGGTCGATTATTTCTTCATTCGCGGCACGCAGCTCGATCAGCGTGAACTCTTCGACGAGGACGGCGAGTATTCGTATAGCGGCGGCTGGAATGTGGCGGCGGTCGTGGCGCTGCTCGTCGGCGTGCTGCCGAATTTGCCGGGGTTTCTGCATACGGCGTTTCCGGCTTCGTTTCCTAGCGTGCCGGGGTTCTTTAATACGCTCTACACGTATGCGTGGTTCGTGGGGCTCGTGCTTGCTGCGGTCGTCTATGGGTCCTGGATGAAGCTGCGGGGGAGCCCGCGGGCCGGTGTGTTGAGTGCTTAGTGGTTTTTTTTTCTTTGCTTGTGCTTCTATGGATGGCCTGATTTCTTTTTGGTTTATTAGCACTGCCCCTGTGCGGGGCGGCACCTACTTTCTTTGCTGCTGCAAAGAAAGTAGGCAAAGAAAGCAGCTTTTCCATCCAAAGTGCCTCACGCCGGCCGCGGCACAGGCGATTGGCTGAATGGCACGGCAGTAGCGAGTGCCCTCGTAGGTCTTGCGCGGCTTGGACCGCGCACGGTCCGCCAAGCTAGTTGTTTGAGCGCGCGGGTTCAGCACGAAAGTGCTCCGGCACAGCGCTACGCGCTGCCGTTGGGTATGCGAGGGAAACCGACGAAGAAGGAGAAGCGCAGAAACGCAGAAGCACACGCAGACCCGATTGACCCATCGGCCGCGAAGCGGGCTGGAGCTGTTTTGGCTGAACCAATTTGTTGTGTGGTGCGATGTGTCAGACCGTGCGCGATCCAAGCCCGGTGAGTTTTTTGAGGGCACTCGCTACTGCCGGGCCATTAGGTCAATCGCCTGTGCCGCGGCCGGTGTGAAGTGCTTAGGCTGGGACAAGCTGTTTCTTTGGTTACTTTCTTTGCAGCAGCAAAGAAAGTGACTGCCGCCCCGCACAGGGGCAGTGCTAATAGACCGACACGAAAACGGGATCCAGCGAAAACACGAAGCTCAT
>LRBF01000041.1 GCA_001580565.1 Caballeronia megalochromosomata | reverse complement strand
AACTCTTCAGTTCAAACCTGTTACTGTTTTTCGGTTCCGTTAGAAACCGGTCGCTCACTCAACGTACTGACGATGATTAATCCATCTTTCGACAGATAAACCTTCCTCTGATACTTCGTGTGAGACTCTTGATACTTTTGCTTTTCGCTTCAGCCCCGAAGGACCAAAACCGCACTCGCATCAAGCGCCCACACTTATCGGCTGTTAGTTTTTAAAGAGCACATCGCAAGACCCCGGCAACCTCAGTCGCCTTACCTCCGTCTTGCGTCGCTGCATCAGCAGCAGAGAAACGAGATTATGACGGGCCGATGACGACCTCGCAAGCCCCCTGTGCAAATTATTTTTCCGGACCCACGGGTTGGGTCCGGAAATCCAAATGCCAGGCCGATCTTCTCGCGCTCGATAGTGCCCCGACGACTCAGCTTCCGAAAAACGGCTTGCAGAATCCCGCAGGCCCGACGCAATCGGACGCGGGCATCGAACCATGCTTCATCGACATGGGTGCACGCGTCGGGCCGGAACCGGACGACGCGCCCCCGGCACTTGTGCCGCCGTACGCTTCGTTGGTTTCGTTCGCGTTGTGTTGTGCAGCGACCTTTGCCTCCGCGGCCTGGATATCGGCGGGATAGTTGGCTTGCTCACCCATGGCAGGCGAATAGCCGGCCTGTTCGAGCTGCACGAGCTCGGCCTTCACTTGTGCACGAGTCAGCGGACCGTTCTGGTTCTGCGCGAAAACAAACGTGGGCGCCGCGACCACGGCGAGGGACACGACGAATTTGGCGATGGCGTTCATGATGTTCACACTCCGACAGAAAAGGTTGATCGGATCGCACGCGATCCACGAACCTCATCGAACGCACAGGGCCCTTGCGCGGCTTCGACTCACTCGAATCAGCTTCAAGCGTAGAGGCTTCGATTGGTTAACCCGGACATGTGGCGATCTATTCCCACGGCGAGGCACGATTTCCGTCGGACGTGCGTCGACATCAAAGGGACGGCATCGAGGAAGGGACAAAAGAAGGGAAGCGCGGAGGACGAACCGGATGAGGAGTCCGGCAAAGGCGCCAGCCAGCACCCGTCCACCGCGATCAGATTGTGACGCAAGGCGGCGTGAAGATCATCGCCGCTCGCGTTGAAGATGCCTTGCCGATCTCGCAACAATGACGCGTGCGAACCCGATACTCAATGCGCAGCCGGCACGAGATGCACGCGCTTCTCGGTCGCGGCCTCGACGGCAGAGCGCGAGTACAGCAGCGGGAAATACTGCCCGTCGAGCCACATCTGCGTGAGATCGCGGTAATGCGGGCTATCGGGGTCGCCCGACTCGCCTGGCAGATTCACCGCGCGCGAGTTGTCCCAGTTGCCGACATCGACGACCACACGAAACGACGGCCCGTTGGTCTCGCGGAAATCGCTCGCGCGATACGTCGACTGATTCGGCGTGTAGGCGCTGCCGCCCTTTCCGATTGGCCCGACATTGAGCTTCGCACGCATATCCGCATCGACGACATCGGCCAAAGGATGCGCGTTCAGGTTCGTCTGCAGCTTGCCCCATTGCCACCGGCTCGCATCGTCGCCTTGCAGGTGCCGCATTTCCGCGTAGGCATCGTGAAAGCTCGAAAGCAGCACGGCGTCGCGTCTGGCTTGCGCGCCATCGCCGAAACGCGTTTCGGGATGTTCGAGCGTATCGAGCATCACGGCCGTATCGGGTGCGCCGAACGATGCGGCCGCGTTCTTCGGCAGCACCGCTTCCTTGAACGCACGCCCGAGATGTCGGGACAGCCACACTTCTTCGAGCGCAGCTTGCGGGGACTCCGCACCCATGTGCGCATCCCAGCCCTTGAGCAGCGCGAGCGCGGCGCGTGTGTCTTCGTCATCGCTCGACAGCGGCGCGAGCAATGCGACGAGCCTGCGCGCCGGAATCGAAACGATATCGTTCTGCAACCGCTCCGAGTCTTCGATCGACACCTTGGGCAGCGCCTTCAACACCTCGTCGATACGTTCATGTCGCGATCCGTTGGTCCACTCGAAACCGAGCTTGCGCTCGGCATACGGATAGCCAGCCGGCAAATTCATTTCATTCGACGTGGTGAAGTAACCTTGCGCAGGGTTATAGACCGAAGGCATCGCATCGCGCGGCCAGAAACCCGCCCATTCATAGCGGCCATCGCCGGGCACGGGCATGAGACCATCCCAGTTCGGGCGTATCGGCGCGAGCCCGCTCGGCACCCAGCCGATGTTGCCGTCCTTGTCCGCGTAGACTTGATTGACGGTCGGCGCGCCCCAGGTCGCGAGCGAAGCCTTGAATTGCGCGTAATTCTTCGCGCGCATGTAGCGCATCGAATCGAAGTACGGCGACATGCCGGGCGCAAGCCAGGCCGTACGCACCGCGAACGCGCGATGCTTCCCTTCTTCGGTATAGATCACGGGACCGTGACGCGTGAACAGCAGATCTGCGGTAACAGGCGATCCGTTGCGCACCGCGATCTGCTCGCGCACCACGCGCATCGGCTCCCACTTGCCCTTGTAGCGATACTGCCGCGGATTCGCCGGATTCAGCTCGTACACGTAGAGATCTTCCTGATCGATATTGAAGATCGTGAGGCCGTAGGCAATCGAGCCGTTATGCCCGATCGAAATACCCGGCGCGGAAGGCTCTCCCGCGCCGATGATATCGAGCGTCGGCGTGCTGATCTGCTGGATGTACCGAAGGCTCGGCGCCGCATACGCGCGGTGCGGATCGTTCGCCATGATCGCGCGGCCCGTGGCCGACTTCGAGGGCGCGATCACCCAGTTGTTGCTGCCTTCGGTGACTTCCTCGGGATTGTCGGCTACGGCGATCAGCGTCGTCGATGCATCCGCGCTCTTCATCGACTCCCTGGTCACGTGCACGCCTTGCGTCGCGAGCGTGAAGACCTTGAGCACGTCGTCGGGGAGGCAGGGATCGAGGCCCGCGGGCATCTGAGCTTTCCATGGCGGCTGCAGGCCGAAGCGCAGCGCATCCGCATCGAGCGAACTCTTGCATGCCACGCGCGCACGCGCGACTTCACTCGTCAGGTTTCGCGTGAGACCGTGACTGCGAATGCGCACGATGTCGTCGGCATTCCATTTCGCCGGCCAATAGCCGATCTTGCGGAATTCATAAGGCATGCGCTCCGGATGCGCCGCGAGCCAGTCGATATATGCGTTGACGCCTGCTGCGAAGCGCGTTGCAGCAGGCTTTGCGTCGGGACCATAGCGCTGCCATTCGGTCGCCATGTCGCCACGATAGAGAAAGAGACGCGTGGCCTTGTCCTGCTCCACATAGGCAGGGCCAAATACTTCCGATAGCTCGCCAAGTCCCCGCCTGCGCCAGAGATCGATCTGAAACATGCGGTCGCGTGCGGCATTGAAGCCCTGCACGAAGAACGCGTCGCTGTCGTTGGCTGCAAAGATATGCGGCACGCCCCAGCGATCGATCAGAATGTCCGACGGCTGCGCGAGGCCGGCCACGGCAATCGTTTCGTCGGCCGGCGCATCAGCGCGCGCGACCTGAACCGCAAACGGTCCGAGCAGCGACGCGCCGAACATCAGTGCAAGCAGGCTCTGCGCTTTCTTTCCCTTCATTTGGCGTCTCCTTTTTTATCGGTGTCGAGTAGAGTCACGCGGATATCGCAATGTAATGCGAATGTAGAGAACGTGCAAAGGCCGGTTGAATGATGGGACTACGTTTTTATTTGTCGGAATCCTAATTAATTAGCTTAGAGGGCATTTCCGGCGCGCATCCGGCCGACGCGCGTCATTCGTCGTGCCGCGGCTGTTCCTGCAAAGCGGTGTCGCGGATGACTTCCGCGAACTTCTCCAAAGCTTGCAGCGGACCACTCACGCTGTTGTATTCCTGGGTGCCGATCCGACCTTCCAGGACCACCGAGAAGCCACAGTCCTGCGCGATTTTCAAAATATCGTCCATGTTGCATTCGCCTCGTGTCGCAAACGGCGAAGCACACATGATGCCTGCTCACGCTTTCGTCATACTTTCAATATCGCGCTGACGGCGTTTGTCTGACAAGTTATGCGAGGCGGCGCACGAACAATGTGCGCTGGCGCTCGTACGCTTTCCCGCCGAATGTTCGTAAATGGATGGAGAAGCGTCGCGTGAATGCTTTCGACACGTCGATCCAGACATGGCTGGTGCACATTGCCGCCTCGTCTGTCATTTTTACTCATGCCGTCCATGCGGTTGCCGATTTTTATCTCACAAAGGGGGTTGTCCCGCTCGCGATTCTCTGGGCGATCTGGTTCAAGTCCGGAGATTCGCAGCCATGGCGCCGCGAGATGGTGGCGGCCGTTCTGATGTCGGGCTTCATCGCGTTTCTGCTCGGCAGGCTCCTCGCGCTTACACTGCCCTTTCGCCTGCGGCCGGTCTACGATCCGGATATCCACTTGCGCTTCCCGCTAGCCGATGAAACCGGCAAGTTTCTCCACAACTGGAGTTCGTTCCCCAGCGATCACGCCGCCCTGTGGATGGCCATCGCGGTCGGCATCTTTCTCGTCTGGCGATGGATCGGCGTGCTCGCGATCCTGCACTGCATCGTCTTCGTGTGCCTGCCGCGCGTCTATCTCGGGCTGCACTATCCGACCGACGTGATCGCGGGTGCGGGCATCGGCGCGCTCTCGGCATGCATCGTCACGCGCGCGCCGCTACGCTCGCGCCTTATGCAACCTTTCGTGCGATTCATGGAAAACCGGCCATCCGTGGGATACATGCTCGCGTTCGTGCTCTTCTTCGAGCTCGCGACCATGTTCGACGAGCCGCGCCTCATCGCCAGTTTCGTCATCAAGGCGCTCTGAACGTCATCCTCTCGTCGCTTTTCTTCGGGCAGGCGCCTCACGGGCCCTGTCCTCTCCTATTCTTGTCTTGACAGCCACGAGCGTGCGCGCGACGCACGCTCCGCTTGACAGCAAAGACTCGTCTCGCGTATTGTTTGGTACACCAACCAAGACCATCGCAGACAACTGATCATGGAGCGCACCATGAGCCGCATGACCGGCATACCCATCTATCTGCTTTTCGCCACGGCACTCGCGGCGTGCTCCCATCAGGATCGCGACATCTATCAGGGTTATATCGAGGGCGAGTTCGTCTACCTCGGCTCGTCGCAAGCCGGCAAGCTCACCGCGCTATCTGTCGCGCGCGGGCAAACGGTGAAAGCCGGCGCGAGCACGTTCGCGCTCGAATCCGTCGATGAAACCGCCGCACTCGATCAGGCGCAACGCCAACTCACTGCCGCACAGTCGCAGCTCGAAGACATTCTCACCGGGAAACGCGCGCCGGAAGTCGCTTCGGTGCGCGCGCAACTCGCGCAGGCGCGCGCGAACGCCCGCAAGGCCGCGTTGCAACTGGGCCGCGACGAAGCGCAGTTCAGCGCGGGCGGCATCGCCAAAGGGCAACTCGACGATTCACGCGCCAACGCCGACGCCGCCGCGGCGCAAGTGCGCGATCTCGCCGAACAGGTCGATATCGCCCGCCTGCCCGGACGGCCTCAGCAGATCGAAGCACAGCGCGCGCAAGTGGCCGCCGCGCAGGCGTTCGTCGCCCAGGCGCAGTGGAAAGTGGATCAAAAGCGCGTCGCGGCGCCGGCGGACGGACTCGTGTACGACACGCTCTATCGCGTCGGAGAATGGGTGCAGGCGGGCACGCCCGTCGTGCAGATGCTGCCGCCGCAGAACGTGAAAGTGCGCTTCTTCGTGCCGGAGAACGTGGTGGGCAGCCTCGCGGCGGGGCGCGCGGTCTCGATTCATTGCGACGGCTGCGCGGAAGACGTGCCCGCGAAGATCACCTACGTGTCGAATCAGGCGGAATACACGCCGCCCGTCATCTATAGCAACGAGAACCGCTCGAAGCTCGTGTTCATGATCGAGGCGCGTCCTCAACCCGCCGATGCCGCGAAGCTTCATCCCGGCCAGCCTGTCGCGGTGAGGTTGCAATGAACGCGCAGGACACGCCTTACGTCATCGACGTACACAATCTCAACAAGCATTTCGGCGACAAGCACGTCGTCAACGATGTGTCGCTGCAAGTCGCGCGCGGCGAGATCTTCGGCTTTCTCGGCCCGAACGGTAGCGGCAAGACGACCTCCATCCGCCTGATGTGTGGCCTGCTCACACCCGATTCGGGCAGCGGCACGTGTCTCGGCTACGACATCGTGCGCGAGAGCGAAGAGATCAAGCGCAACGTCGGCTATATGACGCAGCGCTTCTCGTACTGGGAAGACCTGACCATCCGCGAGAATCTCGACTTCGTCGCGCGCATCTATCAGATGGCGCATCGCCGCGAAGCCGTGGATCGCGCGCTCGAAGCGCTCGGCCTGCAGAGCCGCGCGAATCAACTGACGGGTTCGCTATCGGGCGGATGGAAGCAACGCCTCGCACTCGCCGCATGCATGCTGCACGAGCCGAAGCTGTTGTTGCTCGATGAACCGACCGCCGGCGTCGATCCCACCGCGCGCCGCGACTTCTGGGAAGAGTTGCATCGTCTCGCTGCAAAAGGTATCTCCGTGCTCGTCAGCACCCATTACATGGACGAAGCCGAGCGCTGCCACAAGCTCGCGTATATCGCGTACGGCAAGCTGCTCGCGCAGGGCACCGCGAGCGAAGTCATCGCGTCCCAGAATCTCGCGACGTGGAGCATTCACGGCGAGCAACTGAGCGCGCTCTCGGAACGCCTGCGCAAGACGCCCGGCATCGACCAGACGGTCGTGTTCGGCTCGGCGCTTCATGTGAGCGGCAGCGACCATGCCGCGCTCGAACAGGCCGTGCGCGATGCGACGAAAGACGGTGCAACGCATGCGGAGCGCATCGAAACCGGGCTCGAAGACGTCTTCATCTATCTGATGAGCCACTCGACCGACAACTTCAAGGTGACGTCATGAAGGCACGCGAGCGCTTCGCGATGTTCGCGCGCTTCTCCGTCACGCGCTGGTGGAGCATCGTGATCAAGGAGTTCTTGCAGCTGCGGCGCGACCGCATCACGTTCGGCATGATCGTCGGCCTGCCGATCGTGCAGCTCGCGCTCTTCGGCTATGCGATCAACACGGACCCGAAGCATCTGCCGACCGCCGTGATCGTCGGCGATCAGAGCCCGTTTTCCCGCAGCTTCATCGCGGCGATGGAGCACTCCGAGTACTTCGATATCGTCGACACGCTGCCCGACGATGAAGCAGGCCGCCGCGCGCTCGCGCAAGGCCGCGTGCTGTTCGTGCTCAATATTCCCGCCGACTTCTCGCGCAAGCTGTTGCGCGGCGAACGGCCCGCGCTGCTCGTCGAAGCCGACGCCACCGATCCGAACGCGGTCAGCAAGGCGAGCAATTCACTGCCCGCGCTCGTACAGTCCGTCGCCGACAAGGACATCACCGGGCCGCTTGCGCGCCTGAATGGAACGCCCGCGGCTTTCGACGTGCAGGTCCACAACCTCTACAACCCCGAAGGGATCACGCAGTACAACGTCGTGCCCGGTTTGATGGGCGTGATCCTCACCATGACGCTCGTGATGATGACGGGCCTCGCGATGACACGCGAACGCGAGCGCGGCACGATGGAGAATCTTCTCGCGACACCCGTGCGCCCCGTCGAAGTGATGACGGGCAAGATCGTGCCCTACGTGTTTATCGGACTCGTTCAGGCATCGATCATTCTCGCGGCCACGCGCTTCGTGTTTCATGTACCGCTCGTCGGCAATCCGCTCGCGATCTATCTCGCCGCGCTGCTTTTCATCGCCGCGAATCTGACCGTGGGCATCACGCTGTCGTCGCTCGCGCAGAACCAGCTCCAGGCGATGCAACTGACCATGTTCTACTTCCTGCCGAACATTCTTCTTTCGGGCTTCATGTTTCCCTTCGCGGGCATGCCCGCCTGGGCGCAGTTCATCGGCAATCTTCTGCCGCTCACGTACTTCAACCGCCTGATACGCGGCATTCTGCTCAAGGGTAGCGGCTGGGCGGACCTGTGGCCTTCGGTCTGGCCGATGGCGCTGTTCACCGTCATCGTGATGGGCATTGCGTTGCGCTTCTACCGGCGCACGCTCGATTAGGGAGACGTCGATGAAACCGCTTCTTTCCCTTTGCGCGCTCGTGTTGTGCGGCTGTACGGTGGGCCCCGACTTCCACGCGCCCGCGCCGCCCGATACACAGACCTACGTCAAAACGCCCGTGACGGCGCAAGGCTTTCCGGCGATCGATCATGCGCTGCCGCTCTGGTGGACGCAGTTCGGCTCCGCTACGCTGAACCAGCTCGTCGATCGTGCATTGAGCGACAGCCCTACACTCGGGCAGGCACGCGCGAAGCTCGTGCAGGCGCGCGAAGACTACCGCGCGCAAGCGGGCGCGACATACTTCCCCGCCATCGACGCCTCGCTCTCCGGCACGCGTCAAAAGGTGGATCCCGCCGCGTTCGGGGTGCCCATTCCGAGCCCCGGGCCTTTCACCCTTTTCGATGCATCGGTCAGCGTGTCATACACACTCGATGTCTTCGGCGGCGAGCGGCGCGCGCTCGAGGCGTTGCGCGCGCAAGTGGATTACGAGTCCTTCGAACTCGACGCGGCGCGTCTTTCGATCGCGGGCAATGTCGTCGCCACGGCGATCCGACGCGCTTCATTGCAGCAGCAGATCACGCTCACCGAGCGCCTCGTCGATGCGCAGACGCGGCAACTGTCCATCATGGAAGGCCGCCTGAAAGCGGGCGGCGTAGCAGCCTTCGATGTGCGCAGCCAGCGCACGCTGGTCGAGCAAACGCGCGCGAGTCTGCCATCGCTCATCACACAACGCGATCAGACCGATCACCGGCTTGCGGTGTTGCTCGGCGTCGAGCCGTCCGAAGCCGACTTCGATGCGATCACGCTCGACTCGCTGCGTGTGCCCGACAGCGTTCCGCTCACGCTGCCTTCGACGCTCGCCCGCGAACGCCCCGACATCCGCGCATCCGAGGCGTTGCTGCATCAGGCGAGCGCGAATGTCGGCGTGGCGACCGCCGATCTCTATCCGAAGTTCTCGCTTTCGGCGGGCGTTGGAAGCCAGCGCACGAACATCCACGACGTGCTCAACAGCCTGAACGTATGGAATGCCGGACTGAATCTCACGCAGCCACTGTTTCATGGCGGCGAATTGCGCGCGAAGAAACGTTCGGCGGAAGCGGCCTACGATGCCGCCATGGAGACGTATCGACAAACCGTGCTGGACGCGCTGCAACAAGTCGCCGATAGCCTGACCGCGCTGCAGAACGACGCGAGCGCATTGCAGGCGCGCCAAATCGCGGCGAACGAAGCCCAAGCGAATCTCGATACCACTGGCGCGCGTTACGCGGCAGGCGGCGTGAGCCGTTTCGATCTGCTCGATACGCAACGCCAGGCGTTGCAGACGCAACTCGATTACGCGCTCGCGCAAGCGAATCGTCTCTCCGATACGGCTGCGCTCTTTCAATCACTGGGAGGCGCCGGCGAAGACATGAAGGCTGCAACTAATTAGCGAGCGTCCCGAGCCGATGCTTGAGCACCTTGCCGCTCGCGGACACGGGCAGCGCGTCGAGAATGCGGATCGAGGAAGGCCGCTTGTAGGGCGCGAGCCGCGCGCTCACCCACTGGGCGAGTTCGCCTTCGTTCACCACGCAACCCGGCCTCAATTCGACGAACGCGAGCACGTCCTCGTTGCCCTGCACGCTGCGCCCGATCACGGCGGAATGCAGCACGGCGGGATGGCTGTTGAACGCCTGCTCCACTTCGGCGGGATACACGTTGAATCCCGAGCGAATGATGAGTTCCTTGCAGCGTCCGACGATATACAGATTGCCGTTCTCGAAGCGAGCGAGGTCTCCGGTTTTGAGCCATCCGTCCGCGGTCACCGTGGCTGCTGTTTGCGCCGCATCGCGGTAGTAACCGAGCATCACATTGGGGCCGCGCACCCAAAGTTCGCCGGTATCGTCCACCTCGCCTGCTTGTGCGAGCGGCACGATGCGCGCCTCGACGCCGGGTATCAACGGACCGACAGATGAATCGCGTGCGGGTGCATCGAGCAGCGTGTTCGACACGGTCGGACTGCTTTCGGTCATGCCGTAGCCGTTGTGCAAGGGGACGCCGTAAAACGCTTCGGCAGCGGACTTGAGCGTCATGTCGAGCGGTGAGCCACCGCAATAGACGAAGCGCAGCGACGGCGCATTCAGGCCGCCGCGCGGCGTGTAATGATCGATCAGCTTCGCGTGCATCGCGGGCACGCCCTGAAAGATCGTCATGCGCTCGTCGCGGAGCACGCGTCCCGCGCGCTCGGCATCGAAGCGCGCCGCCAGCCGCAGCATCGCGCCCGCATACAGCGAGCCGAGGCACATGGAAGCGAGACCAAACACATGCGATATCGGCAGCACGGCATAGACGCGATCGCCGGAACCCACGCGGCGCAGCGCGCTCGACACCGCCGCAACGAACAACAGATTGCGGTGCGACAGCATCACGCCTTTCGGTGCGCCTGTCGTGCCGGTCGTGTAGATGAGGGCCGCGCATTGCCTGTTCGAAGTCAGGCCGTGCGGCTCCTGCTCCGAAATCGTATCGACGGGACCCAGCGCAAACGCACCGATCGGCGTTGCATCGAGCGCTTCGACCGAGGCGCCATCGCGTTGCGCGTGACGCGCGGCATCGTCGGAGGCTTCGACGGTATAGAACGCGATGCGCGGCTTCGCATGCGCACGGATCGCATCGAGTTCGACAGTGGAAAGGCGCGCATTCGCGACGAGCGCCCATGCATCGAGACGGCTCACGGCGAAGAGCGATGTGACTAGCGCGACGCTGTTCTCGCCGATCAGCATCACACGATCTCCGGCGCGCACGCCCGCCGCTGCAAGACGCGCGGCGAGCGTATCGACGGCATGGTCGAGTTGCGCGTATGTCAGCGTGCGCGCGTCCTCATGTAACGCGACGTGATCGGGATGCGCCTTCGCACCGCGCGAGACGATTGCGTCGATGCGCGCGGGCAGCGACGCTATGAGCTGGTTCGTATCCATATCGGGCGATACCGTTCGTGACCCTGAGGCCAGAATGATAACGCCCCTGCATCAGCCTGCGAAACGCGGCTCGGGAATGCCGCGCACGCCGAGGCCCGTCACCGCGAACAAGCCGCCCTTGTCGCGCTCTTTCTGCGGAATGCCCCACATCGGGCGGCCCATCGTCGATACATAGAGGATGTCGAGATTCGGGCCGCCGAACATCACGCTCGTCAGATTGCGCACCGGAAACGGCACGACGCGATCGAGACTGCCATCGGGCGCGAAGCGCAGAATGCGCCCGCCGAACACGAGCGCGGACCAGACGTAACCTTGCTCGTCGACCGTCGCGCCGTCGAACGTGCCGGCCATGTCGTGCGCAGAAGCGAACAGGCGCTTGTTCGTCGCCGCACCCGTTTCGATGTCGTAGTCGTAGGCGTACATCTCCTTGCTGTACGTGTCGGTGAAGTAGAACGTCTTGTTGTCAGGGCTCCAGCACGGGCCGTTCGAGCAACTGATGCCGCTGTCGAGTCGCGTGACCTTGCCGTCCGTGTCGAGCCGATAGAGACCGCCGCTGCGCGTCGAGCGCTGGCCGCGATCGGCGTCGTAGCGGTCGAAGTCGTAGGACATGGTGCCCGCGACGAAGCGGCCACGGCGATCCACCTTGCCGTCGTTGAAGCGCGTTTCGGGATCGTCGCTTTCCGGGTCCGCGATGAAGTGCACGGTCTGCGCGTCGAAGTCGTAGAAATGCAGGCCATTGGCGAGCGCTACCACTGCGCCGCCTTGCTCGCGCAATGCCATCGAGCCGATATGACGCGGCACGAAATAGCGCTTCACGTCGCTGCCGTCCGCGCGGCAACTATAGATTTCGGCGGCCGTGCTGTCGATCCAGTACAGGCGTTCCTCCTTCACGTCCCAGAGCGGCCCTTCGCCGAGATGATTGTTCGCATCGACCAGCAAGCGTACTTCGGCCATCGTCGTCTCCTTTTGGTTAGGCTTCGCCGTCCTCGACATCGCGCCGATGCGCGAGCAACGCCATCAAACGGCGATCGCGCCAGCGGCTGCGTTCCTCTATCTGATCGCGCGGCAATGCGGCGCGGCGCTCCGCATCCAGCTTCCCGAGCGTGTCCGCGGGCCAGTCGAACGGCTTGCGCCCCGACGCGATCGCGCGATACGTGCCGCCGTAGCGCGCGGCGTAATCGGCTACGCCGCCGGGCGCGTTCAGGTCGATGGTTTCGAACGGCCCCATGAACGACCAGCGCATCGCGAGTCCGTCGCGGATCACGGTATCGAGATCCGCTGCGCTCGCGTAGCCTTGTTCGTAGAGACTCAACGCTTCGTCGAGCAGCGCGCCTTGCAGGCGATTGAGCAGAAACCCCGATATTTCCCGGTTGACCGTCACGGGCTTTTGTCCCGCCTGTTCGTAGATGGCGCGTGCGCGTTCGATGGTTTCCGGCGCAGTCCACGGCGCGCCGCACAACTCGACGAGCGGCACCAGCGAGGGCGGATTCACCGGATGCGCGACGAGACATCGCGCGCGGCCTTCGATGTCTTGCGTGAAGGCCGATGCAGGCAGCCCCGATGTCGAACTCGCCAGCAGCGCATCGGGCTTCGTCAGACGATCCAGTTCGATGAACAGCGCACGCTTCGCGTCCACCACTTCAGCAATGTTCTCCTGCACGAGATCCGCATCGGCGAGCGCATCGGCAAGGCTTTCGCATGCGGTGATGCGTGAGACGATCGTATCGACGGATTCTTCGAGCAGGCCGAAGGACGCGAAATCCTGCAGGCTGTCGCGGATCGACGGAATCGCGCCCGCGAGCATCTCCTTCGATGCATCGTGAATCTTCACGTTCGAGCCGCTTTTCGCGAAAACGATCGCCCACGCGCGGCCGATGCGGCCCGAACCGATCACCGCAATGTTCTTCGCTTGCATCTGTGTCTGGTCCTCATTCGAGTTGGTTCAGCCTTTCTTGTCCCGCAACGTGATGACAGCCGCCAGCACGACGAGCCCGTTGATGATGTCGCGCACGGCAGGCGGCACCGTGGTGCCCGCGAGCAACGTGCCGAGCGCCGTGAGCAGCAGCGCGCCGCCGAACACGCCGAGATAGTGTCCGCGTCCACCGGTGATGAGCGCGCCACCGACTACGACCACCGCGATCGACGGCAGCAGATAGGGATCGCCCATGCCGAGAAACGCTTGCGAGCTGAACCCCGCGAGCAGCAGGCCGACGATCGCCGAGCAAAGACCGGAGAGGCAATACACGGCGATCAGCGTCGTGCCCACGCGCACGCCCGACAGCTTCGCCGCGACCTGCGAATTGCCGACCGCGTACACGCGCCGCCCAAACGGCGTGCGATGCAGCAGCAACAACGCGACGACGAGAAACACCGGCACGCTCCACGCGGCGAGCGACAGCGGCCCGAATCGTTCGTTGGTGAATTCGCTGATCGCAGAAGGCGACCATCCTTGCGGCGAGCCGTTGCAATAGATCAGCGTCAGACCTTGCAGCAGGCCGTTCGCAGCAAGCGTGACGACGATCGGCGGCAAGCCGAGCATCACGACGCCCACGCCGTTGAACACGCCGACCAGCAAGCCGACAAGCAGTACCACCGGCACCGCCCACGCGGCCGCGCCGTTCGCGCCGTGCGTGAGTCCGGTCAACAGCACGCCGGATAGCGTGATGAGCCACGGCATCGAGAGATCGAGTCCGCCGGTCAGGATCACCGCGCCCTGCCCCAGGCCGAGAATCGCGAGAAACAAGGTCAGCGTGAGCAGGCTGCTGTAGAAGTTCGCGCTGACGAGCACGCCGGGGCCGTAGACGAAACCCGTGATGATCACCACCGCGAAGAACAGCAGATACGCCGGCACGACATACTTGACCCATTCGCGATTGCGTTCGATCCAGTCGGCAATCGGGCGTCCCTTCAGCTCCGTGTTTTCGACCGGACGAAAATCGTCGACTTCGAACGTGACGCGTCGCGCATGCCGGTCGTCGCGCGCGCGTGTTCCCGTTCGCATCGCCTTGAACCACTGCGCCGCGTGGCGCGCGCATTCGTGCGCCGCCGATTGCTTGCCGATCGACGAACCGAGCACCGCGAGAATCAGGATCACGGCTTCGGCGATCGTCGTGAAGAACGCCGATACGTTCAGCACGAGCAGAATGTTCACGGTGATCATCAGCGTCATCGCGGCGAACACGGTGCCGACGCAACCGCCTCGCCCGCCGCCGAGCAACGTGCCGCCGAGCACCACGGCGGTGAACATCGACAGCAGCAAGGGGCGGCCGACGAGCGGATCGGCGGAACCCGTCTGTGCCGAGACATACAGGCCCGCCGCCGCGTAAAACATGCCGGCGAGCGCGTAAGTCGCAATCCGATAGCGCGTGACCGGCATGCCGTTCGCGTACGCGCCGTCAGGATCGCTGCCCAGCGCGTAAAGACCCACGCCATAGCGCGTGCGCTTGATGAACGACCAGATCAGCAACGCGAGTATCAGCAACCCCGCCGACATCGGCATCTTGTCAGGGATGAGATCGGCCGTGAGCACCGCGCCGAACTGGTCGCCGACGCTGCCGCCCGGCTTGTTCTGAATCAGGAGCGTCAGGCCCTGCACCATGAACATCGTCGCGAGCGTGACGACGATCGATTGCAGGCGGAACCATGCGATCAGCGCGCCGTTCACGAGGCCGATGCCGCCGCCGATCGCGAGAATCAGCGCGGCGCCCGCCCATTGCTCGACGGGCGAGCCCTGCACGAAGCGCACCGCGAGCACATTTGCGAGCGACACGACCGCCGACGCCGACAGATCGAAGCCGCCCGACAACACGACGATGGTCTGCCCGATCGCCGCGAGCGCGAGCGTCGTCGCGCTCGAAATCACCGAGCCGATGTCGTAGAGCCCCACGGGCGTCGCGGACAGCGCGACCCATCCGGTGAGCATGGCGAGGAGCGCGCCGATCGCGATGATGAGCCCGCGATGATGATCGATACGCGCGCCGAATCCCACGCGCGCACCTGGCCGCACGACCTCGCTATCGGGCGACGCAACAGCTATCTTCATGAGCCACCTCTCAACTGGAAAGCATCTTGCGCATCACGTTCTCTTCGGTGAGCGCATCGCCGCTCAGTTCACCGACATTGCGCCCGCGATACATCACCGAGACGCGGTCGCACACGTTGACGAGCTCGGGCACGTCGGTCGAATAGAACAGCACGGAGCCGCCCGCAGCCGCGAACGCGCGCATCAGCACGAAGATCTGATGCTTGGTGCCCACGTCGATGCCGCGCGTCGGATCGAACATCAGCCACACGCGGCTTTGCGTGAGCAGCCATTTGGCCATCGCGATCTTTTGCTGATTGCCGCCCGAGAACGACAGGCACGGTTTGTAGAGCGCGCGCGGATTCACTTCCATCTGCGCGAGCGAGCGGCGTATCGCGGCCTGTTCGCGCTTGCGGTCGATGAGGCCGAAGCGCGCATAGCGGCCGATCACCGGCAGCGACACGTTCTCGCCGCCGGGCAGGCGCAGGAACAGGCCTTCGGTCTTACGGTCCTCCGGCAGAAAGCTCGTCGATACGCCGGCCTTCAGCGAATCCGCAGTCGATGTCAGCGTGACAGGCTTGCCATCGATGCGTATCTCGCCATCGTCGATATACGTCGCGCCGAACAGCGCCTCGAACAGCTCGCGCTGACCCATGCCCTGCAGCGCCGCGATGCCGTGCACTTCGCCGGGCTTCACGGCGAGATCAAAGTCGGTCACGACGCCATCGACGCGAACATTGCGCGTCTCGATCGCCGGCGTCGCGTCGCTTTTCACTGTGGCGACCTTCGGCGGATACTTTGCGTCCATCGACCGGCCGATGACGAGGCGAATCACTTCGTCATCGGAGATATCGGCGGCGTCGAATGCGCCCACGTCGCGGCCATTGCGATACACCGTGAGGCTGTCGCAGAACTCGCGCACTTCCTGCATGCGATGCGAGATGAACACGAAGGTCACGCCGCTCGCCTTCAGTTCGTCGATGCGCCGCGAAAGCCACGCGACATCGCGGCCCGACAGCGCCGAAGTCGGCTCGTCGAGCAGCAGCACTTGCGGTCCGCGCACGATCGCCTTCGCAATCTCGATCTTCTGCCGCACCGGCAATGAAAGATCACGGATATACGCACCCGGACGCACGTCGGACAGTTCGAGCCTGTCGAGCCATTCCGCCGCCTGCCGCTGTGCGTCGCGCTCTTTGATGCGCCCGAGAAAGCCCGTCGGCTCGTACGACATCAACAGGTTTTGCGCGACCGTGAGATCGCGCACGAGCGTCATCTCCTGAAACGCCGTCTGCACGCCCGCGCGATGTGCGTCCTTCGGGCTTTTCATCGTCACATCGCTGCCCATCACGCGGATGCTGCCCGCATCGGGCTGCATCAATCCCGATAGCAGCTTGACCGTGGTGGACTTGCCTGCGCCGTTCTCGCCGAGCAGCGCGTGCACCGCGCCGCGTTTCACCGAGAACGACGCGCCATCGAGCGCGACGGTCGCGCCGAAGCGCTTCGTCACCTTCGACAGATCGATCGCCAATGATGCGTCGTTCATCGTCATGCCTCGATTCCGGTCTCAGTCCTGATTACCCGTCAGGGCCGCGTTGAAGCCCACTTCCTTCGTGTCATCCGAGTAGATGTCCGCAAACCAGCCCGGCGGCACCTTGTCCGGCGGGAACGCCGTGCAGCCCGCCTTCAGCTCGTCGATGCTGCCGGTCTTGCAGAGCTTCGATTCCGACGTGAGCACGAGCGGCAGCTTCAAGGTCACGCGCGCCGGAAAGTCACCGCCGTCGAGCTTCTTCACGGCCATCTTGAGCGCCATCGCGCCGGAGTACGGCGGCGCGCCGTAAGAGATCGAGCGATAACCGATCGAGCGATACGCGCCCTGTCCCTTCACCTCACCCGGCGGCAGCATCTGCACGCGATGCCCGTTCGACGATTCCCCTGCGCACGGCTTGATCTTGTCGTCGGGGATGCCCGCTTCGAGCTGCATCGACGCCGCCGTGAAGCAACCCACCTGCATCCACAGGCCGTCGATCTTGTCCCAGCTATTGGTCGCGAGAATCTTCGAGAGTTCGGTTTTCGCGGTCGCCTGGCTCCACATGCCCGTGCCTTCCGCCACGATCTTGATGCCCGGGAACTTCGCGAACACGGCCTTCGCCGCTTCGGTGCGCGCGCGGTCCACGGACGTGCCCGGCACGCCCGTGATCATCACGACATTGCCCTTGCCGTTGAGCGTCTTGGCGAGCCATTCGGCGGTGACGGTACCGGCCTGATGCTGATCGATCGTCACGTTGTGCGCGCACGGCTCGGTCACTTCGCCGTCATACGCCGCGACGACGACACCCTTCGAGCACGCGTTCTTGATCGCGCGATTGAGCGCCGTCGGTGAGATCGGATAGATGACGATGGCCTTCGCGCCCGCCTGCACCATCGAGTTGATCTGCTGGATCTGCTTCTGTGCGTCGGTGCCCGCGACCTGCACTTCGAGATCGACCTTGTCCTTCAGTGCGGGCGTATTGGCCATCGCCTTGACCATGTTCGCGGCTTCCGTCTGCCAGTCGTTGCCGACATAGCTCATCGACAAGAAGATCTTGTACTTGCCGGCCGCGTGCGCCTGGCCCGAGACGGCGAGCGCCGCCGCGAACGCGAGGCCGAGCGCGGCCCGTCCCGCATGACGAATCGACTGCGTCAATGCTTTCATGTCTTCCTCCGGTCTTCGTATGGTTATGAAGCGGGGCGCTTCTAGCTTCGAACGTGCGGCAGACGCGCGCTCGCGGGCAACGCGATGCCCGCGCTGCCGGGCACGACATTCGGGTCGTGTCCGGGTATGACGAAATCGGCGATCTGGCGAATACGCGACAGCGAGCCGATCTCCGCAAGCGTTTCATGCACGATGCCCACCGGCACGAGATCGACGATGTTCTCCATGCAGTTCGCGCAATCGCCCGCGATCAGCACAACGCCTTCTTCCGTATCGACGGCAACGGACTGATGCCCCGGCGTATGACCCGGCGTCGGTACGACGCGCACGCCGGGCACGATATCCGTCACGCCGTTGACGAATTGCCAGCGAAAATACGCGAGCGGCTCGCGGCCGATCAGGAACTCCTGGTAATACGTGGCCTGCGTCGGCAGCGGATGACCCGCGTATTCCCACTCCGCCGCCTGCACGATGAAGCGCGCATTCTTGAAGAGCGTATTGCCGCCCGAATGGTCGTAGTGCAGATGCGTGTTGATGACGATATCGACGTCATCCGCGCTCCAGCCGACATATTCCTTCAATGCGCGTTCGAGCTTCTCTTCCGGCGCCTGATCGCACGGGCACACGAAGTTCGAGACCCAGCCCGGATCGTGAATGCCCGTATCGACGACGATCTTCTTCTGCGCGCCGACGATCGCCGTCGACCACACCGGCACCTTCATCTGCTGGCCGAAGTAGCGGCCATACACTTGCGACGAGCGATCGACGGTGAGCCAGCCCGTCGGCATCGCGACTACTTTGAGCCTGCCGTTCACGATGCTCTCCGTCGTCAGAAGTTGGTGTCGCTCGCGCCTTTCAGCTTGAGCATCTCGCGTGCTTCGGCGGGCGTCGCGATATCGAGCGACAGTCCTTCGATCACCTGGCGGATCTTCTTCACCTGCGCCGCGCTCGATTCGGCGAGCTTGCCCGGCTCGATCCACAGCGAGTCTTCGAGACCGACGCGCACGTTCGATCCCTGCGCAACGCCGATCGTGCCGAGCGGAATCTGATGACGGCCCGCGCCGAGAATCGACCACACGTAGTCGTGGCCGAACAGACGATCGGCGGTGCGCTTCATATGCGCGAGATCTTCGGGATGCGGCCCGATGCCGCCGAGCAAACCAAACACGCTCTGCACGAAGAACGGCGGCTTGACGAGCCCGCGATCGACGAAGTGCGCGAGGTTGTACAAATGCGAGATGTCGTAGCATTCGTGCTCGAAGCGTGTGCCGTTGTCGCTGCACGAAGTGAGGATGTATTCGATATCCGCGAACGTGTTCTTGAACACCAGATCGCGGCTGTTCTCCAGATGCTTGCGCTCCCACTCGTACTTCAAGTCCTTGAAGCGTTCCAGCATCGGATAGAGGCCGAAGTTCATCGAGCCCATGTTGAGCGACGCGACTTCCGGCTTGAAGTGATGCGCGGGCTTCAAACGCTCGGCCACCGTCATGTGCGGACTGCCGCCCGTCGTGATGTTGATGACGGCATCGGTATTGGCCTTGATGCGCGGCAGGAATTCCTGAAACACGGCGGGGTCCTGCGTCGGATGCCCGTCGTTCGGATCGCGTGCATGCAGATGCAGAATCGCGGCGCCTTCCTGCGCGGCCGCGAGCGCCGCATCGCCGATCTGTTGCGGCGTCAGCGGCAGATACGGCGACATCGAAGGCGTATGGATCGCGCCGGTTGGCGCGCATGTGATGATGACCTTGCGTTTCGTTGCCATGTGATCCTCGTTGTTTTAAAGGACTTCCACGTTGCCGCAGACCGAGATCGCCTGTCCCGAGATGCCGCCGCCCGCGGGCGAGCACAGAAAGAGCGCGGTGGCCGCGACTTCCTCGGGCGTCGTCATGCGGCGCAGCGAAATCTTCGCGAGATACTGCTTCTCCATCTCTTCATAGGAGAGGTTCAGTTGCTTCGCGCGCGCGTCGATCACGCGTTCGATGCGCGGCCCTTTCACGATGCCCGGCTGTATCGCGTTGACGCGGATATTCGACGGCCCCAGCTCGATCGCGAGGCTCTTGATCATGCCGACGACCGCCCACTTCGTCGCCGCATAAGGCGTGCGAAACGCGTAGCCGAGCCGTCCCGCCACCGACGACAACGCGATGATCGTTCCGCCGCCATGCGCGTCGCGCAAAAGCGGCACGGCGCGGCGCGCGAAGTAGAACTGCGCGTTCAGATTGACGTCGACGGTTTGCTCCCACTCGTCCACGTCGAGCTCGTCGATGCCGCCGGTCGGTCCCGCGATGCCCGCGTTGTTCACGAGCACATCGAGTCCGCCGAGTTCGTTCTGCACATCGGCGAACACGCGCTCGACGGCATCCTTGTCCGATACATCCGCGAGTGTCGATGTAATGGCGTTGCACTCCGCGCCCGCTTCGGCTTGCGCCAGTGCATCGATCGCATCGGGGCTCGCATCGCACACATGCACGCGTGCGCCCGCATCGACGAATGCACGCGCGATCACGAGCCCGATGCCCGATGCGCCGCCCGTGATGAGCACGCGCAAGCCCGCGTGCGGTTTCAGCATCTGAAGGACCGTCATGCTCGTCTCCTTTTTTTGTTGTCGTTGCTGTGCGACTCAGGCGCTTGCCTCGTTCGACATGTCGCCGCCTTGCAGGCGTTCCTGCAAATCGGCGGCCGCATCGCCGATGTCTTCTTCGATGCCCGCGCGCGCGCCTTCGCCGTCGCCTCGCCAGAGCGCTTCAACGATATGGCGATGCGCGGCCATCGAGCGGCGCATATGCGGAATGTCGGGTGCCACGAGATTCAGGAACGGGCCGATGCGCATCCAGAGGTTCTGGATCGTCGCGAGCGTGAGATCGCTCGCACCGTGCGTGTAGATGGCGATGTGAAATTCGAAGTTGCTGCGCAGATATGCAGGCACGTCGCCCGCTTCGACATGGGCGTCCATCGTGTCGAACGTTGCCTGCAATGCTTCGAGATGCGCGCGCGTCATGCGCGATGCCGCGCGCTTCGCGACCGCGCCTTCGAGCGCGATGCGCACGTCGCGCAGTTCGTCGAGCAGTTCGAGCGTCATCGGCGGGACCATCAGCGCGCGGCCGGGGCCGTCGATCAATGCGCCTTCGGCCTGCAGACGCGTGAGCGCGGCGCGCACGGGCATCGTCGATGAGCCGACCGCTTCCGCGACGCTGCGCAGGCTCAGCAACTGTCCGGGCGCAAAGCGGCCCGTCATGATGGCTTCTCTGAGCTGCGCATACACGCGACCGGCCATCGTTTCGCGTGCAACCAATTCGAGTGCGGGTAAATCCGTCGTCGAGCGTGTCGCCACCATCTGCCTCCGTTCTGTCGTTCGGATGCTGCGATGTTTCGTATCGTGTGACCTGTGATCACACTTGAATGGCTAGAGTTTCGGACGCGTGGGCACGTGAGTCAACCTCGAATTGCTAGGTGAAAACGCGAAGAGCCGCTTATTCGAAGCGTCCCGACACCGCCCGCTGAATCTCCTCGAACGCGACCGGCTTCACGAGATGATGATCGAAGCCCGCTTCCTTCGAACGCTGACGATCATGCGCCTGCCCGTAGCCCGTCACCGCGATCAGCAACGCATCGGCGGTTGCGGGGCGCGCGCGCATCTCGCCCGCGAGGCGATAACCGTCCATTCCGGGCAAGCCGATATCGAGCAGCACGATTTGCGGTGCGAAGGTGTCGGAGAGTGCGAGCGCTTCGGTCGCATCGTGTGCCGTGCGCACGTCGAAGCCGTCCGCTTCGAGCAGGAGCGCCATCGCGGTGGCCGCGTCCACGCTGTCGTCGACGAGCAGCACGCGCCTGCCGCCGGACACGCTCACCGGCGCTTCCGCGGCGCCCTGCGCGGCCACTTGCGCATTCACGGCGAGCGGCAGCCACACGACGAACTCACTGCCCGCCTGCGGTCCCGCCGAAAACGCCTCGATGCGTCCGCCCTGCAACTCGACGAGCGTCTTCGCCAAAGGCAAACCGATGCCGAGCCCGCCCTCCGATCGTTCGAGCGATGTCTCCGATTGCACGAACAGATCGAAGATATGCGGCAGCATGTCAGGCGCGATGCCGATGCCCCTGTCGCGCACGACGATGCGCACGTCATCGCCGAACTGCTCGGTCTCGATCGCGATATCGCCGTCTTCGAGACTGTACTTCGACGCATTCGACAACAGATTGCCGAACACCTGCGCAAGCCGCACGTTGTCGCCGACGAGATAAAGCGGCGTATCAGGCAGCTTCACCGTCAACGTATGGCGCTTTCGTTCGAGCGCGGGCTGCACGGTCTCGATGGCCGCCGCGATCGCCGTCGCGAGATCGACCGTTTCCTGACGCAGCGTGATCTTGCCTTGCGTGATGCGCGCGACGTCGAGCAGATCGTCGACGAGACGGCTCAGATGCCGTACCTGCCTGTCGATGATCGCGCGCACCGTCGCGAAGTGCTGCACGGACGGGTCGCGATCGGGATCGAGCAAGTCCACCGCATTGCGGATCGGCGCGAGCGGATTGCGCAGTTCGTGCGCGAGCATCGCGAGGAACTCGTCCTTGCGGCGGTCCGCTTCGCGCAACAGCAGTTCGGCGGCCTTGCGCTCGGAGATATCGTTGACGATCCCCGCGATGCGATTCGGCCGCGCCGGATGTCCCGCCGCGCCGCGCACCTGGAACGCGCGCTCCGCCACCCAGCGCGGCCCGCCGCTCCCGCGCACGATGCGGTATTCGACCTGATACGGCGTGCCGTTCGCGAGCAGTTGCCGATACGCATCGGCGACATGATCGCGGTCCAGCGGAAGAATATCGCCGGACCAGTGATCGGGTCCCGGCACGGGCGCGGGCGCGCCGCCGCCGGTATCGAAGAGACGCGCGTAAGCGGGACTCACGTAAAGCAGTTCACCGGATGCGGGATCGAGCATCCAGAACACATCGTCGATATTTTCGGCAAGCTGGCGAAAGCGCTCTTCGCTCTCGCGCAGCGCGTTTTCCGCGAGCCGCACGCGCAACAGGGCACGGACGTGCGCGATCAGTTCGGCAGGTTCCACGGGCTCGGTCAGGTAGCTGTCCGCGCCGCCTTCGAGACCGCGAATGCGATCGAGGCTATGCACCGCCGCCGCCGATGTCTGCAGAACGAGCGTGCTCGCGGTCTCCGCCGACGCCTTGATCTGCCGGCACACTTCGAGCCCGTTGATGTCGGGGAGCTTCACGTCGAGCAGCACGAGATCGGGCGCTTGTGTGCGCACGCTTTCCAGCGCGGCGTTGCCCGTCGCCGCTTCGATCACGTTGAAGCCCGCGCGCGACAGGATGCGCGTTTTCGCATAGCGCGCGCCGTCGTTGTCATCGACGTTGAGGATCAGCACCTCGCTCCAGTCGCTTCTCATGATGAACGTTCCTTGCCCGTCAGCGCATCCAGCACACGCGCGAGTTCGCCGCCGCCCACCGGCTTGCCGATGAACGCAGCCGCGCCGAGCGCCTGCGCTTCGTTGCGATCCTCGGCGTCGCCGAGCACGACGATCGGAATGCTGCGCGTCGCGGCCTGCGCGCGCAGCGCGGCGAGCCAGATCCACGCTTCCGACGGCGCGGGACGCACCGCGAGCAGCAGCGCGGCAGGCGGCGTGCGTGCGAGCAGGCGGCCGGCTTCGTCGAGCGTCGCGGCGCTGATCGCGCGATACGACGACGCGCGCAGTGCGGCCTCGCAGTCGAGGCGCTCGATCGGATTGCTCGCGACGATCAGCACAGCCGCACGCGTATCGCCTGCTGCATGATGCGCCGCATCGAAGTCCGCGCCGTAGTGAGCGGGAATCGTCGCGCTGAAGGTCGAGCCGCGCCCGGCTTCACTCGTGAGCGAAACGTCGCCGCCGAGCAGCTTGCAGAGCTTGCGGCACAGCGGCAGGCCGAGTCCCGTGCCTTTCACGTATTGCTGAAGCCGGTTCTCGACCTGCCCGAATTCCTCGAACACCACTTGCTGATGCTCGGGCGCGATGCCGATGCCCGTATCGCTGACGGAAAACGTGATGAGCCGGCGCGCCTCGTCATAGCTCGCGCTGACGCGCACTTCGCCGCGCTCGGTGAACTTGAGCGCGTTCGACACGAAGTTGCGCAGCACCTGCGCGACCTTGCCTTCGTCGGTGCGGATGGGCGGCAGGCCTTCGCACGAATCGAACACGAGTTCCACCGCGCCGCCGGGCGACAGCGGCCGCAACATGCCGCGCAACGCTGAAAACAAGGTATCGACTTCGAACTCGGCCGGACGCACCTCGATCTTGCCCGCCTCGATCTTCGCGAGATCGAGCAGGTCGTCGACCGTTTCCGACAGATCTTCCGCCGCCTTGCGGATGAAGCGCACCTGCTTTTCCTGCTCTTCCGTCAATTCGCCGTCGATGCGGTCCAGCAGGAGCTTCGACAGCGCGCGGATCGACGAGAGCGGCGTGCGGAACTCGTGGCTCATGTTCGACAGAAAGCGCGACTTCGATTCATCCGCGCGACGCAGATGATCCGCTCGTGCATCGAGCTCCGCGTAGAGCGCGACGACGCCGCGATTGGTGTCTTCGAGTTCGCGCGTGAGACGCGTCAGTTCTTCCTGACGCTCGCGCAGATCGGCGAGCGCCGCGATCAGCTCGCGATTCTGGCGCTGCAATTCCGCCGCCGTGTCCGCGCCCGACTGACGCGAAAGCGCGTTGCCGACCGCCTGCATGTCGCACGGCGCGCCATCGGGCAAGGCCTTCGCGAGCGAGATCGACGTGACGCCGTCCGCTTCGTCGGCGATCGCGCATTGATCCATCAGACGCTGTGCCGCGAGCAGGCCGAGCGCGGTTTGCGACTCGTCGTTGCGCATCGCGCGCAAACGCTCGCCCGCGCCGGCGCCCGCCAGAAAACGCACGACGAAGCGTCGCGGCCACGCGTCGTGATCGACGAGAAATTCCGCGCGCGCCGGCTGGCCCGCGGTCAGCACCGTGCGCGCCGCTTCGAGCACGGAGGTCGAGATGCGCGTCTGGTCCTGCGGCGAGAAGCCGAGCGCCGCGCTCGCATCGCGCGCCTTCACGCGGGCCGCGACCATGTCGCGCTCGTCTTCGATATGCATTGCATAGAGCGGCTGCGTCATCCTGCGCCTCTGTTCACGCGGGCGACGAACACGGTCACATCGTCGCGGCCGCGCGAGAAGTCGCGGTACAGCACCGCCGCGACGAGCGCCGGATGCCGGATCGCGAGACCCGGATAGCGCGCGAGATCCCAGCGCGACGTCAGCCCGTCCGAATGCAGCACGACGAGCGCGTCCGGCGGATACGGCACGTCGAACAGTTGCGCGCGCCGCGCCGCATGTCCGACGATGCCGCTGTGCGACACGAGATGCCGGTGCGAGCTTTCCGTCCACACGCTCGCCGAGATATTGCCGATGCCCGCGAATGACACCGGCATGCCCGCCATCGACGCGAGCGCCGGCATGCGCGCGATGCCGACCGCCGCGCCGCGCGTCGGGCGCAGCGCCACGTTGGCGGCCTCCATGATGTGGTCGAGCGGCTGATCGCCGTTCGCTGCAAGCGCCTTCGCCGCTTCGATCGCCGCGACGTTGGCGAGCGGGCCGTGACCGAGACCATCGGCGACGAGCACGGTGAATTCGCCCTGATTCGCATGGCACGCCCACGCATCGCCGCTGACGGTTTCTGTTTGCAGCGGCAGATTCACGACGCCATAGGTCAGCTCGGCGGCAGGCGCGTTCGCCGCGCCCGGCGCATTCCAGAACACGACGCGCAGCACGGTGCCGCGTCCCGGCACGCTCCAGATGTCGAGCTCGTCGGACAGGCGCTCGATCGCGCCCATGCCGGTGCCGGGACTGCCGGCGGTCGTGTAGCCGTCCTCGAAACAGCGATGCAGATCCTGGATGCCCGGCCCGCTGTCGATGCACAGCACTTCGATGCCGTAACGCTGGGACGCGCCCGCGCCGGCATCGACGAGCGGCCGCACGAGCAGCTCGCCGCGCTCAGCGTGCTTCAGCAGATTCGTGCCGCATTCGGTGACGACGATCGCGAGCTCGCCCGCGCTCGTCTCGTCGAAGGCGAGCCCGCGCGCGAGTTCGCCGATCGCACGCCGTGCATAGGCGATCTGGCTCGCCTCGGCGATCTCGAAGCGCTGCTGCGCGGCCATCGATTCCTTCAGAACGGTTTCCATTTGGTGATCGAGACGTGCGTGCCCTCGCCTGGCGCCGAGCGGATGTCGAATTCGTCGCACAGGCGTTTCGCGCCGCCCAGGCCGAGGCCCAAGCCGCTGCCCGACGTGAAGCCATCGGACAGCGCGCGCTGGATATCCGGAATGCCCGGGCCGTTGTCGACGAATTCGAGTGTGAGGCCTCGGCGGCCGTTGCGCTCGACTAAATAGCAATGCACGTCCCCGCCGCCGCCATAGATGAGCGTGTTGCGTGCCAGCTCGCTCGCCGCCGTCACGAATTTGGTCTGATCGATGAGAGACAGGCCTTGCGCGACCGCCTTTTCCCGCACGAACTGGCGCAGCCGCACGATTTGCTCGTCGGAGCGGATCGGCAGCGTGTCGGGCGGCGAGGTGGACGTCGGCGCGGCTGTGGAGTTGAAGATCGTCATGGCGTCGTTCGTATGCGACCTTCAGACCGTGCCGTCTCTTGCAAGGAGCGCCATGCCCTTCTCCACGTCGAGCGCGGTGCGCACGCCCGACAGCGTGAGCCCGAGTTCGACCAGCGTGATCGCGACGGACGGCTGCATGCCGACGACGACCGTCTCCGCATCGAGCACGCGCGCCATCGCGGCCGTGTTGCCGATCATGCGTCCGATGAACGAATCGACCACGTCGAGCGAGGAAATGTCGATCAGCACGCCGCGCGCGCCGTCCTTCACGATGCGGCTCGTCAGATCGTCCTGCAGCGCGAGCGCGAGCCGGTCGTGCATGTCGACCTGAATGGTGACGAGCAGCAGCTTGCCCATCCTGAGAATCGGAATGCGTTCCATCGCTTGAGACCCCGTTCAGTCGCGTTGCGTTCGATGCGTGCTTCGAATGGCGAAATGCGTCATTCCGGTTGCAGCGAATCGAAACCGTCTTTCGAACGGGCCGCGCGCGATGCATCCTGTGCGAACGCTCCCGTCACCGACTTGCCGGTGCGCTGCAGCGCGACGATGAAGGCCGCCGCGAGCGTCGCCTTGGTCGTGACGTTCGACAGATTCACGCCGAGATGCACGATGGTCTGCGCGATCTGCGGACGAATGCCGCTGATGATGCAGTCCGCGCCCATCAGCCGCGCCGCCGCCACGGTTTTCAGCAAGTGTTGCGCGACGAGCGTATCGACGGTCGGCACGCCGGTGATGTCGATGATTGCGATCGCCGCGCCCGTCTCCACGATCTTCTGCAGCAGATTCTCCATCACGACCTGCGTGCGCGCGGAATCGAGCGTGCCGATGAGCGGCAGCGCGAGAATCCCATCCCACAACTGCACGACGGGCGTCGAGAGTTCCAGCAGTTCCTGCTGCTGACGCACGATGACCTGCTCGCGGCTTGTCTGGAATACTTCGGTCGTGAAGAGACCGAGTTCGTCGAAGAGCGTGCTGATCGTCCAGGTGAGATCGGCGAGCGTCGCGGCATCAGTGCTGAGCGACTCGCGCAGACGCGCGAAGAGCGGCTGCTTGAGCGAGAACACGAACATCGCGGTCTCGACCGGCGTGAAGCCCTGACGCGCGCGCTGGGCGGACATCTCCGCGAGAAACGCGCGCACTTCCTGCCATCCGGGCGACTTGAAATCGACGCGCTCGGATGAAGCGAGCGCCGTCGTCAGCAGCGAGACGAACTGCGTGAACTGATTGCGCAACTCGGCTTCCCCGACGAGTCCGCGCCGCGCAGCGACGGCGTGCTGTTGCGCAAACCACTCCGTGAGCAGTTGTTCCTGATTGCTGGTGAACAATTGGGCAAGCCGCGTTCCGCCGACCATTTCCATGCCGAAATCCTGTGCGAATGTTGTTATCGGGCGCCGAGCCCCGGACGTTGGTTTGTTGCGTCGCCGCGAACAATATCGAAATAAAGGCGGCGCAAGGCGTTCGGAATGTAGCACGCCATCCCAAAATTCGACAGTCCGGGAAGCCTTGTAGCGCAAGGGATTGGAGCATTATTTCGCCCAAGGCCGAGCGCGTTTCGATGGATCGGCAATTGCTGCCGGTCGTTCGCTGCGCATTGGACAAAGACCGGTCAAATGTCCTGAGAGAAAGCGAACGATCGTGGACCCGCATGCGATCCCGTGTATAGCGGCGCGAATATTTTTTTGGGTATCGGGCGGTGCAATACTCGCCCGATCGACTCAACGTCATTCGACCTGCCGGAGCGCACATGTCCCAAACGATTCATCCCGTCGACGAAGTGCTGCCCATCGGTCAGATGCTTGCGGTTGGCATACAGCACGTACTCGTGATGTATGCGGGTGCGATTGCGGTGCCGCTCATCATCGGCGCGGCGTTGAAGCTGCCCAAGGAGCAGATCGCGTTTCTCATCAGTTCGGACCTGTTCGCATGCGGGATGGTCACGCTGGTGCAGTGTATCGGCGTATGGAAATTCGGCATTCGCCTGCCGGTGATCATGGGCGTGAGCTTCGCGCCGGTCGGACCGATGGTCGCGATGGCGTCATCCGGCGCGGGCCTGACGACGATCTTCGGCGCGACGATCGCGGCGGGCGTGTTCGCGATTCTGATCGCGCCGTTCTTCGGGAGGTTGATGCGCTTTTTTCCGCCGATCGTCACGGGCACGATCATTCTCACGATCGGCATGACGCTCTTTCCGGTGGCGATCAACTGGGCGGGCGGCGGGCGCGGCGCGGCGAACTTCGGCGAGCCGAAGAACCTGATGATCGCGGCTGTCGTGCTGCTCGCGATTTTGCTCATCAACAAGTATCTGAAGGGCTTCATCGCGAATATTTCGGTGTTGCTCGGCATGTTGATCGGCTTCGTGATCGCGCTGCCGCTCGGCTTCGTCGACTTCGGCGGCGTCGGTCAGGCCGCGTGGTTCGCGCCGGTGCGGCCGTTCGCGTTCGGCATGCCGACCTTCGATATCGCGGCGATCGCTTCGCTGTGCCTCGTGATGGTCGTCATCATGGTGGAGTCGCTCGGCATGTTTCTCGCGCTCGGCGATCTCGCGATGCGGCCTGTTTCGCGGAACGATGCGACGCGCGGCTTGCGCACCGATGGTCTTGGCACCGTGATCGGCGGGATATTCAATACGTTTCCGCATTCGTCGTTCTCGCAGAACATCGGGCTCGTGGGGATTACTGGCGTGAAAAGCCGCTGGGTGGTCGCGGTGTCGGGCGTGATCCTGATTCTTCTCGGGCTCTTGCCCAAGCTTTCCAATCTGATTGCTTCAATACCAGTCGTCGTGCTTGGGGGCGCGGGCATCGCCATGTTCGGGATGGTCGCGGCGACCGGCGTGAAGATCTTGAGCAAGGTGGATTTCGACAGCAAGAACAACTTGCTTATCATCGCGATCAGTTTGGGCGTGGGAGTGATTCCGCTTGCAGCGCCGACGTTTTTTGCGCATATGCCGGTGTGGGCCGGGCCGTTGACGCATAGCGGGATTACGCTCGCCGCCGTCTTCGCTATTTTGCTCAATGCGCTTTTTAATCGTGGGCGTGATTCGGGGGAAGTCGGGAAGGAAATCGCTGCTGAGATGCCATTGAGTTTGCGGCATGGCGATGCCGATATTCGTGAGTGACGCTTGTTATTTTGGGGCTTGCCTGGGTTGTCGCTCGATCCCGTTTTCTTGTCGGTCTATTAGCACTGCCCCTGTGCGGGGCGGCACCTACTTTCTTTGCTGCTGCAAAGAAAGTAGGCAAAGAAAGCAGCTTTTCCCATCCAAAGTGCTTCACACCGGCCGCGGCACAGGCGATTGGCTGAATGGCCCGGCAGTAGCGAGTGCCCTCGTAGGTCTTGCGCGGCTTGGATCGCGCACGGTCTGTCGCGTCGCGCCACTTCACTGACTGGTTCAGCACCACTAGCTCCGGCCCGCTTCGCGGCCGACCGGTCAATCGGGTTTGCGTGTGCTTCTGCATTTTTCTTTTCTCGTCGGTTTCCCTCGCATACCCCACGGCAGCGCGTAGCGCTGTGCCGGAACTCTTTCGTGCTGAACCAGCGCCCTTGGGGTACTAGCTTGTCAGACCGTGCGCGATCCAAGCCCGGTTCTGCTTGTGAGGGCACTCGCTACTGCCGGGCCATTCAGCCAATCGCCTGTGCCGCGGCCGGCGTGAAGCACTTTGGATGGGACAAGCTGTTTCTTTGGTTACTTGTATATTGAGTCTAGCGCTCGGGAACTGATCCTTCCCGTTCGCTGGAAGCGGTAGCCCGTTTGTGTTACATGGGCTCGCAGCCCGAAAGAAAGCTGGTGGCGCCGCTTCCACTTACCGCTCCGAACCCGGACAGTTGACTGAGCCTCGAGCTCGTATCTTTGCAAGTATGGGTGCTGTGGTGAACCAAATCCTCTCCGCTTCCGTTTCCCCTTTGTTCGTCGGCATCGATGTCAGCGGCCGGTTT
>LRBF01000040.1 GCA_001580565.1 Caballeronia megalochromosomata | reverse complement strand
AAGAAAGCAGCTTGTCCCAGCCTAAGCACTTCACACCGGCCGCGGCACAGGCGATTGGCTGAATGGCCCGGCTGTAGCGAGTGCCCCCACAAGCAGAACCGGGCTTGGATCGCGCACGGTCTGACACATCGCGCCGCACGCGTGGCTGGTTCAGCACGAAATAGCTCCGGCCCGCTGCGCGGCCGATGGGTCAATCGGGTGTGCGTGAGCTTCTGCGCCTCTCCTTCGTTGGTTTCCCTCGCATACCCCACGGCAGCGCGTAGCGCTGTGCCGGAGCACTTTCGTGCTGAACCAGCGCGCTAAAAGTTATGGCGTGTCAGACCGTGCGCGGTCCAAGCCCGGTGAGTTTTGTGGGGGCACTCGCTACAGCCGGGCCATTAGGTCAATCGCCTGTGCCGCGGCCGGTGTGAGGCACTTTGGATGGGAAAGCTGCTTTCTTTGCCTACTTTCTTTGCAGCAGCAAAGAAAGTAGGTGCCGCCCCGCACAGGGGCAACGCCAATAGACCGACACGCCAACGGGATCCAGCGAAAAAAAAACCTCAAACGCCATCCCCATGTAACGCCCGAACCCACTTCTCCACGCGCTTGGGATCAAGCCTCCCCCCGCGCCCTTCAAGCTCATCGCATAACGCCCCCCGGAATCCCGCAATATCCGGCGAGAGCATAAGAATCCTGTCGAGATCACCCCAACCCAGCGACCCGGCAACTGCGATCATCGTCCCGCGAGCCCGCGCATCCGCGATGCACGACGCAAGCATCCCCGCATCGACGCAATCGAACAACGTGCGCCCGTTCTTGCTCGCCGTATCGAACACGATGCCGACAAAGCCCAGTTGCGCGGCCAGCGCGGCCAGCTCGCGATCCACGCCATCGTCCGACAGAAACACCGGCACCACCGCCGCCGGCAGGCTCGCCAGATGCCGCAGGCAGGCAGACGCGCCCGCGCCGGGCGTCACCCCGACCTTCACATAATCGACGCCCGTCGCCGCGACATCGAGCACGCGCGCGGTCATCTCGTCGAGCGCATCGTTCGGCAAGTCGCCGATGGTCGCGCTGATCGGCCGCACCGCATACCGCGCGCGCAGCGCCCGCACGATACGCGCGATATCGCCGATCGCGACGCCGCCCAGCGCACCCGCGCCCGGTTCCTTCAGGTCGATCAGTTCGGCGCCGGCGTCGGCGGCATCGAATGCTTCGTCGGCCGAGCGGACGCTCGCGAGCAATGCGGTCATCGTGAAAACTCCATTGGACATGCCACGGAAGACGCTTCAGGTGAGCGCTTTGGCGCGATGCGCCTCGATTGCCTGCAAGAGCCACTGCCATGCTTCGCGCTCGGCGTCGCCCGCGGTCTTGTCGATCGCGATCTTCAGGTACGTGATCTCGCTGTCCACCTTTTCCGGCGGCAGCATGAACAGCCGGCTCACGAGAATCGCACCTTCGACGACCGCCGCCTGCGCGCGATTGAAGCCCGCGAACGGCGCATGCGTCACACGATGCACGCATGCCATGCGCAACGTCGGACGTGTTTCATCGTCGAGCAGTTCGGCGAGACGCAACTCCGTATGCGCGAGCGTCGATGCGAGCCGCACGCTCGGCACCGTGTCCGCGACGACCGTCGGCCAGTCGCGCGCATAGCCAGTCACGCAGCCCGCGAACACGCGCACATCCGTCGTGAAGTTGATGACGGCGCTCTTCGTCGCGAGCACGTTGTCGAGCGTCGTCGACGGGCGGAACGGCGCGAGAATCGCGAAACTGTCCTCGAAGCGCACGCCCATCGGTGCAATGTGCGGCCGGCCATCGCGATCCGCGGTCGTGACGATGGTCTCGTAAATCATGATGGTCGGCGCAAGTATTCGTAGCCGCACGAAAACGCCGCAATCACTTCGATGCGGCTTCGTGCGGGTTTGATCCGCATTTAGCGGGTGGCGATATACATCGTGATTTCAAAACCAAAACGCATATCGGTGAAGCTAGGCGTGGTCCATTGCATGCGCGTTCCTCCATGTGAGTTGGGTTGATGCCTCGGTTACCGCTTCAATGATTTGCCGATGTGGACGAATCCACCAGGCGGCCGGGAGGGGGCCGGCGTTTCGACGATGCAAGCGTCATGCCAATGGCATGAAGCGGATGCCGAAGAACGCGGCTCGCGCATCATGCGCGCCGACTGTGACGAAATCAGAACAAAGTGTCCCATCCGCCCGGTCACAAACGCATCAGGGCTAATCCCGACTAAGGCATCGCTTATGGTCCGGCAAGTAATTCGTGAATTCCTTTCCTCTCGGTCAGTGCGTAGTCTGAAAACACAGCAGGCAACACAAGCGCGACGCTCGCTTCGCACGTCAGGGCGCACGTCACTCTCTTCTCACTGTCGAGGAAACGGAATGAACGACTTCAGCAAGGCCGCCGTCGAGGCGGCGCGCAATCCGTCCGATCCGCGCTCGCGCTATGCGGCCGGTGTCATGAAGTATCGCGAGATGGGCTACTGGCAGCCCGATTACACGCCGAAGGATACGGACGTGATCGCGCTCTTTCGCATCACGCCGCAAGCGGGCGTCGAGCCGGAGGAAGCGGCCGCCGCCGTGGCGGGCGAATCGTCGACGGCGACGTGGACCGTCGTGTGGACCGATCGCCTCACCGCATGCGACATGTATCGCGCGAAGGCGTATCGCGTCGAGCCGGTACCGAATGCGCGCGCCGACGAGCCGCAATACTTCGCGTACATCGCCTACGAGCTCGATCTGTTCGAGGAAGGATCGGTTGCGAACCTGACGGCGTCGATCATCGGCAATGTGTTCGGCTTCAAGCCGCTGAAGGCGTTGCGTCTCGAGGACATGCGCATTCCGGTTGCGTATCTGAAGACATTCCAGGGGCCGCCGACGGGCATCGTCGTCGAGCGCGAGCGGCTCGATAAATATGGGCGGCCGCTTCTCGGCGCGACGGTGAAGCCGAAGCTCGGCCTGTCGGGCAAGAACTACGGACGTGTCGTGTATGAAGGCCTGAAAGGCGGCCTCGATTTTCTGAAGGACGACGAGAACATCAACTCGCAGGCCTTCATGCACTGGCGCGACCGCTATCTTTTCTCGATGGAAGCGGTGAACCGAGCGCAAGCCGAAACCGGAGAAATGAAGGGCCACTATCTGAACGTGACGGCCGGCACGATGGAAGACATGTACGAGCGCGCCGAATTCGCGAAGGAGTTGGGCTCGTGCATCGTGATGATCGATCTGGTGATCGGCTGGACCGCGATTCAGTCGATGTCGAAATGGGCGCGGCGCAATGACATGATCCTGCATTTGCATCGCGCGGGGCATGGGACTTATACGCGGCAGCGCAACCATGGCATCTCGTTTCGCGTGATAGCGAAGTGGCTGCGCATGGCGGGCGTGGATCATGCCCATGCGGGCACGGCGGTGGGGAAGCTGGAAGGCGATCCGTTGTCGGTGCAGGGTTACTACAACGTGTGCCGCGAGGCGCGCAATGAAGTCGATCTGTCGCGTGGGATTTTCTTCGATCAGCCGTGGGCGGGATTGCGAAAGGTGATGCCCGTTGCGTCGGGCGGTATTCACGCTGGACAGATGCATCAACTGCTCGATCTTTTCGGCGATGACTGCATTCTGCAATTCGGTGGCGGCACAATTGGGCATCCGCAAGGGATTCAGGCCGGTGCGACGGCCAATCGCGTTGCGCTCGAAGCGATGGTGAAGGCGCGTAATGAAGGGCGCGATATCGCTAATGAAGGACCGGATATTCTGGAAGCCGCTGCTCGATCGTGCACGCCGTTGAAGCAGGCGCTCGATACCTGGCGTGATGTGACTTTCAATTATGCGTCGACGGATACGCCGGATTTTGCCGTTACTGCGACGGCGGCGGTTTAGGTTTTTTTGTCGCTGGATCCCGTTTCCGTGTCGGTTTATTAGCACTGCCCCTGTGCGGGGCGGCAGTTACTTTCTTTGCTGCTGCAAAGAAAGTAACCAAAGAAACAGCTTGTCCCAGCCTAAGCACTTCACACCGGCCGCGGCACAGGCGATTGGTTAGATGGCCCTGCAGTAGCG
>LRBF01000039.1 GCA_001580565.1 Caballeronia megalochromosomata | reverse complement strand
GTCAATCGAGATGTCTGTCGTTTTTTTTTTACATCGGAAAACGGCATACGAGGTCGGCCGCGGTCTCGGGGGCTCGGAGATGTGTATAAGAGACAGCCGTCGCCGTGGCCATCACCGTGACCGTCGCCGTGGCCTTCGCCATGGCCATGACCATGACCGTCGCCATCACCATCGCCATGGCCATGACCATGACCGTCGCCATCACCATCGCCATGACCGTGGCCATGACCGTCGCCATCACCATCGCCGTGGCCATGACCGTCGCCATCACCATCGCCGTGGCCATGACCGTGGCCGTCGCCGTCACCATCACCATCACCGTGGCCATGCCCGTGACCATGGCCATGTCCGTGACCATCGCCGCCTGTGTCTCCGCCCGAATCTCCGCCGCCGGAATCGCCGCCGCCCGGGCCCGAGCTACCATTTCCAGTGCCCGTCGATCCCGTACCCTTGCCTCCGCTACCCGAGGTCGAGCCGCCAGCGCCCGCCGTCGCACCCGGCCCGCTGCTGGCCGAACCCTGTCCGGAGCCCGAACCCGCGCTCGAACCCGAACCCGAGCCGGAGCCGCTCGCGGTGCCGCCGCCCGAGTGCGCGCCAGCCGATCCGTCGCCGCCTCGTCCACCCTCGATCAAGGGGATGACCGCCGCCACCGTGTCGACGGTCGGTTCCGTCGCCGGCGATACGCTCGTCGACGAGTCCATCGCTGCCACCGTCATCACGGCACTCAGGCCGATCGGCGCACACCCCTCGGAGGTTTGGCTGCACGGATTTGCCGCCGTCTGCGCCGACGCGAAATTCGACATGGCCGCCGCGATCACGATCACGCTGAGCTTGAGCGCGGTATTCAATTTGAATTTTTTAGGATTACTCATGTGTGCCCCTTGTAGTGTTTCTTCGCCACGCGTTCACCTGGAGAGTCAAACGCGATGTGGGGCAAGAATGACAGGCTGGACGTAGCGTTCTGTGCGGTACTTAACCGGACGCGAGGGCGACGTCGATTCACGCCGTGCGCGAGCGCGCAGAAAACGTTTGCGGATGATCGGGAAGGCTGAAATGTATGCGCCCGTCGCGGCTTCGCCCGCCGCAGTCGTGGCCGGGAATGGCGGCCATGGCAACCGCCCGCATCGAATATCGAAGGCACCGCGTGATCCGGACGCTCGCGCGGAAGACGCTTGCCGCAGATCCGAACCGAAAGCTTTATTTAGAATAAATGTAGGCTATCTGTATGGAACGGGTGTCGTCAAGCGCGCTGTGTGCTGTGAACCGCAAATCTCGAATCGGGCGATGCCGGCGCACACGAGATTTAAACGCACGATCGGTCACCCGAGCCGAAGGCCGAGCTTATCCGCTGAACAAACACGTGGGATCGAGATTGGCGAAAATTTGAACTAGAGTTACGTATTGTTCGCTTTCCTGATCTTATTGCACGAGCGCGTGTTTGTATTCGTCGAAGTTAAGCGCGCGCCGGAACCGGGTCGTCTCCATTGCACTCGTCGCGATGACAACCCGCAATGCATCCGATGAATCAGACCACGAACGCAGCACTGATCAGCCGGCGCAGTGATGTTCCTGAAGAATTAGGAATACAAAACAACTGAAGATCGAAGTGTCATGCGACACATCGTATCTATTATCCGGAGGGTGTCATGAAAAGATCGAAACGAGTCGCCTGCGTGGAGGCGACGGCGGTAGTCGCACTGTCGATAGCAAGCGCAGGCGTTGCATATGCGGACGATGAAGTCATCGTGAATATGAATCCGGCAGCTTCGCGCGCCGCAACGCCGGATGTATCGGGTCTCAAGCCGGTCGTCAATGTGCTGCTGCCTCCGGACACATCCACCATCGTCCCGAACACTGGCCCGGAACCTTATACGGGGGGCGTGAACACGCAGAGCGGCATCGTGAGCAATGCGCAGACGAGAGCGTATGGCGACTTCGGCATACCCTATACCACGGGCCGCGTGCAGGACGGCAATCAGAGCGCGTCCGGCACCACGAGCGCCAATTTCCTCAGCACGACCTATCCGTACAGAGCGATCGGCAAGCTCACGTTCTCCGCCGGATATTGCACCGCGAGCCTGGTTCGCAGAAGCGTGATCGTCACGGCGGCACACTGCGTCCAGGCGTTCGGAAGCGGCAGTTCGCTGTTCTCCAACTGGCAGTTCATCCCCGGACATTACGGCGCTTCAGGAGCCACATCGGCACAGATCGCGCCCTATGGCACATGGACCTGGGCCGGACTCGTGCGGCCATCGACGTGGGCGAACGGCACCGATACCGGATCGGGTTCTGCGCGCAACAATGATCTCGCCGTTATCGCGATCGCGAAGAACGCATCGAATCAGTTCATTGGCGACATCACCGGCTATCTGAACTATGGCTACAACAACTATTCCTTCATATCGTCCTCCAAAACGGGCAATCTTCTGACGGCGGCCGTCACGACCTTCGGCTATCCCGCATTGATCGATGGCGGCGCGATCATGCAGCGCACCGATGGCCCGACCTATACGACGACGGTCAGCGGCGCATCGCAACTCTGGCAGGGGAGCAATCTCACGGGCGGCGCAAGCGGTGGCCCATGGATCGTGAACTTCCGTGCGCGCGATGCCGTTCTGACCGGCGGCGCGGTGGTGGGCAATTCGTCGACGCTCGCGATCGTCGGCGTGACCTCATGGGGATCGGCCGATCCGAACGCGAACAAGGACAACTATGCCTCGCAGTTCCGTCAGAACACGCAGTATCCGAACGCGACTTACGGGAGCTACGGTTCGGGCAACATCGCGTCGCTGCTGAATACGCTGTGCAGTAGCGCGGCGCCGGGCGGGGGCACCTTCGCGTCGCAGGGATATTGCAACTAGCCTCGGCTTGCGTGGCCCGTCGGTTCGAAAGAACGACGGGCCCGGAAAGAAGCGCGCTGAGGACCCGCGCTTCAGACGAATTCGCTGGAGCATGCCTGAAACGCCCGTAAAATAGGAAGTGACCGGGCCGCGAGCCAGACGCGGCTTCTCACTTCATCGGCAGCACCGCCCAGGCATGACGAAAGACGACACCACTCAGGTCCGCGCACATGGCGCTTCGAGCAAGCGCAAGCGGCTCGGCCGCCCGACGGGCAACATCAATCAGCGCGAAAACATCCTCGATGCAGCCGAGGTCGATTTCTCGCAGCGCGGCTATGCGGGCACGTCGCTCAAGGAAGTGGCCGCGTCGTGCGGCGTCACGCAGGCGCTCATCACGTATTACTTCGGCACGAAGCAGCAGCTTTTCGAACAAGTCTTCTTGCGACGCGCGATGCTCGTCTCCGAGGAACGCGTGACGCTTCTCCATGAACTGACCGAGCAAAAAGAGGCGAATGTGCGCGACATCGTGCGCGCGTTTTTGCTGCCGCTCGTCGCGCTGCGCAAGACCGATGGCGGGCGCGCGTTCATTCGCCTGCAGGCGCGGCTGCACACGGAGCCGCCTGAAATCTCATACAGCCTGCGCAGCACCGCGTATGGAGATTCGACCGATGCCTACGTCGACGCCCTGCGCGCCGCGCTGCCCGGCCTCCCCGCGAAGGATCTCTACTGGCGCGTGACGATGATGATCGGCGCGTATCTCTACGCGTTCTCCGACACGCATCGTCTCGATGTGCTCGCCAAAGGCGCGTGCGATCCGTGGGACGCGAACGAGACGCTCGAGCAGTTGACGAACTTTATCGTCGGCGGTCTGGAGGCGCAGGCGAGTGCGCCATCGGCCATCGCGAAGAAGGCAAAGCCGAAGCCGGCCCGTACCGCGCGCGCGGCCTGAAGAAGATCAGCGCCGCAAGCCGATTTCCATCGACTCGATGACCTGCGCGAGCGTCGAATGCATCGCCGCGAGCGTCGCGCCGGGCAAGTCCGACGACGCAGTTTCGCCGATTATGTCGCGCAGCGTCTCCTGCACATCCGTCGATGCCTGTTGCGGCAGCGCCGCGGCGATCACGCTGATCGCGGCGGTAAGGCCATGCAGCTTGCCGGTCAACACTTCCAGTTCCTGACTCATTTTTGCTTCCAGTCGTTGCGGTGAAATGAAGCGCGCCGCCCGCCATGCGAGCAACGCGCAGGAAAAAATTCAGGCGTGTTGTGTGTCCCGATACGCCTTGAACTTCACGAAGAGCGCGATGCCCGCGATCACCGAAGGCACGGCGAGCAGCGCGAACACGGCGGGCAGGCCGAGCTTCCACTGCGCGAAGAGACCGCCGAGCGCGACGCCCGCGATGCCGCCGAAGCGCCCGACACCGTACATCCACGAGACACCGGTTGCGCGGCTCTGCGTCGGATAGAACATCGCGGCGAGCGAGGGCATCGACGATTGCGCGCCGTTCATCGTCGTGCCGGCGAGAAAGATCAGCGCGCTCACGAGCCCGATGCTGCCGATCGCCTGCCCGACCACGAAGATGAGCGCGGCGGTCAGCAGATAGCCGAGCATCACGACGACGTTCGCGTTCCACCGGTCCATCAGCCATCCCGACGCGATCGTGCCGATGCCGCCGCCGAGCGGGAACAGCGCGGTGAGCAGCGCGGCGCGCTCGGGCGTGAAGCCCGCTTCGTTCATGAGCAGCGGCATCCAGCTCATGAGCAGATAGAAGATGACGAGACCCATGAAGTACACGAGCCACAGCATCAACGTGCCGACGACATAGTTGCGCGAAAGGATCGCGCCGACCGACGATTTCGCCTGCGTTTGCGCGTGTTCGGCCAGGCGAAACGAATCGATGCGCGCGAGATCGAGCGGCGCGATCTTCGCGAGCGGCGCCCAGATCTTTTCCTTCGGCGCGCCGCGCTTGACGAGATAGCGCACCGATTCCGGCACGAGCATGACGACGAAGCACGCGAGCACGAGCGGCAGCACGCCGCCTACGACGAAGAGGCTGTGCCAGCCGAATGCGGGAATCAGCCACGACGAGATGAAACCGCCGAGCGCCGCGCCGATCGTGAAGCCGCAATACGTCGTATTGACGATGATCGAGCGGCGCTTCGCCGGCGCGTATTCGGAGACGAGCGTGATGGCGTTCGGAATCGCCGCGCCGAGACCGATGCCCGTCAGAAAGCGCAACGCGACGAGCGCTTCGATCGAGCCGCTGAACGCGGTCGCGAGGCTCATCGCGCCGAAGAACGCTGTCGCGGCGATGAGCACCGCGCGCCGCCCGAAGCGGTCCGCCGCCGGCCCGGAGACGACCGCGCCGGCCGCGAGCCCGAAGAGCGCGGAGCTCAGGACCGGCGCGAGCGCGCTCTTCGTGATGCCCCAGCCTTTGACGAGCGCCGGCGCGATATAGCCGATGGCCGCCGTGTCCATGCCGTCGATCAGCACGATCAGGAAGCACACGCCCATCAGCGTCCATTGGAAGCGCGAGAAGCGGTGTGCGTCGATGAACGCCTCGACGGGCACGTTTCCGCTCCACGCATCGCCACGGTCGGATGCCGCCGGATTCCCGGCGCGCGGCTCGAACGCCGCGCCAGTGTGAAGCTCTGCTTGCGACATGTACAACTCCTCGTTGTCGACGGCTCGCGCCGTCCATGAATGCCACTGGACCGGCGACATGCCGGTGTTCACGCGAAGCGGGGGCCCGCCGTTTTCGACGTCCGTTTATTATATGTACCTATAATTAATAAACGCAATGAGGAAAAAATGGTCGCCGCCGCGCGGGGATGCGCGGGATTTGTAGGCGCGAACAGAAGGGGTCGAAAGTATCCGAACGAATGTGCCGAAAAACGATACAGTGCTACCCTTCGCGAGCATGTCCGAGGGCCGCCACGGCGCGGAGTCGAACCGGGTATGATGCGCACCGGCTGAAACAAGAACTACAACTTTCGGTATTGTCGCCGTCATACGGGCTCGTTCGAGACATCGGCCCGGCGCGCGACGTTCACGCTTATTCGGAGCTGTCCATGCCATTGCGGTCCGGTGTCGACGAGGCCAGTTTTCGTCGCATTCTCTTTCGCAACATCGCACTGCCGCTCGCAACCGGGGTCGTCACGGCGGTCGCGTTTGTCGTGCTCGTGCTGTATCTGCTGTCGGGCATCAACTGGGTCGAGCATTCGGAGCGCGTGATCGGCAACGCGCAGGAACTCGGGCGGCTCGTGAGCGAGAAGGAAAGCGCGATTCGCGGCTATCTGATCACGGGCGACGAAGCGTTTCTCGCGCCCTATGACACCGCGAAACCGAAGCTCGGCGCCGATATCGACACGCTCGCCGATCTCGTCTCCGATAACGCGCCGCAAGTCGACCGCCTGATCCGCATTCGCGCGTTGCAGGCCCAATGGGACAAGGTCGCCGACGGCCTCATCGACGCGCGCCGCCACGCGCAGGATTCCGTCGCGCTGGTGCGTGCGGGGCGCGGGTCGGCCGAGCGCGCGGAGACCGAGCGCGAGCTTGCCGCATTTCTTAACATCGAGCAGACCTTGCGCTTGCAGCGCGTGGAATCCGCGCGGCAATTGACGACCATCACCGTCGTCGTCTTTCTGATTCTGAGCCTGATGTTATCGGTGATTCTGGCGATCTTCGGCAGGCGCGAGCTGATGCAGCTTTCCGGCGCCTTCGGCGCAGCGATCGGCGAACAGGAGCGTCAGACGCGCGCGCTGCAGGAGCAGGCGTGGCTGAACGAAGGGCAGACGCAGCTCGCGGAAAAGGTGATCGGCCGGCAATCGCTCGATCAGCTTTGCCAGACGATTCTCGATTTCCTCGCGGACTATCTGAAGGTGTCGATAGGCGCGTTCTACGTGCGCGAAGGCGATGGCGCATTGAAACGCACCGCGAGCTTCGGCTTCGATCCCGACAGCGCGCCGCTTCCCGAGTCGCTTGCGGGCGTGAAGAGCCTCGTCGGACAGGCGGTGCACGCGCGCAAACTCACGAGCATGAACGATGTGCCCGCCGGTTACTGGAAGGTGACCTCGGCGCTCGGCGCGAGCGTGCCCGTGAGCGTCGTCATCGTGCCGATCGAAAACGAAGGCCATGCGAACGGCGCGATCGAACTCGGCGCGATGCACACGCTGACCGGGCGCGACCAGCAGTTCCTGAAGACGATCGCGGGCAATATCGGCGACTATGTGGAAGCGGCGCAGTATCGCGAGCGTCTGCAGCACGTGCTCGAAGAAACGCAGCAGTTGAACGAAGAACTGCAGATGCAGCAGGAAGAACTGCGCACGACCAACGAGGAACTCGAACAGCAGACGACAGCGCTTTCGCAGGCGCAGGCCTATCTCGCGAATCAGAAGGCGGAGCTGGAGCAGACCAACGATCAGCTCGCGGAACAGGCGCGCGTGCTCGACGAACGCAATGTCGCGCTCAACGCCGCGCAGGGCGAACTGGAAGCGCGTGCCGAAGCATTGCAGCGCGCGAGCCGCTACAAGTCCGAGTTTCTCGCGAACATGTCGCACGAACTGCGCACGCCGCTCAACAGTTCGCTGATTCTCGCGAAGCTGCTCTCGGAGAACAAATCCGGCAATCTCACGAACGATCAGATCAAGTACGCGCAGACCATCTATTCCGCGGGCAACGATCTGCTCAATCTCATCAACGATATTCTCGATCTCTCGAAGGTCGAGGCGGGCAAGCTCGATCTGCATATCGAAGACGTGCCGTTGCAGCGGATCGTCGATGCGCTCTCGCGCACGTTCGAGCCGCTCGCGCGGCAAAAGAAGCTCAGGCTCGAACTTCGCAACGATATCGACGGCTATCCGACGCTCACGACCGATTTCCGGCGTCTCGAACAGATCCTGAAAAACCTGCTGTCGAACGCGGTGAAATTCACGGATACGGGTGCGGTGTCGCTCACGCTCAGACTCGCGGGAGAGGGCGCGGTGCAGTTCGTCGTGACCGATACGGGCATCGGCATTGCGCCGGATCAGCTCGAAGCGATCTTCGAGGCGTTCCAGCAAGCCGATGGCACCACGAGCCGTCACTACGGCGGCACGGGTCTCGGCCTGTCGATTTCGCGCAGCCTCGCGCATCTGCTCGGCGGCGATATCGCGGTGCGCAGCACGCAGGGCACCGGCAGCACGTTCACGCTGACGATGCCCGTCGTCTACGGCGCGGCTGCGTTGCCTCGCGCGCTCGAAGAAGTGAGCACGCCTGTCGCCGTCGAAGTCGAAGTGCCGGTCGAAGAACCGGTCGAAGTGATCCACGTCATCGATGACGATCGCGCGGAGGCCACGCCCGGCCGTCGGCTCGTGCTCGTCGTCGAAGACGAACCGGACTTCGCGCGGGTGCTGCTCGATCTCGCGCATGAACTGACTTATCGCTGCATCGTGAGCGGCACCGCGAGCGAGGCGCTCAAGCTCGCGCAGGACCGCGCGCCGAACGCGATTCTGCTCGACATCGGCTTGCCGGACCGCTCGGGGCTCGTGCTACTGCAGGAACTGAAGGCGAATCCGAAGACGCGGCACATTCCGGTGCATGTCGTGTCGGGATCGGACAGAAGCGAGGCCGCGCTGCATCTCGGCGCGATCGGCTACGCCGTGAAGCCGACCACGCGTGAACAACTGACCGCCATCTTCCAGCGGCTGGAAGAGAAGAGCAGCCAGAAGATCAAGCGCGTGCTGCTCGTCGAGGACGATGCGCGGCAGCGTCAGAGCATCGTCGAGTTGATCAGCGATGCGGACGTGGAAATCACGCCGGTGGAATTCGGCCGCGACGCGCTCGAACTGCTGAAGACGACGATCTTCGATTGCATGATCATCGACCTGAAGTTGCCCGACATGCAGGGCGGCGACCTGCTGCGCCGGATGGCCGGCATCGACGCGTATTCGTTCCCGCCGGTGATCGTCTACACGGGCCGCACGCTCACGCACGACGAGGAAGCGGAACTCATGCGCTACTCGCAGTCGATCATCATCAAGGGCGCGCGCTCGCCGGAGCGTTTGCTCGATGAGGTGACGCTGTTCCTGCACAAGGTGGAAACGGATCTGTCGGCGGATCGCCAGGCGATGCTGCACGTCTCGCGCTCACGCGATCGCGTGCTCGACGGCCGTCGCGTGCTGCTCGTCGATGACGATATCCGCAACATCTTCTCGCTATCGAGCGCGCTGGAGCATCAGGGGCTGAAGGTGGATATCGGCCGCAACGGATTCGAGGCGATCGAAGCACTCGACAGGAATCCGGACATCGACGTCGTGTTGATGGACGTGATGATGCCCGGCATGGACGGACTCGAAGCGACGCGGCGCATCCGCGAGGACGCGCGTTTCAGGAAGCTGCCGATCATCGCGATCACGGCGAAGGCGATGAAGGACGATCAGGAGCAATGTCTCGCGGCGGGCGCGAGCGATTATCTGGCAAAGCCGATCGACGTCGACCGGCTTTACTCGCTGCTGCGCGTCTGGATGCCGCGGCGCGTTTAAATGTTCAGGGCGCGCTTGTCCACCGCGAGCGCCGCCTCCCGCATCACTTCCGACAATGAAGGATGCGGATGGCAAATGCGCCCGATATCCTCGCTCGCCGCCTTGAACTCCATCGCCACGACCGCTTCGGCAATCAGATCCGACGCGTTCGAGGAAATGATGTGCACGCCGAGAATCTCGTCGGTTTTTGCGTCAGCGATGATCTTGATGAAGCCGTCCGTCTCGCCGATGCCCATCGCGCGGCCGTTGGCGAGCATCGGGAACTGGCCGGCCTTGATCGCGCGGCCTTCGGCCTTCAGCGCCTGCTCCGTCTTCCCGACCCACGCGATTTCCGGATGCGTGTAGATCACCCACGGAATGCAGTTGTAGTCGATATGCGGCTTCTGCCCGTCGATGATCTCCGCCACCAGCACGCCTTCGTCCTCGGCCTTGTGCGCGAGCATCGGGCCGCGCACGACATCGCCGATCGCGTAGACGTTCGGGACTTTCGTCGCGCAATGGCCGTCGACGGGAATGAAGCCGCGTTCGTCGGCTGAAAGGCCGATGGAATCGAGGCCGAGATCGTCCGTGTTCGGCACGCGGCCGATCGACACGATCAGGCGGTCCGCCTCCAGCGTCTGCGCGTTGCCGTCCGTGTCCTTGTACGAGATGGAAACGCTCGAGTCGGTCGTCTGCACGCCGTCGATTTTCACGCCGAGGTGAATCGTCAGACCCTGCTTCTTGAAGAGCTTCGCGGCTTCCTTTTGCAGCGCGGTATCGGTCGTGCCGAGGAATTCGGGCAGCGCTTCGAGAATCGTCACTTCCGCGCCGAGCCTGCGCCACACGGAGCCGAGTTCCAGCCCGATCACGCCCGCGCCGATCACGGCGAGCTTCTTCGGCACGGAGGTGAAGGCGAGCGCGCCTTCGTTGTCGGAGACGATCTTGTTGTCGACCGGCACGTTCGGCAGATGACGCGCCTTCGAGCCCGTCGCGATGATCACGTGTTGCGCGGTGTGGCTTTCGCTCTTGCCGTCGCCGCTCACGTCGATCTTGAAGTTCGCGCCGTCCTTGCCCGCGAGCTTGCCGTGACCCTTGAGCCACGTGATCTTGTTCTTGCGGAACAGGAATTCGACGCCGCCCGTGATTTTCTCGACGATCGCTTCCTTGCGCCCGACCATCTTGTCGACATCGACGGCAAGGTTGTCCATCGTGATGCCGAGATCGCCGAAGTGATGCTGCGCCTTCTCGAATTGCTCGCTCGATGCCAGCAGCGCCTTCGACGGAATACAGCCGACGTTCAGGCAGGTGCCGCCGAGCTTCGGCTTGCCGGCGTGATTGATCCATTCCTCGACGCACGCGACCTTGCGGCCGAGCTGCGCGGCGCGGATCGCGGCGATATAGCCGCCGGGACCGGAGCCGATGACGATGACATCGAAGTCGGCCTTCTGGCCTGAAGCAGCCGCGGGCGCGGGCGCCTGCGCAGGTTGAGCAGCAGGTTGAGTGGCGGGCTTTTCCGGCGCGGATGCGGGCGCGGGCGCGGCGGCAGAAGCCTTCGCTTCCGTATCGATGATCGCGAGCACTTCGTCCGCGTGGACGATATCGCCTTCCTTCTTCATCACCTCGGCGAGCGTGCCGGCCGAGGGCGCGGGCACTTCGAGCACCACCTTGTCCGTTTCCAGTTCGACGAGGATTTCGTCTTGCGTCACCGCGTCGCCCGCTTTCTTCTTCCACGGCAACATCGTCGCTTCGGTGACGGATTCGGAAAGCTGCGGAACCTTGACTTCAACCCTGGCCATTCAGATTCTCCTTGTGAGCGGTTTTTCGCGACTGGAAACGTCAGGCGTGCGTGCGTTGCGGATGCGGCCGTTCCGGGCCGGGCCGGCGCGCCGCAGTCGTAGGATACGCCCTGTCCGGACCGCGATCCGCCTTTTCGTCGTCGTTATATCCAGTGGTATATTACGAGACACGAATCGATTGACCGTCGAACGAGAAGACCCGGCGCAGGACCTGAGAGCACGCGCCATCCGGCCCAGCCGATCGAGCACGAGGTGATCATGCAGACCCCTCCGTTTCAACTCGCCCGCACGAGCGCGCTCGGCGCACGCGATGCCTGCTGCCAGCCGACCGAGGCTGATTTGCGCACGTCGCGCCGCCGCGCGCGTCTTGCCGAACTGGACTCGCATCTGCATTGCTCGGTGATCGGCACCTGTCTTTCGACGGGCGAGCTGCGCAAGCTCGTGCCGAAATTCACCGACCTCGACCGCTATCACGCCAGCGATCTCGAGATTCATCATGCGGCCGTCGAACTGGCGATTGCGGGCGGCGCGGGTGCGAAGGCGCTGAACAAGGCGCTCGACGAGCGCTACGCCGGCGCGATCCGCCGTTTCGACGCCGCGCGCGATCCGCAGGCGCTGCTCGACCTGTGGAACGACGCGCTGAAATCCGGCGATATTCCGCCCGCGTACTGGGCGGTGATGTCGCATCCGCACGCGAGCATCGAAGTGCGGCAGTCCGCGTTCGGTGAACTGCACATGCTGTCGCATCTGGTGGGCGCGGCGAATCGCGCGGATATCCGGCGTCTCGTCGCGCTGGAAGCCGAGAATCAGGCGCTCAAGGAAAAGGTCGAACGCCAGCAGGTGCGTCTGCTCGAATTGAGCGCGGAACGCGATGCGTCCGTCAAACAATCGAATGAGCACGCGCTGCAACTCGCCGCGCTCACGCAACGCAAGGCGGACCGATCGACCGAAGATCTCGAAACCGAAGTCGAGCGCTTGCGCGAAAAGGTCGAAGAAGGCGAGCGCCGCCTCGCGCTGCACACGAGCCGCCGCGAAGCCGCCGAGCAGCGCGCGCTGTGCGAAGAGGAAGAGATGCGCGCGGTACGCAACCGGCTTGGCGAAGCGCAGGCGCTGTTGAAGGTGGTACAGGCCGAATGCGCGGCGCTGGAACGCGCGACGCTGGATGCGGACGATCGGCCCGGCGCGCGCCGGCGCGGCGTCGAATGGGTGAGCGGCAAGCGTATCGTCTATGTCGGCGGCAGGCCGAATTCGAATGCGGTGCTGAAGGCGCTGGTCGAAGCGGCGGGCGGTGAACTGATCGTCCACGACGGCGGCATCGAGGATCGCAAGGGCTTGCTCGCGGCCGCGCTGCCGAACGCGGATGTCGTGCTGTTTCCCGTCGACTGCATCGATCACGACTCGATGAGCATGCTCAAGCGCGTGTGCGAGCGGCATGGCGTGGAGTATTCGCCGCTGCGCACGGCGAGCGTCGCGAGTTTCGTGGAATTCGTCGCGCGGCTTGGCGCGAACGCGCAGAACACGCACGCGAGCGCGCCGCCGCCCTCAGCGTTCTGCCTTCGTCACGGCTAAGCGCTAAGGCTTGAGCAACTGCGTGAGCGATTCGATCTGCTCGGCGCACGCCGCTTGCGCCTGCGTTTCGACATCGCGATAAAGCCGGACGATGCGCTCGCCGACCGGCGTCAGCACGCAGCCGCCGCCGCTTTGCCCGCCCTGTTCGGAAATGGTCGCGGGCGATTCGAGCGCGCGGTTGAGTTCGTCGATGAGCAGCCACGCGCGCCGGTACGACATGTCGAGGCTACGCGCCGCCGCCGATATCGAGCCGTGCTTGCGCACCGCTTCCAGCAGCGAAACCTTGCCCGGACCGATCGCGATGGTCTCGCCTTTCATGATGCGCATGCGAAAGCGCACTTCGGCCGGCTGGTTCGCCGTGTCCGTCTCCTTTGCGCTTTCCGTCGTTTTCAGGGTCGTCGCCATGCCCGAGAGAATACACGAAGGAAATCGGACGGGCGTTCCATGGCGGGGCCGCCGGGGTTATCGGTTCTCCGGATAGCAAAACCCGAAATCCTCGCACCCCGGACAACCCGGCGCGCAGGTCGGCGCCACGCCTTGCGCATACGCGACTTCCTGCGCGAGAAACTTCTTCCAGCGCAGGTTCGCGACGTTGCGCGCGATGAGATCGGGATAATGACGCCCGAGCATGTCGGTGACGTCGTCGCGCCCGGCGAGGCCGAGATCGCGCCACAAATGATCGGGCCGCAGCGACGCCGCGGCGATGATGATCGCAAGACAGACCGCGTCTTCCCGATGCCGCGCCGCCGTGCGGTCGTGCCACATCAGGAGGCCGCGCAGGTCGCGCACGAAAGGCCAGTGCGCCGACCAGAGCATCGCGCCCGGCGGACGATCGATGACCGCGCCGGGGAAATGCCGGCCGATCAGCCCGGAAAGCCGGCCGGCGTCGAGCCCGAGCAGCAGCAGATCGCCCGATTCGATGCGCGCACCGATGAGCCGCGCGAACAGCACGGAATCGGGCGCATCGGGATGAACGGCGTGCGCGAGCAACGCACGCGCGGACGCGTTCACCGGTGCGATGCGCCCAGCACGTGCGCATCCACGCGCACCAGGCGCTTCATGTGGCGCGGCGCGTGCACCGTGTCCGCGCCCGACACGAGCACCGGCAAGCCGTCCTGGATGCCCAGCTCGCGATCCGCGCACTCATACGCGATGATCACCTGCGCGCCGATCGGCGTATTGAACAACTCGTGCCACGAAAACGTCACCGCGTAGCCATCGTGCGCATGCGCGAGAAACACGGTTCGCTTGAAATCGGTGTTGTCCGGGCGACGCACGCCCGCCGCGTCGAGCAGCACGCGCAACTGCACGCCGCGATAGCTTCCCATCGGACGAATGTAGCGGCCCGTCGAAAAGCACACGAGATCGAACGGCTCGATGCTCGCGCACGCGAATTCGCGCAATGCGGCAAGATCGAGCGTGAGCGGCCTTTGCACCGCGCCGCCGATCTCGACGTGTGGGCTGTAAATACTTTGGCTGAATGCCGGCATGATTTATGGGCTGAAAAGTATGAGCTAGGAGCGGCTGGAACCCGCGCGGGCTCTGGCGTTCAGCCGAACTTTTGCGCATTCCGGTTTTGCTCCCCAAAGCGTGAGCCGTTTAGTATCTTGGGTCGTTGCGTTTATCGGGTCGAATGAAGGAAATATGAAAGATTTCGAGTATGGATGGAGCGTCCGCCACACGAGACACTTTCATTGGTGACCGTGCTTCGCCGCAGGCGACTCGCGTTATATTCATTACTATATTACGGCGTTGGACCAAGCATCATTTCCGTCTGCATATGGTGGACATGGTTCTTCAAACAACTGATGACCCGCGCAAACCGACGCGCATTCAATGAGCATGCACCTATGGTGCGGGGGGCGGACTGAACGTGTGCGCTCAGCCACGCCTCGCATCCAAAGCTTTCGATGAATCCCAGTCAGGCTGGCAGTACGAGGAGTTAATTGGACGCGACTAGTGCAAAAGGGGAGGAATTAGCTGCCGTCGAGCGCGTTGCCAACGCAGCTCGAGAAGTCCAGCTGGCGTCCCAATCTCTCGAAGAGCAATACAACTTGAGTACCGACACGGTTGGGAAGGCTCTGCCGCTCGCTCGTCTAACGGCAGCCATCGGCGAACTCCAGTCAGCGCGCGACGCGCTCGACTCGCTTCTCGCCCGAAAGTCGCTCCCGTAAATAGCAGTCTCGACAACGACCGCTTTTTGGATGGCTCTCGCTCGCAGCCTTACGAATACCTTTCGAGAACGGCGGGCCTTTTGGCGGCCGCCGTTGGCGCTAGCCGCCAGCGACGAACTGGTCGAATTGCATCTTCAAAAAATCGTAGGGCCATTTTTCTAGGAATTCATATAGTTCATTAGCAATCGCGGAGCGCCTACTAACTGGGTCGCGAACCTGGACGGCTATCCCTTCGTCCAGAATTACCTCGACGCAATGCAGGCAATCCAACGCGTGCCGAGCGCGCTCGAGCATCGACGGCGACAGAGACAGTTCGCGGGATATGAGCTCGACACTCGAAACAGCGCCGACCAGAAGGCTTGTAGCAAAGTCAAAAACGGCTCGATGAGTTGGCGCGTCGAACTGCGCGGCTGTGAGGGAATGGTCAATAGACGTGGTCATCACGCGTCTAGGAAAGCGGTTTAGCCGACGGAGACGGAATAAGAGACCTCGCGTCCTGGCTTTATAGGAGAGTTCCTTTAAGCGCCTTTGCGGCAAACTTCCGCGAAGGCGCGCCGTGCCCCGTTCGTTATCAGCCGCTACGAGCTACCCGCTCTTTCGAGGGGTTTTGACATTGACCTTCGAATGGCGGACGCGCACCCGCTGCCGCGCTTCCCGGACCGAAGGAGAAGCCATTCGCTGTTCAGCGAGGATGTCGTCGAGCGTAGGCCTTGGCCGATTGGCCGAGCAAAAAGCTCAAGCCCTACCGCCTCGAAGAGACTGAGAAGCTTAGCCGCGCCGATTTCGGGGAGCTGTCCAGTCTCAAATCGACTTATCCGCGCCCGAGCCACGCCGCTGAGTTGCACAACTTCCTGCTGAGTCTTGTTCGCAGCGATGCGTGCTGCGCGGAATTCTTGTCCAAGCTCGAAAAGGTCCATGCGCAATCCATCAATGATTGAACACTGTTCGGCAATGACGCGTCGCACAAGCTAGCACTCGTCACAATGTGTCGCATATTGAACATTATGCGGTAATTCAGGGATAACGTATCGTAAAAGGTACGTTAAGTTCGAGGACGTCTTCGGTTTTTCGGGACCCTCTGATTCTCGGAGTCAGAGTCCCGGACACGCACGGCGGAGACATGGGTATCTGCTCAGGAATGAGCAGATACCTCCGAAGATGAGCAGATTCATAGCGAGATGAGCAGATACTTCAGGAAATGAGCAGATACCTCGGAAGTTGAGTTGATAGTGGCCTGAAACGTAATGGACAGTGTGGAAGTCTCGACCGGCGCTCAGGTCGCTCTGTTCAAAACACCGTGGTACCGAACGAGCGGCGAGTACTTGGCACTCTCGATGCATCTTCATACGCGCCCCGCCGGACCGTTCGCCCAACCGAGACACGAAACGTCTTGGATTCAACGTAGGCCAACGTCTCCACTGCATTCCCACGTACGTCCTCAGTCCACTTCGAACGGAACAGTATGAAAATGGCAAACTCGTATAAGGGCCGTTACTGCGGCGTTTGTGAGCATGAGCTCCCGCACGGCTATTTCGGCCTGTCGAAACGCAGCCAAACCGTAACTGACAGCGAACCGGGTGTCGTCTTGATTTCAGACGACAGTCTGCTCACGGACTTCTGCAGCCATGAATGCGCCGACTACGCCGAGGCGAATCACTTCGACGCTAGCATCGGCCTACCCTACTGCCGACAAGAAGGTGCTCTGTTCTTTGTGCCTGCACCCCGTCGACCGAACGTTGCCGCACGTTTCTGTCAGCATGACGCAATTCGAAGACGAGTCGCAGCCATGGCTCGTCTCCGCGCGAGTCGTCGACGAGCGCGAGCTCGCCGTGTATTGCCGCAGCTGCGCGGAACCTCGGCGCGCATTGAACGCTTTCGATGAGTCAGAGTTAGGCGTTGCAGTGTGAAGGTCTTCCTCGACGATGAACGCGTCACACCGGAGGGTTGGACGCGCGTATATTGGCCGCACGAGGCCATCCGACTACTCGAGTCAGGGGTCGTGGACGAGATTAGTCTCGACCACGACCTCGGAGACGACGTTCGCGGAACGGGCTACGATGTCATCCTCTGGATAGAAGAAGCTGTAGCGCTTCGAAGTTTTCGTCCGCCGAAAATCTACGTCCACTCTGCGAACTCGTCTGCGCGAGAGAAAATGGAAGCTGGCGTGCTCGCAATCGAGCGTCTTGTTCGCAAACAAAAACGCTAACGGTCCACATGGGACAAATTGAGAGAGAGGGTGTCGAAGCGGCCGCAGTTGCGCGTGTCGCCGATGCTGCGAGGGAAGTCCAATCGGCGTCAAAGGCGCTTGAGCAGCACTTCAATGAGCCGACCGACGGAATGCCGCCGACTCTGCCCCTGGCGCGACTGACTGCTGCAATCACCGAACTGCAGTCTGCACGTGATGCCCTTGATGCTTTATTGCCCTAAATTCACCAACTTCACAATGAAGGTGCACTGTCGACGCGAGCATGTCTATGTCCTCCATTTGTGGCTCAAGCTGGCGATGCTGATTAGCAAATGCGAAAGTGAAGCCTCAAGCGCGCACGATTTGGCAGGAAACGTGACTTCGCCGCGAAGTTCGTGCCCCGCCATCTTTTCGATAGAATCGCATCGTGACAATAATAGGAACGGGTCCAGAAGCGATGAGCGAAGTCCTTTTCGCACCTTGGGTCGGGGCAAAGTATGAAAAAGCGGGCTTCAAAGGCTTGCGCGTCCTAGTGGTGTCGGAGTCGCATTACGGCCCAGAGAAAAGTCAGCGCCCCACGGTCACGCCCGAGACCATTAAGGCGCTAGCGCAAGGCAAGAAGCATCCCGAAATTGAAAAGCGTCTGAAACTGCATGCACATTACGGGAAAATCCTTGCCTCCATGCATGGAAAGGGAGGCACAAGCGGCATTACGATGTCTGCAAGACGCGAGTTCTGGGATTGTGTGGCTTACTACAATTTTCTTCAGGTCATGTTGCCTAAAAGTCGAGTCGCCCCGCCTGCAGGGGCGTGGGCAGCCGCAGACCGCGCATTTGTGCATGTGCTCACCGTGCTAAAACCGGAATTGGTTCTTGTCTATAGCAAGAGGGTGGGCCAAAGGCTCGCGAAGGCGGGACTAGGTGTGTCAATGACATGGGTCCATCATCCGTCGTCTGGGTTCACATATAGCGGGTGCAATCCCCGCATCGCATTGGCGTTGGAAACCGCGATTCAGCGTCGTGCACAAGCAGCGCAACTGGTTGCGGAAACAGCATGGCACAGCGATTTTCGATTGTGGTGCGAAATCTCAAGTGAAGCCGAGCCCGCTCACGGTTGGAATCTCAGGGCGGACCGTCGAGATGAGGTACGCGCACGGTGGGCGTTTGATATGCAGCAAGCGCGTTCTAGGATTTCCGAACACTTGCGGTCGCGCAATGTCTCTATTGAAGAGAGTTCACACGACAATCTGCTCAATCCTGCATCTTCTCAAACTTGAGCAATACTGCGGTTGGAAGGGCAGGCTCACCGGGTTGTGTTGCATGTATTCGCCGGTAGCCTGTCAGAACAATGAGTCTGCCCATGAACGCATCGGCGCAATTCTTCAATCCCTTCCCGGGCAAGCCTGCTCCCCTGAAGATTTCAGGGCTAATGCAGCTGTGCCCGACGGTTTTGCATAAGCTCCTGGGCGCAGCTCACAGCACCATTCATGCCGAGAGCGGAACAACGGCGCTTTTCAAAGCGGCGAACCGTGCACTGCTGACACAAAAATTCCCGCCGAAGCTGCTGCGCCGAGTGTCCGATTCCATTCCGATGGAACACGAAAATGCCGCTTTGTTTAGGGCTGCCATTGCCGGCGATATTGAAGCACAAGCAGTTCTCGAGGGAATGGGCTCTTGGGAGTCGTCACACCCACTTGTACCTGAGAAGACGCGGTATCGCACAAAGGCACGGATAGCAATCGAACGTGCTGCCATGCGGCCCCATTTCCTTGCTTCCGAGTCGCGGTTTGGCGAAGCCATCGACCACATGATGGCAGACCCATTACTTTCCTTATTCCTGTGGGATGAAGCTGTTGCTGTATTTCGGCGCACCGCTGAGTTCGAAAAGCTCCGCATTGTGCAGTCGTCGCTGGTGCTCGAGACCGAGTTGAGCGCACTCGCGGCGCTCGACGTGGAGTTGTGTCGCGAAGGCGTCGAGCCCGTTGACTCGATGTTCCGGCCATTGCTCCCAGGCAGCGCGACGGCGACGTCTAACCCCGCGAAGCTTCTCTTCTTGTGGTTCAAGGCCGAGTTTGGCCTGACGAGCATTGAGAACATCCTATCTCATCCTCGTCTGCTCAAGCTCGAACTGGCCGAGGCGACCCTTAAGCGCTGGAGTAGTGGCACTAATTGCATCTCTGAAGAGATGTACGGCGAGATGGTATCAGCGCTGGCAGGCGACGAACTCCATATTCCAGCGGTATCGCGACACTGGGCGGCGCGCGTGCTTAATCTGATTGGATATCTTGGCCAACATTGCTCGACCCATGCCCGAGCTTTGGCCGCCACGGATTTTCCGAGAGCTGCAGCACCTTGGCCGGAGTATCCGTTCGGATATGCGTCGTTCGAGGAATGGTGTCAGGCGCGATACCCGTACTGGCTCGAATACCACCGCCAACAGATACAGCGGTTTGACGCACACAAGGTACCACCACGCCGAAATACTGATGTCGGCGCGATGGTGTCCGACATAAGTGTTACTTCCCGGGATTAGCATTACCCCGGTTGCCGCCAGAGATGCCGCCGGGAACTGTGCTCGGCCAGTTGCCGCCATAGAACCCGTTGGGTGCGCGTCCGCGACCAGGGCTTCCCGCGCGAGTTCCGTGTCCTCCGCCGCCGCCCTTTCCGCCAGCGCTTCCGCCCTTGCCGCTCACACAGCCGCTCTTACCGCCGCTACCTTTGCTCATCGTCTGCTCCATCGTTTGATGTCGGGTCTATTCCCGACTGGCGCAGTATTGACCTGCCCGAATGACGCGTCAGTATCAGGTTTTGGACAAAATTCTAGACTGAACTGCGGCCTCCGATGCGCATTGAACCACCTCCCGAACGGCGGCGGGCTCGAACGAATCGGACCTCGTGTCGGCAACCACATCGTCGAAGAGAGTTCGGTGCGGCTAGGGTTTTCGCTCATGCAAGACGTACCGCGACGGGTTAAATAGTTCGCCGCTGGCCGGCTGCGCTGAGCCTCGTGTAGACGTCTTTCGCCATGGCACAATGGTCAGGGCGCATTCGAACAAAAAATCGATGGAGGGGAAATGGGTGACCGGACAGCCAGTGCGGCGCTTTTGGACGCGGTAATGTTCGCGGCAGAGCGTCACAAGAATCAGCGGCGCAAGGATGCGGATGCGTCGCCGTATGTCAATCACCCGATTGCACTTGCGCATCTGCTTGCAACGACTGGTGGCATCGAGGATTTGGCCGTGCTGCAGGCCGCCATCCTTCACGACACCATCGAGGATACGGAGACCACGGACGCGGAATTACGCGAGCGCTTCGGCGATGTCGTAGCCAACATCGTCCTCGAGGTGACCGACGACAAATCGCTGCCAAAGCAGCGTCGCAAGGACCTCCAGGTCGAGCATGCACCTCACAAGAGCAAATGGGCGGCTCTGGTGAAGCTTGCAGACAAGACCTGTAACCTCCGTGACATCGCGAGCTGCCCGCCGGCCGATTGGCCGCTCTCGCGGCGCCAGGAATATTTCGATTGGGCCAAAAGGGTCGTCGACGGTCTTCCTAGGGTGAGCGAGGCCTTGATGCGGGCTTTCGAGCAAGCCTATACGGCCCGTCCGAGGCAGCCGTCTGCATTACCCGATAGCGGCGAGGCGGGATGGCTACGGATGCCGGATGTCTTACGCGGGACATGTGGCTTCGTCCGAGTAGTTGCTAACGGAGACCTCGAAGTCGAGCTCTACGACCACACCGAAAAAGCGAGGGCAACGTTCGATAGCGACGTCTCGACGATATACACGGTGAGAAAGCATGATTTGCCAAGGCTTGCGGAACGGCTGGCAATCGGTTTCGGTGGCCCCGCTCCGACTATTGCGGCCTTGCCCGAGCAACTGACCACGTTTCTCGGGGTCGAAACCCTCATCGACTGGCTGACGAAGGACTCTGGAATACCGGTAGTGAAGCGTGTGGATTTCGACGTCTGACCTGTAACTGCATAAAGACGAGGCACGCGAGAGGCGTCGTCCCAAACACCTGTGTTGCGCGCGGGATTTCCGAGACCCGGGCACCAAATTCTCGACGACATCGTGTCCTGCACGAGCGCACTGTTCCCGAGCTGCTGGGCGACCCGGCACACGGCGCCACCAATCGCGGTCGACTGTCGGGAGGCTCGCTGCTGGCATCATCTTTCTAACCTCATCGGGAGCGCGACAAGGACGGTACTCGACGGAAGTCATCGGCACTGACCTCCCGCACCCGGCTCAAGTTTACGGACGGGCCGCCGTAACCGTCATTACGGATGCTCCTTTTTCTCTGAGTCCGCTGTCGGCACGTATGATTATGGTTTTCTCACGCTTGAGCATTTCCCGCGCCGTATGAATCAAGACCTGAAGAAGACTTGGGCCGCAGCCCGACAAGTTGCGCGCTTCCAGGGGGGCCGTCGAGCACTGGCGCGTTGCGCTCGGTTTGATGTTCCTCAAATACATCTGGGACGCCTTCGACGAGCGTCGCTGCAGCTTCCGGCCGCTTGCGCCGACGAGGGTGAGGACCTTTACCTATCCGACGCTGAGACTGCGTCTATGCATTGGAAGAGCCCGAATACACGATGGCGAACGCCTTCTAGGTCCCTGCGGAATGGAGAAAAGCAGCCCTAAATTGCAAAACTGGGGCCTCTTTGGAGTTGTTGTCCTGGCCTTGCGTTGCAATGATTCGGGTAGTCTCCCTCACAGGAGCAGAGTGCCACACAAATCTATTCCAGACCCAAACAACATGCTTCCTATCGCTCCGGGCGCAAGAGCCGTAATTCGTGATGAAGAGTGGCTAATCCGCCGGGTAGACCCAACAACCGACGGCGGTTGTTTGCTTACGTGTGACGGCATTACTGACCTAGTTCGCGGGCAGTCCACGCTTTTCCTTACCTCGCTCGAAGACACCATCGAGGTTCTTGACCCCGCCAAGACTGAACTGGTTCCGGACACCAGCCCTACCTATAACGCTACGGTTCTCTACCTCGAAAGTCAGCGACGCCGCAGCGTGGCCAACGACGCCGGTATTCACCTTGGTCACCGAGGTGTGATGAACCTGGTGCCATATCAGCTCGACCCGGCGTTGCAGGCTTTGAGTCAACCGCGCTCGCGCATCCTGATTGCCGACGCGGTTGGCCTCGGCAAGACGCTGGAAGCTGGCATCCTGGCGAGCGAGTTGATTCAGCGTGGGCGCGGCAAGCGCATTCTGGTCGTCACGCAAAAGGCCATGCTCACCCAGTTCCAAAAGGAATGGTGGAGCCGCTTCTCGATTCCGCTGGTCCGTCTGGATTCTGTTGGTTTGGCGCGGGTGCGAAACCGCATCGCGGCCAACCATAATCCCTTCAATCACTTCGACCGCAGCATCATCTCAATCGACACCCTCAAGAACAATCTCGAATATCGGAATTATCTTGAGAACGCCTGGTGGGACATCATCGTCATCGACGAATGCCACAACGTGGCCGCCCGAGCGGGCGAGGGCGGCTTGTCCCGGCGTGCACGTCTGGCCCGCTTGCTGTCGAACCGTTCGGATACTCTCATGCTGCTGTCGGCCACTCCTCACGACGGCTCCGCTCGCAGCTTTGCCTCTTTGATGAGCCTACTCGACCCGACGGCCATCCCTGACCCAGACCACTACACCCCGGATGACTTCCGAAGCAAGGGTTTGGTCATCCGTCGCTTCAAGAAGGACATCAAGGACCAGGTTCAGTCGGATTTCCAGGAACGCGAGACGTTGTGCCTGCGCCATGCTGCCAGCGCTCAAGAGGAGGCGGCCTACCGGGCGCTACTCGATGTTCCGTTCACGCAGGGCGGCCAGCGCAAGGCCGGGCGCCAACAGGAGCTGCAACGCGTGGGCATGCAAAAGGCCCTCTTCTCGAGCCCGGCGGCGGCTTTGGAATCAACCATTAAGCGTATCGAACTCCTGCGCGCCAAGCCCAGCCCGACGCCCGAAGAATTACGGGAGGCGGAAGGTCTCTCCCTGCTCTCTGAAACCCTACAGGTACTGGTTGGTGACCCCACCGCGAGTAGTTTCAGTAAGTACCAGCGCCTGCTAGAAAAACTGCGCTCCGATGTCTTTGGCTGGCAAGCCCAAAACTCGGCAGACCGCCTGGTCATCTTCTCGGAGCGCATCGAAACGCTGCGCTGGCTGGAAAAACAATTTGCTGCCGACCTCAAGCTCAAGCCCAGTCAACTAGCCGTACTGCACGGCCAGATGTCCGACACCGAACAACAGGAACTGGTGGACCGATTCGGCCGCCTGGATGACCCCATCCGCGTCCTACTGTGCTCCGATGTCGCGAGCGAAGGTCTGAATCTGCACTACTTTTGCCACCGCTTGGTGCACTTCGACCTCCCGTGGTCGCTGATGGTGTTCCAGCAGCGTAATGGTCGCGTAGACCGCTACGGGCAGAAGCATCAGCCGCACATCGTCTACCTGTTCACCGAGACGGTGAACGAACAAATTCGCGGTGACCTTCGTATCCTGGAAATTCTGCAAGCCAAAGACGACCAGGCCTACCTAAATTTGGGTGACCCCTCGGCCTTTCTCAACGTCTATGACCCCGACAAGGAAGCTGAGAAGGTCTCGAACTTCATGGCCGATGGCTTGCAGCCGGAAGAAGTGGAAGCGCAGCTGAACCGGAGTGCCGCTGACGAAAGCGACAATGAAGGCGACTACCTGATGCAACTCTTTGGCGGAGGAACGGACAGTGCAGAGTCGGGCGCGGTCGAAGCATCCAATTCGCTGACCGGCAACAGTACCGACAAGATTGACGAACCCGTTTCTCTGTTCGAGAGTGATTACCACTACACCAAGACAGCGCTTACTCACCTCAACCAAGGCCAAACCCTGTGCCAATGGGCGTCGCACGACGAAGAGTTAGTCATTTCCCTGACCGCGCCGCGCGACCTGCAGGAACGCTTGCGCCAGTTGCCCCGCGAGGTGCAGGCCGACAACGACCATTACGCGTTGTGCGCCGACCCTAGGCGCATGATGGACGCCATCGAAACTGCGCGCCAGGCTCGCGCCGAGGAAGATACATGGCCTCGGCTGCACTATCTCTGGCCACAGCATCCTATTATGGAGTGGCTGGGCGACAGAGTGCTCACGCACTTTGGTCGCCATAGGGCCCCGCTGCTGCAAAGCCATAAGCTGGCAGCCGACGAACAAGCGTTCATCCTGATGAGCCTTGTGCCGAATCGCAAAGGCCAGCCCTTGCTAGTGGAATGGCAAGTCGCCTCCCGGGGAAGCGATGGAGCCTTCAGGCTGGAGCCGTTCGACGCCTTCATCGAACGGGCAGGCATACGAGCCGGCGGGTTGCCCAACCGGGGACACACCTCAGGCCTGCAGGTGATTCAGGCGCAGATGCAGCAAGCCCTTCCTCAAGCCGTGGCCTGCATGCACGAGTTCATGGTGCGGCGCCAGGAGACCTTCTCTGCCGAGATGCAACAAAAGCTGGAAGGCACCCAGGCCGAACTGCAGCGCCTGCAGGGCCGCCAGATGGAGCAACTCTCGCTGGATTTGGAAAAACAGCTCGAAACAGTCAAGCGTGGCCGCTTCGAGCAGCGCAGCCAACACATTCACCGCGTTTTTGACGATTACCGTCGCTGGGTACACGACACACTGACCACAGAACCGCAACCCTGGATTCAGGTGCTCGCCGGTGTCTGCCATCCGCAAGCTGCCGGAGCCTGACCATGCCCGTACTGGACGCCGTACAAACCTTCGCTGGCATCAGCAACGAAAACGAGTTCTACAGCCACCATTACCTCGCCGAAGTCTTCAAGGGCGACATTAAAGAACGGCTGGCCGCTTGGGATGCCGAAGAGGCACAACATCCCGGTGAAGAAGCCCGCCGTGCTCCTTACAAGCGCCTGCAAGCCTGGGCCCAACGCTGGTTCGCCTTGCACGGACAAGTGCAGCGCGGACGCGACGAACATGAGCGCTGGCAGGCCTTCACGCAACTGCAAGAGGGCCTATTGCAGGCCCTGGGCTACGCCACCCAGTCGCCACGCTCGCTGGCATTGCACGAATTCGTTGACGGTTTGCCCGTACCCTTGTGGTTCCTGCGAGGTGAACGCGTGGCCATCATCCCAGCCTACCAGCACGGCGCGGAAAGCGAAGACGTCCTCGACCAACAGCTGACTACTTTTCACTGCGGTGGCCAGCCCGTGCCGGCCGACTTACGCGGTGAGACCTGGGCGGACATGTTGTCGGATGCCGTGTTCGGCTCCGACCACCCTCCGCGCTATGTGTTACTGGTGGGGTTGCAAGAATGGCTGCTGCTCGACCGCTACAAATGGCCGAATAACAGGGCTTTGCGCTTCGACTGGGCCGACATCCTCGACCGGAAGGATGCCGACACCCTCAGGGCTTGCGCCGTGCTGCTGCACCTAGACTGCTTAGCCCCGGGTGAGGGCAGTAGCCTGCTGGAAAGCCTTGACGACAACGCCCACAAGCACGCATTTGGCGTGAGCGAGGACCTAAAATACGCCCTGCGCGAGGCCATCGAAATCCTTGGCAATGAAGCTGCCCGCCAACTTGACGAACAGGCCAGCGATAGCAAGAAGAGCGTCTATTCCGGCGCCTACAGGCTCGACGCCGGCGCCCTCAGTCTGGAATGCCTGCGGATGGTGTACCGACTGTTGTTCATGTTCTACATCGAGGCCCGGCCTGAGCTGGGCTATGTGCCCATCCAAAAGAGCGAGGTCTACCTCAAGGGCTATAGTCTGGAAAGCCTGCGCGACCTGGAGTTGCAACCACTGCCCACCCAGCAGGCGCGCGAGGGCAAATACTTTGACGTCACTCTGCGCCGGCTATTCAAGCTGGTCGCAGATGGCTTTGGGATGGACGAGCAGCAGCAGGGACTGCGCGACGTGACCCAAGGCGCTACGGAGACCTTTGCCTTGGCCCCGCTGGACAGCCGCCTGTTCGACGACCGCACCATGCCTCTGCTGGGCAAGGTGCAGTTTCCCAACGCGGTGTGGCAACGCGTCGTTCGCCTGCTCTCCCTTAGCAAGGGCCAAGGTAAGGGCCGGCGCAGCGGCCGCGTGAGCTATCAGCTGCTGTCCATCAACCAGTTGGGCGCTGTGTATGAGGCTCTCCTGAGCTACCGTGGCTTTTTCGCGGAAGAAGACCTGTACGAAGTCAAGCCTGCCCCGAAGAAGGGCCGTGCTTTAGCCGACGACGGCGATGATGACGAAGACGGTGAAGGCGCCGATAACGACGACGACACTTCCCCCCCCTCCCGGGGACGGACCACTGACTCCGACGCCGATAAGCTCGAGAATGCCTGGTTTGTGCCGCGCACCCGCATCGACGACTACCGCGACGACGAAAAAGTCTACGACGTCGACGACGCCGGCCGTCGCAAGCTGCGTATGCATCCGAAGGGCAGCTTCATTTATCGCCTGGCTGGGCGCGACCGGCAGAAGAGCGCTAGCTATTACACGCCACAGGTGCTCACGCAGTGTCTGGTGAAATACGCGCTCAAGGAGCTGCTCGACGGCGAGCGCGTGAATTGTGCCGATGACATCCTGACGCTGACGGTGTGCGAGCCCGCCATGGGCAGCGCGGCGTTCTTGAACGAGGCCGTTAACCAGCTGGCAGAGGCCTATTTGGAGCGCAAGCAGACCGAGCTGAAGCAGCGCATTCCGCACGAACAGTACCCGCAGGAACTGCAACGGGTGCGCATGTACATAGCGGACCGCAATGTTTTTGGCGTGGACCTAAACCCCGTTGCGGTGGAGCTGGCCGAGGTTTCCATCTGGCTCAATGCCATTTACGGCGAGCGAGACGAACAGGACCGCCCGCAGCCCGCGCGCGTGCCCTGGTTCGGGTACCAACTGTTTGCCGGAAACAGCCTTATAGGCGCCCGCCATCAAGTATTCAATGCCGCCGCTCTAAAAAGAGGCGCCAAGCCCGCCTGGCATGAAGAGCCGCCGCGCCGCGTTACGGTCGAGGCCCCACGCCGACCCGATGAAATCTGGCACTTCCTGCTGCCCGACCCCGGCATGGCCAACTACAGCGATAAGGAAGCCAAAAAGCTCTACCCACAGGACTTCGAGCGGCTGAAGACGTGGCGTAAGGCCATGACCGCGCCGCTGGACAGCATCGAGGTCGCCCGACTGCAGCAGCTCAGTTTGCGAGTGGACGAACTGTGGGCCGAACATACCGCTGCTTTGGCACGTGACCGCGACCGCACTGAGGATGCGCTGTCCGTCTGGCCTCACAGCATCGGTGAAGGCGAAGAAGGTCGCGGTCGCGTCAGCCGTACCCAGAAAGACGCCATCCGCCAGCAGGGCTTGCTCAACGAAGACGGCGACCTGGCCACCCCGTTCCGACGCTTGAAACTAGTGATGGACTACTGGTGCGCTCTCTGGTTCTGGCCCATCACAGCGTCCGAGAAACTCCCTGCCCGCGAACAATGGTGGATGGAAATTGGCGCCATCCTCGAGGGTAACGTGGTGGACTTGGCTCCGCAAACCAGCTTCGACTTGCAGCCCACCGCGCAAGAAGAGCCGCAACTGCTGGTACCTGAAGTCCAAAGCAGCCTCGTTGGGTTCGAGACCCAGCTATCTCTGACCCAGGGAGCAGACCAACCCAACTTGCACGACAAATTTGGGCAGTTGCGCATCAGTAAGCTGCGGCAGCACTTCCCACGCGTGGAGATGGTGGAGGCCATAGGCGAGATGCGCCGCTTCATGCACTGGGAGCTGTGCTTTGCCGACGTGCTTTTGTGCAACAGACGCGAAGCCACTGGT
>LRBF01000038.1 GCA_001580565.1 Caballeronia megalochromosomata | reverse complement strand
TCGTTGTGGTTTATTGGAGTTGGCCCGGTGCGGGGCTGCACCTACGTTCTTTGCTGCTGCAAAGAAAGTAAGCAAAGAAAGCAGCTTTTCCATCCAAAGTGCTTCATACCGGCCGCGGCACAGGCGATTGGCTGAATGGCCCGGCAGTAGCGAGTGCCCCCACAAGCAGAACCGGGCTTGGACCGCGCACGGTCTGACAAGCTAGAACCTTTAGCGCGCTGGTTCAGCACGAAATAGCTTCGGCACAGCGCTACGCGCTGCCGTGGGGTATGCGAGGGAAACCAACGAAGAAGAAGCGCACGCAGACCCGATTGACCCATCGGCCGCGCAGCGGGCCGGAGCTCTTGGTGCTGAACCAATCAGTTATGCGGTGCGAGGCGGCAGACCGTGTGCGATCCAAGCCCGGTGAGTTTTGTGGGGGCACTTGCTACTGCCGGGCCATCAGGTCAATCGCCTGTGCCGCGGCCGGCATGAAGCACTTTGGATGGGGCAAGCTGTTTCTTTGCCTACTTTCTTTGCAGCAGCAAAGAAAGTAGGTGCCGCCCCGCACAGGGGCAGTGCTAATAGACCGACACGAATACGGGATCCAACGAAAAAAACCAGGCAGAACCAAGACGCCTCAACGCAAGACCACCGTCCGCTCGCCATTGATAAACACACGCCGCTCGATAAAAGCCTTAACGGCCCGCGCGAGCGTAATGCACTCCACATCACGCCCGGTAGCCAGCAACCGCTCCGGCCCATACGAATGATCGACCCGCTCAACTTCCTGCTCGATGATCGGTCCTTCATCGAGATCATCGGTGACGAAATGCGCAGTCGCGCCGATCAGCTTGACCCCGCGCGTATGCGCCTGATGGTACGGCTTGGCCCCCTTGAACCCCGGCAAAAACGAATGATGAATATTGATCGCACGCCCCGCGAGCTTGCGGCTCGTCTCACCCGAAAGAATCTGCATATAACGCGCAAGCACCATCAACTCTGCGCCTGATGTATCGAACAGATCGAGCAGACGCGCTTCCTGCTGCGCCTTGGTATCGGCGGTAATCGGCAGATGATGGAACGGCAAACCGTGCTGCTCCGCCAGATGCGCGAGCTCCGTATGATTCGACCCGATCCCGACGATATCCATCTTCAGCTCGCCCATGCGCCAGCGGAACAGCAAATCGGCAAGGCAGTGCTCCAGTTTCGACACCATGATGAGCACCTTCGGCCGCACGGCGAGATCGTGCATCGCCCAGGTCATCGAGAAGCGCGCGGCGATCGGCTCGAATTCACGCTTCAGCATCGCGAGATCGAGCACTTCTTCAGGCCGCGCGCCATGAAACACGCAACGCACGAAAAAGCGTTCCGACAAATCGTCGTCGAAAACCGTGAATTCGTCGATATAACCGTGATGCCGCTCCAGAAAGCCGACGATGGCGGCGACCTGACCCGCCGCGCTCGGGCACGAAACGGTAAGCACCAGTTGATCAAAGCGGGAATCGGCTGCCATGCGTGCTCCACATTCGATGGGTTGCAGCGCCGCGAAATGCGGCGAACCTACACGCTAGTAGAGCAGACCCAGGCGTTCCCGGGATAGAAGCGAACCGCCGCGCAGATAGTACGAAAGCGTCAGCCGGCGACGTCGCATTCGTCGAGCAGCCACTCGCTGAACGCGCGCACGGCCGCAACCGGGTCGCGCGGCGTGACGAGCACGTAGCCGCGATCGGTGACGAGCGGTTCATCGCAGAGTGCGACGAGCTGGCCCGTCGCGATGAGTTCGTCGATGAGCGGCACCCAGCCGAGCGCGACGCCCTGGCCCATCACCGCCGCGTGCGCGACGAGCGCGTAGCTGTTGAACGTGAAGCCGCCTTGCGTCGGCGGCGCGGCCAGGCCGTGTGCTTCGAACCAGGCGCTCCATGAAAGCCAGCGCTCGGGAAAGGTCGGTTCGAGATGCAGCAACGGCAGTTTGAGGAGATCGACGGGCGAGACAGGCGCGCTTCTGCCCGCGACCAGCGCCGGGCTGCACACCGGCATCACACGCTCTGCGAAGAGCTTGACGGCGCTCTTCGCACCCCATTCGGCCTGTATATCGCCGAATACGATGACGACATCCGCATGATCGCCCGACGCGCTCGGCAAACTCTGCGACGTGATGATCTTCACATCGACGTCGGGCATCAGCGCCTTGAACTGCGGCAGGCGCGGCATCAGCCAGTAGGTGGCGAAGCCGAAGTCCGTCGAAAGCGTGAGCGTGCGCTGCGCGTGACGTGAGCGGATATCTGAGGTCGCCGCGCGAATGATGTCGAGGCCCTGACGCACGGCCTCGAAAAGACGCACGCCGTCTTCCGTCAGCGTGACGCCGCGATGCCCGCGCTCGAAGAGCGGCGCGCCGAGCGATTCCTCCAGCTGCACGACGCGCTGGCTCACGGCCGGCTGCGTCGAGCCGAGTTCGCGCGCCGCGGCCGTGAAGCTCGCGAGACGCGCGGCGGATTCGAACATCGATAACGCCTGCATCGGTGGCAGGCGATCCGGCCGCGGCATAACTCCCCCTTATGAACGCATAACGTTTTGCCGTCTTCACAGCCGCGATCTGAACGGCAATAGTGAGGCTTAACGCTCAATCAAAGATTCTATTCGAGGCGCGCATTCATGCTTGAGACGAAACAAAATATCCTGGTGCTGATGGCCGATCAGCTCACGCCCTTCGCGCTCTCCGCGTACGGCAACCGCGTGGCGAAGACGCCGCGCATCGACGCGCTCGCAAAAGAAGGCGTCGTGTTCGAATCCGCGTATTGCGCGAGCCCGCTGTGCGCGCCGTCGCGCTTCTCGCTGCTCGCGGGCAAGCTGCCGTCGAACATCGGCGCATACGACAACGCCGCCGAATTTCCCTCCGAAACATTGACCTTCGCGCACTATCTGCGCGCCGAAGGCTATCGCACGATTCTCTCGGGCAAGATGCATTTCTGCGGCGCGGATCAGTTGCACGGTTTCGAGGAACGTCTCACGACCGATATCTATCCCGCCGATTTCGGCTGGACGCCCGACTGGCAGAACTTCGACGCGCGCCCGACGTGGTATCACAACATGAGCTCGGTGATCGACGCGGGGCCGTGCGTGCGCACCAATCAGCTCGACTTCGACGATGAAGTGACCTTCACCACGCGCCGGAAGCTCTTCGATATCGCACGCGAGCGCAATGCGGGCAAGGACGCGCGGCCTTTCATGATGGTCGCGTCGCTCACGCATCCGCACGATCCGTACGCGATCCCGCGCAAGTACTGGGACATGTATCGCGATGAGGATATCGACATGCCTTCGTACCGCGATTCGCTCGACTCCTGCGATCCGCATTCGAAGCGTCTGCGTCACGTGTACGAAGCGGACCGCACGCCGCCCACTGACCGGCAGATTCGCAACGCGCGCCGCGCTTACTACGGCGCGGTGTCCTACGTCGACGATCAGTTCGCGTCGATCCTCGAAGCGCTGGAGCAGGCCGGTCTCGCCGACGATACGATCATCGTCGTCACTTCCGATCACGGCGAGATGCTCGGCGAGCGCGGCCTCTGGTACAAGATGACGTTCTTCGAAGGCGGCTGTCGCGTGCCGCTGATCGTGCATGCGCCGAAGCAGTTCCGCGCGCATCGCGTGGCGGACTCGGTCTCGCATCTCGACCTGTTGCCGACGCTCGTCGAGTTCGCGCGCGCGGAAGCGCCGCAGACATGGCCCGACAGCATCGACGGTCAGAGCCTCGTGCCGCATCTGCGCGAGACCGGCGGCCATGACGAGGCGATCGGCGAATATCTCGCGGAAGGCGCGATCGCGCCCATCGTGATGATCCGGCGCGGACGCTTCAAGTTCATTCACACGAGCGCCGATCCCGATCAGCTTTTCGATGTGAAGGCGGACCCGTTCGAGCGCGAAAATCTCGCGGGCGATGAACGTCACGCCGCGCAAGTGGCGCAATTTCGCGCGGAAATTGCGGGCCGCTGGAACCTTGACGCGTTGCATCGGGACGTACTGAAGAGCCAGCAACGGCGCCATTTCCATTTCGCGGCAACGACGCGCGGCACGATTCAGTCATGGGACTGGCAGCCGCACGTGGATGCGAGCCAGCGCTACATGCGCAATCACATCGACCTGGACGATCTCGAAGCGATGGCGCGCTTTCCCTCCGTCGCGCGCTGAGCACGCGCTTCCCACCATCATCATCCCCACATCCGACAGGAACGCACCATGAAAAAGGGCTTCATCCATGCGCTCTTCGCCGCCGCGCTGGCTTGCGTGGCTTCTCATGCGTTTGCCGCCGAGCCGCAGTCCTGCACGCAGGTGCGCATGGCGGGGCCCGGCTGGACCGACATCGACGCGACCAACGCGATGAGCGGCGTCGTGCTCAAGGCGCTCGGCTACCGGCAGAACATCGCGAACCTGTCGGTGCCGATCACGTATCAGGGCATGAAGAAAGGGCAGATCGACGTCTTCCTCGGCAACTGGATGCCCGCGCAGGCGCCGCTCGTGAAGCCGTTCTTCGAGGAGAAATCGATCGACGTGGTGCGCCCGAATCTCTCCAACGCGAAGTTCACGCTCGCCGTGCCGGACTATGTGGCGGCGGCCGGCGTGCATTCGTTCGCGGACCTCGCGAAGAACGCCGACAAGTTCGATAACCGCATCTACGGCATCGAGCCGGGCGCGCCCGCGAATCAGAACATCAAGCGCATGGTCGATGACAAGGCCTACGGCCTCGGCGACTGGAAGCTGGTCGAATCGAGCGAGACCGCGATGCTTACGCAAGTGGAGCGCGCGGTGCGCGACAAGAAGTGGATCGTGTTTCTCGCCTGGGAGCCGCATCTCATGAACACGAAGTTCAAGCTCGCCTATCTCGACGGCGGCGACAAATACTTCGGCCCGAACTACGGCGGCGCGACGGTCAATACCGTGACGCGCAGCGGCTACGAGCAGCAATGCCCTAACGTGGGCCGGCTCTTCAGGCAGATGGCGTTCAACGTCGATCTGGAAAACGGCGTGATTACGGACGTGCTGGAGAAGAAGACGAATGTCGATGCAGCCGCGACGGATGCGCTGAAGCGTCATCCGGAACTGCTGAAGTCGTGGCTCGACGGTGTGAACACGGCGAGCGGCGGGAACGGCCTGGAGGCCGTTCAGACCGCGCTCGGCGTGAAGTGAGGAGAAGGGACGAGGAGAGCGGAATCAGCCGAGCTGCATGCTCGCGCGCTCCTGCGCCGCCATCAGCACGGCGCGCATGGGCGACTGGATCGCGACGAAATGCACCATCAGGCTGTCCGGCTGCTGGAAGTACCACGGCGTGTTGATGGTCATGCAGTCGAGACCGTGCTCGAGCTTCCAGCCGAGCCGGTCGCTCAGCAGGTTCGCGATGATGGTCTGGTCGCCGCCGTTCGCGTACGTGCTCGACTTGTCGGGCGCCGCGCTCACGTGCTCGTGGATTTCCTCGACGAACGCCATGACCGCGGGTTTCTGGCGGAAACCGAGCACGCCCGCGTTGATGACCCACGGACCGATGTCGTGTGCAACGAAGATATCGCGTCCGTCGAGCAGCGGGTCGAGCGGTTTGCGCTGGTCGAAGAAGAGGATGTCGGCATCGACCCAGATCACCCATTCGTGATGCGGCAGATACTTGCGCAGAAACCACGGCTTGAGCCAGGTGCCCGACGTGCCCGGCCCGACTTCGGCGGGCGTCTGGCGATAGACGTAGAGCGTATAGCCGTGGCGCTCGCAATAGCGGCGCATGTTCCGTTCGGCGATCGCGCCGTATCCGCGGACATTGGGCGTGTAGTAGGTGACGAGCGCGATGGGCTTTCCGGGGTTGTAGACGCTGTATTCCTCGTTCGCAACCGCGGCCTGCGCGTCGAACTGAAGGAGCGGCACGCCCTTTTGCTGGCTGTCGTTGATGTGTTCGGCAAGCGCGTTGCGAAAGCTCGACGGGATGCCGCCGTAGACCGCTTCCTCGCCGATCACGATGGTCCAGAGGTTCGGATGTTGCGCCCAGCGTGGTTCGAAGCGCGGACCGCAGTGCATCGTGCACATGATGCCGCCGCGTTCGCCGTGCGACTCGATGTAGTCGAGTGACGCGAGCAGCCCGGCTTCATTTTGCGGCGCGCCGCCGAGCTTGCATTGCCCGATGTAGTGAACGATGAGATTGCGGATGTCGACCGTGTTGCGCCAGATCTGCACGGCGGTCTGATGCGGCTCGCTTCTGCCGGACACGGCCATGAGCGTGTGTTGCCGGCCTTCGGCGATCGGCTCGACGGCATGCATGTTGAGTACGAGGCAGTCTTCGCTCATGCAGACGAGCAGCGCCATCTCGGGCATCTGGCGCAAGTGATGCAGGATGGCTTCGTACTTGAGCAGCAGGCGCTGTGATTCGCCTGGCATGCCCGACGTGGAGATGGTGGCGTGCTCGTAGCCCAGGCGGGCGGCGTAATGCTTGTGATTGGCGAGAACTTCGGGTGCGTCGGCTTGGAGGATGCTCAGGCAGCGGGTAGTCATATCGTTCGGATCGAAGTCGGATCGTGCAGCAGTGCGGGTTTTTTACAGATTCGGAAGTATGGGGAGCCGTGACCCGCCCCGCCTATCGGGCATGTCTGAAATCGCGGTGCTGCGATTGACGCCAAAGACCCTGTTGCAGTAGTCGCAACTGGACAGATTTGCGTCGCACCGGGTCGAGCCGCGACATATATGGACCCTTATTTTTACAACATCGACGCAACGCTTCCTCGCGTCCGATAGCGGATCAATCAGTCTTCTGCAGTTCCCGGCAACCTTTGTCTTCACGCCGTGCGCGCGAGGCAGGGCATCGCTTTTTCCAACGCAACATCGATCAAGACGAGCAAAGGACCAGCACATGAGAAAAGGACATGCCGCGAAGATCGCAGGCCTCGCGTTCGCAGCGGGCGCGGCGAATATGCCGACGGCGGCGCATGCACAAAGCAGCGTGACGCTCTACGGCATCCTCGATGCGGGCGTCACCTGGGTCAGCAACACCGGCGGCTCGCACGTGGTGAAGTTCGACGACGGCATCTCCTACGGCAACCGCATCGGCTTTCGCGGCACGGAGGATCTGGGCGGCGGATTGCAGGCGGTCTTCGTGCTGGAGTCGGGCTTTCACCTCGGCAATGGCCAGTACGCATTCGGCGGCGCGGAGTTCGGCAGGCAGGCCTACGTGGGCCTGAAGAACCAGTGGGGCACGGTCTCGCTCGGCAATCAGCTCGACATGACCGAGGAGTTCGTCTATCTCTACAACATCTCGGCGTGGGCGAGCGGCTACGCGATTCACCAGGGCGACTTCGACCGCATGAACGGCGACCGCCTGCCGAACTCGATCAAGTTCCTGTCGAACAATTTCGGCGGCTTCACGTTCGGCGGCATGTATTCGTTCGGCAACCAGGCGGGCGATTTCCATCGCAACAGCGCGTGGAGCGTGGGCGCGCACTATGCGGCGAACACCTTCAACGTCGGCGCGGCGTATACGCAACTGAACAACCCCAACGGCATCTATGCGTTCGATCCTTACGCGATGATCGGCGCCCGCACCTTCCTCGGTCAGCCGACCGTATCCGTCGATCCGACTACGGGCGCCGTCACCGATCTCTACAGCGCCAACCCGTTTCCCGTCGACAAGCAGGGCGCGTTCGCCGTGGGCGCGGCGTGGACCATCGGCAACTTGATGTTATCCGGTAACTTCACGTACACGACCATCAAGGGGCTCGGCCAGACTTCGCACATGCAGGTGTATGAAGGCGGCGCGTCATATAGCTTCATGCCCGACCTGAGTCTCTATGGCGGCTATCAGCACACGCGCTTCGAAGGTAATCACTGGAATCAGGGCTCGCTCGGGTTGCACTATCTGCTCTCGAAGCGCACTGACGTGTATGTCTCCGGTGATTATCTTCGCGCGTCCGGTCCCATCGATGCGGTGATCGGCTATAGCTTTACGCCGTCGTCGTCGAATACGCAGTCGGATGTGCGGATCGGCATGCGGCATTCGTTCTAGTTGCTTGGCGAGATTTCTTGACACGCTCGGGGGTTTTCGCTGGATCCCGTTTCCGCGGTGGTCTATTAGCGTCGCCCCTGTGCGGGGCGGCACCTACTTTCTTTGCTGCTGCAAAGAAAGTAGGCAAAGAAAGCAGCTTTCCCATCCAAAGTGCCTCACGCCGGCCGCGGCACAGGCGATTGACCTAATGGCCCGGCAATAGCGAGTGCCCTCGTAGGTCTTATCGGGCTTGGACCGCGCACGATCTGGCGAGCCATAACCTTTAGCGCGCTGGTTCAGCACGAAATAGCTTCGGCACAGCGCTACGCGCTGCCGTTGGGTATGCGAGGGAAAGCGACGAACAAGGAGCACACGCAGACCCGATTGACCCATCGGCCGCGAAGCGGGCCGGAACTGTTTCGTGCTGAACCAGTTTGTCATTGCGGCGCGAGGCGGCAGACCGTGCGCGATCCAAGCCCGGTTCTGCTTGTGAGGGCACTCGCTACTGCCGGGCCATTAGGTCAATCGCCTGTGCCGCGGCCGGTGTGAAGTGCTTAGGCTGGGACAAGCTGTTTCTTTGGTTACTTGTATATTGAGTCTAGCGCTCGGGAACTGATCCTTCCCGTTCGCTGGAAGCGGTAGCCCGTTTGTGTTACATGGGCTCGCAGCCCGAAAGAAAGCTGGTGGCGCCGCTTCCACTTACCGCTCCGAACCCGGACAGTTGACTGAGCCTCGAGCTCGTATCTTTGCAA
>LRBF01000037.1 GCA_001580565.1 Caballeronia megalochromosomata | reverse complement strand
TACTTCAAGGCTCATCCGCAGTACGCGTTGGGCTATGAACCGGACGTCGGGACTGATCGGCCAACGCGGTATCGCCCTGCTCGAAGCGCTTGATCCACTTGTAACCGGTCTTCGCACTGACGCCATACTGACGACACAAGGCGCGCCGATTGGCCCCCTCCTGTGTCGCAAACGTCACGAATTCAAGCCGCAGTTCCATGATGTTTTTGCTGTCCCAAGACATGATCGACTCCGGACGAACCATTCGTCCGAAGTGTTACCCATGTCCTGGAACACGTGTTACCCATGTCTCCGGTCTATACACAGCAGCAAAGAAAGTGACTGCCGCCCCGCACAGGGGCAGTGCTAATAAACCAAAAAGAAAACGGGACCAAGCGACATTTCGCATATCAGAACAAAAAAGCCTAATCACGCCCCAGCGCGAGAGACGCGCGCCGCTCCCACCAAACGGCCACGAGAAACGCCCCCGCCGCCGCGGTCAACACGCCAATCAACGCATCCGCGCCAACGCGCTGCATCAACGCTCCCGCAACGATCGGCCCACCAAAACTCGCCCCACTCCACGATGCCCCGATGATCGCCGTCGCCGACACGAGCGTCGGCCCGCGAAAGCGCTCGCCGCACGCGACGATCGACAGTGTATAGACGCTTCCCGCCGCCGCCCCGGTCACAAAAAGCAGCGGCCAGCAGATCCACGGGTGCGCCACCGCCCACGGCAGCAACGGCAACAGCAGAACCACAACGACGCCCGCGCCCGCATGCACCCTGGCGCGCCCGATGCGATCAGCGAGCCAGCCGATGGGAAACTGCATCGTCGTGTCGCCGAGCAGGATGGCGGAGGCGAACAGCACGCCGGTTTCCTCGCCGATACCGTGCGACATCGCGAAGAGCGGCATCAGCGAGAGTGCGAGCGTATCGAAGAGCGCGAAAAAGCCCGTGCCGATCACGAGCGCCGGCATGCGCGGCAGCACGTGCCGCCAGTCGCCATGTTCACCTTCTTCGGACGCGAGCGCGTGCGGCGTGCCGCGTATCGACGCGAGCGCGGGCAAGGCCAGCAGAAAGATCGCGCCGCAAATGGCGAAGCGCATCGACGGCAAGCCGCCGATCGCGCTGACGAGCAGTGGGCCCATCATCTGAAAGAGCGTGAAGTTGGTGGCGTAGATCGCGACGACGCGGCCGCGCGTCGTATCGTCGGCGAGCTGCGTGACCCACGCTTCGCCGATCGTGAAAAGCAGCATCAGCGCCGCGCCGCAGAGAAAGCGCAGCACGGCCCACAGCCACAGATCCACGGTGAACTGCATCGCGATGGTCGAGAGCGCCGCGACGATCACCGTGCCGACGATCGTCTCGCGCGCGCCGCCACGCGCCGCGACCCGGCTCGCGAACGGCGCCACCGCCAGGCCGCCGCCCGCCTGCATCGCCGTCATCAGTCCAACGATGCCGGTGCCGTAGCCCGCCTGCGTGAGCGCGAGCGCGGTCAACGGCAGCGTCGCGCCGAGGCCCAGGCCGACGACCGCGACGCTCAGGATCAGCGCGAGAAAGTCTCGCGAGAGGATAGCCTTCATCCGGCTTGCCGGCCGCCGGAAATCAGGCGACTTGTCCGATCGAAAGACGGCGCGCGCGCTTGTCGAGCGTCGCCGACACCAGCGTGAGACCGAACGCGCTCACCGCCATCAGAATGCCGACCCACGGTAGCGACGTGAGCGGCGCGCCCGCGCTGATCACGCAGCCGCCGAGCCACGCGCCCGTCGCGTTGCCGAGGTTGAACGCGCCCTGATTCAATGTCGACGCGAGATTGGGCGCGTCGCTCGCGCGATTCACGATCAGCATCTGCAGCGGCGGCACGATCGCGAATGCGAGCACGCCCCAGAAGAAGATCGTGATCATCGCCGAAACGGGCTCGTGCATCGTGCCGGCGAAGATCGTCAGGATCACGACGATCGACAGTAGGAATGTCAGCAGCGAGCGCAGCAGCTTCCAGTCGGCGAGCTTGCCGCCGAGCGTGCTGCCGACCGTGAGGCCGAGGCCGAAGAGCAGCAGCACGTAGGTGACCGCGTGCGGCGAAAAGCCCGTTACGTCTTCGAGGATCGGCGTGATATACGTGAACACCGAGAACAGACTGGCCGATGCGAGCACGCTGATGCCGAGCACCATCAGCACCTGCGGATTCTTGAGCACGTCGAATTCGCGCAGGATGCTGGTGTCGCGCATCTCGATATGCTTCGGCAGGCACACGGCGAGCGCGCCCGCCGCTGCGATGCCGATCAGCGTGACCACCCAGAACGTCGAGCGCCAGCCGGCCGCCTGGCCGAGCGCGGTGCCGAGCGGCACGCCGAGCACGTTGGCGAGCGTGAGTCCGGTGAACATCAGCGCGATGGCCTGCGCGCGGCGGTTCGGCGCGACGAGATCGGCGGCGACCACCGAGCCGATGCCGAAGAACGCGCCGTGGCAGAACGCGGTGACGATGCGCGCGCCCATCAGCACCCAGTAGTTCGGCGCGAGCGCGCACAGCATATTGCCGACGATGAACACGCCGATCAGGCTCATCAGCGCCTTTTTGCGCGGCATCTTCGCCGTGACCACCGCCAGAATCGGCGCGCCCACCGTGACGCCGAGCGCGTAGCCGGACACGAGCATGCCCGCTGCCGGGATCGTGACGCCGAGATCGCGCGCGACGTTGGGCAACAGGCCCATGATGACGAATTCGGTCGTGCCGATGCCGAACGCGGCAATGGCGAGAGCGAAAAGAGGCAGAGGCATGGTAGAGGCGACGAGGTGTCACGTCTGGGCGCATCGTCGGATTGAGCGATGCAGGCGCCGAGGCGGAGTTGAAGGCTCGAATTGTACCGAAAGGTAATTTTCGATGCTGGTATAAACCCTGATACTGACCAGCGTGCGCGCTGGCGCGCCCGAACGGATATTCTTCCGGACGCGGCGAGGGCGCATGAGTCTTGCCAGCGCGCCGCAGTCATGCGTCAGATGTTTCCGGTAACACGCTCGCGGCCGCGCTTTCCTTGCGCGTCATCGGCGCCGGAGAGTGTTGGAAAAACGCTGCAACTATCGAACGAAAATGTCACTGACAAAAATCTGTATCCGCTTCGCCGTCGTATCCACGATGCTCGTCGGCGCGCTCGCGCACGCCCAGAGCGACGCCGCCGGTCCCATCGCCACGCAGGCGGGCGCGCTGCATTTCCTGCGCGACGAATCCGGCATGGCCGCGCTCATCGGCACGCAGGTGTTCGATCGCTTCGACGCGAAGCGCATCGCGCATTTCGATGAAACGTCCGGCGCGAGCGACACCGTCACGCGCATGCTCGTGCAATCCGACACCGGCCCGTTGCTCTACGATTTCCGCCGCAATCCTCCGCTCGTGCAGCGGGTGAATCAGCGCATGACCGTCAGGCGCGTGTTCTGGCAGGGCGAGGAAGTGGTGATGCAGTCGAATCTCGGCTGGTACGGCTTCCAGCGCGGCAAGCTCACGAAGCTGCAATCGTCGACGACGATCTATCACTGAGCGGGAACACGCGTTCGTCGGCGATCACGTAGAGCGCTTCGCCGCGCACGTTGCCGTTGACCTCGAAGCCGCCCGTGAACGCGCCGAACGCAGGCAGCACGCCCGCGCGCGCGCCGAAGCGAAAGCACGGCAGGCGCGCGCTGTCGTAGCGCGTCGCGAGCCGGTAGACCGGATGCTCGTGTCCGGCGAGCGCGTAGGCGCCATCGGCCGTCTGCGGGTGATGACAAAGCGCCCACGGCCCGAGCACGTGCGGTTCCTTCACGACATCGACGCCGAACAGGGCGGGCAGCGCGCCCGCGTGCCTGTCGTGATTGCCTTCGACGAGCACGAGCCGGAGTTCGCGATGCTTCGCGCGCCACGCGGCGAGCGCGTCGAGCGTTTCTTCGGCGTGCGATTCGCGTGCATGCAGCAAGTCGCCGAGGAAAACGATCGATTCCGGCCGATGCGCCGCGACGAGCGCATCGAGCCGCGCCAGGCTCTCGCCGGTCGTGCCGACGGGCACCGGAATGCCGCGCGCGCGAAAGACGGCGTCCTTGCCGAAATGCGCATCGGCGATGAAGAGGCTCTTGGCCTGCGGATCGAACGCCGCGCGCGCCGCCGATAGCACGAGCGCGTGGCCGTTCACGTCGATGGTCAGTGCTTCCATTTATGCTTTCGCCGCCTTCTCCAGATCCGCGAGCATGCGCTCGACGCGATCCGACAGCTTCTCCGTGCTCACCTTTTCGCGCAAGCGCGCGACGATCAGCGGAAACGCGAAGGGCGTGGGCTTCTTCGGTGCCTTCAGCGCGAGGCGGCTTTCGCTCATGCGCTCCAGCGCCGCGCGGATGCGGCCCAGTTCCAGTTCCTGCAGCATCACTTCCTGATCCGCCTGCGCGAGCAGCAGATTGCCGCTGTCGTGCTTGCGGAAGACTTCGTAAAACAGTCCGCTCGACGCCTGCAACTGGCGCGCGCTTTTCTGTTGCCCCGGATGACCCTGATAGATCAGCCCCGACACGCGGGCGATCTCGCGAAAACGCCGCGCCGAAAGCTCGGATGCGTTGAGGCTCGCGAGAATGTCGTGCGCCAGATTGTCCGGCGAAAAGAGCCCCTGCGCGATGAGCGTCTCCCAATCGAACGGCTGTGCCGACAGCAGCTCGAAGCCGTAGTCGTTCATCGAAATGGAGAACGTGCCCGGCTGGTCGCGCGAAGCCCGCCAGCCGAACAGCGATCCCAGACCGATATGCGCCATGCGGCCCGCGAACGGATAGCAGAAGAAGTGATGACCCTCGCGCGAGCGCACCAGTTCGACGACGAGCACGCCCGGTCCGGGCAGCGCGGACCACTTCGCCTGCAAGTCGAGCAGCGGCTTGACGGCGCGCATCTCGGGCTCGTCGTAGATGCCGTCGCTGGCGCGCGCGAGCATCACGAGCGCGGCGTCCGCGAGTTCCGAAGACAGCGGCATCTTGCTGCCCGCCCATTGCGGCATCGCGCCACGCGATGAGGTCGCGCGCTTCACATAGGCGGTCATGTCGCGCACGCGCACGAGTTCGAGCGCGCGTCCGCCGAAGGTGAAGACATCGCCGGGCTTCAGACGCGAGATGAACGATTCCTCCATCGCGCCGATGCGCCCGCCCGTCATATAGGCCACGTTGATGGTTGCGTTTGCGACGATCGTTCCGACATTGTTGCGATGCCTGCGCACGAGATCCTCGCGCGGCACGCGATACACGCCGTCATCGCCCTTCACGACACGATGAAAGTCCGGATACGCCCCGAGCGCCGTGCCGCCGCGCTCGACGAACGCGAGCGCCCAGTCGAACTCCGGCTGCGTAAGATCACGGTAGGCATACGCGCTGCGGACTTCATCGAGCATTTCCGCCGATGTGAAGCCGCCGCCGATCGCCACCGTCACGAGATGCTGCACGAGCACGTCGAGCGGCTTGAGCGGCATGTCGCGTCCTTCGATGCGATGTTCCTGAATCGCCCAGCGCGCCGCCGCCGCTTCGACGAGTTCGAGCGCGTGCGTCGGCACGATCGTCACGCGCGACACGCGGCCCGGCGCGTGGCCCGAACGCCCCGCGCGCTGCATGAGCCGCGCGACGCCCTTCGGCGAGCCGATCTGGAACACGCGATCGACCGGCAGGAAATCGACGCCCAGATCGAGACTCGACGTGCACACGACCGCCTTGAGTTGCCCGTTCTTGAGTCCCTGCTCGACCCAGTCGCGCACTTCCTTGTCGAGCGAACCGTGATGCAGCGCGAGCAGGCCCGCCCATTCCGGCCGCAGTTCGAGCAGCGCGCGATACCAGATCTCCGATTGCGAGCGCGTGTTGGTGAACACGAGCGAGCTTTGCGCACGATCGATCTCATCGGCGACGGGGCCGACCTGCCGTACGCCGAGATGGCCGCCCCACGGAAAGCGCTCGATGGTCTCGGGAATCAGCGTGTCGACGACGAGCGTCTTCGGCTGCGCGCCGCGCACGACCACGCGCGGCGTCTTCACGGGATGCAGCAGCGCATCGTGCGCGAGGGCGAGATTGCCGAGCGTCGCAGAGAGGCCCCAGATCTGCAGATCGGGCCGCCAGCGCGCGAGCCGCGCGATCGCGAGTTGCGTCTGCGTGCCGCGCTTGTTGCCGAGCAGCTCGTGCCATTCATCGACGACGATCATGCGCAGGTGCTTCAGTTCCTCCTGCGCGTTGGCGCGCGTGAGCATGAGCGTGAGGCTTTCGGGCGTCGTGACGAGCGCGGACGGCATGCGTCGGTTCTGCCGCGCGCGTTCGGTCGATGAAGTGTCGCCGGTGCGCAGTCCGACCGTCCACGGCACCGACAGCGCACTCACCGCGCTTTGCAGCGCGCGGGCGCTGTCGGCGGCGAGCGCGCGCATCGGCGTGATCCAGAGGACCGTCAGCAGCGCGGGCAGCGCGTTCGGTTTCGGCGGCGCGTGGGCATATGCGGCGAGCGCGCCGAGCCACACGGCCCAGGTTTTGCCCGCGCCGGTCGTCGCGTGCAGCAGGCCGCTCGCGCCGCGTTCGATCTCACGCCACGCCTCGCGCTGAAACGCGAACGGCTGCCAGCCGCGTTCGTCGAACCAGCGCGCGATGCGCTCATCGATCGGGGTGGCGGCTTGCGTCTCGTCGTAGGCGAAAGGTGCGGGCCTGAAATCGACCGCCGCGTCGAGTTTTGCCTGCGCCGCACGCGTGCGCGGCACGCGGCGTGGACGCGGGGCGCTCATGCCGTCGCCTCGTTCAGAAAGCCCTTGAGCATGTCGAGCGTATCGGCGTCTTCGATCTTCTTGTCGGTGCGCCAGCGCAGCATGCGCGGAAAGCGCACCGCGATGCCCGACTTGTGGCGCGGGCTCGCCTGTATGCCTTCGAAGCCGATCTCGAAGACGAGCGTCGGCGTGACGCTGCGCACCGGCCCGAACTTCTCGATGGTCGTCTTGCGCACGATGGCATCGACCTGGCGCATTTCTTCGTCGGTCAGGCCGGAATAGGCTTTCGCGAACGGCACGAGCGTGCGCGTGCCATCGGCTTCGTCCCACACGGCGAAGGTGAAATCTGTGTAGAGGCTCGCGCGCCGTCCGTGGCCGCGCTGCGCGTAGAGCAGCACGGCGTCGATCGAATACGGATCGATCTTCCACTTCCACCACGTGCCCGATGCCTTCGTGCGCCCGACGCCGTACATCGACGCGCGCTCCTTCAGCATCAATCCTTCGACGCCGCGCGCGCGGCTTTCGTCGCGCAACGCGGCGAGCGCCGGCCAGTCCGCTGCCGTCACCGCCGGCGATACGCGCAGCAGGTCCACCGCAAGTTCGGAGGCGAGCGCGTCGAGCTTCGCGCGGCGTGCATCGAGCGGCTCGGTGCGCAGATCGCGGCCTTCGGCTTCGAGCAGATCGTAGGCGAGCAGCGCGGCGGGGGAATCGGCGAGCACCTTTTTGGTGAGCGACTTGCGTGTGATGCGCGGCTGCAGGCGCGCAAATGGCAGCGGCGCGCTCGCGCCCGGTTCCCACGCGAGAATTTCGCCGTCGATCACGGTGCCGTCCGGCAACGCGGCGCCGAGCGATGCGAGTTCGGGAAAGCGCTCGGTCACGAGATCCTCGCCGCGCGACCAGATCCACACGCGGCCCGCGCGCTTCACGAGCTGCGCGCGGATACCGTCCCACTTCCATTCGACGATCCAGTCGCCGGGCGAGCCGAGCGTCGCCGGATCCGCCTGCAGCGGATGCGCGAGGAAGAACGGATAGGGCAGGCCGATATCGCTTTCGTGCGGCGTGTCGACATCGTCGCCTTGCGCCGCCGGCGCGATGAGCCGCAGATAGCGCGCCGCGCTCGGCGCCTGCCGCGAATCGGTCCAGCCGACCATGCGTTGCGCGATGCGTTTATGATCGACGCCCGCGACGGCGGCCAGCGCGCGCACGACGAGCTGCCGCGCGACGCCCACGCGAAAGCCGCCGCCGATCAGCTTCGTCAGCAGAAAGCGCTCGCTCCAGTTCAGTTCGTCCCAGTAGCTCAGGAGCCTGTCGCGCAACTCGGACGGATTCGCGCCGCGCAAGGTCAGCACGCGTTCCTCGATCCACTGCGCGAGCCCGAGCGACGATTCGCCGGACGCAGGCGGCAGCACATGCGCGATGGTTTCGGCGAGATCGCCGACCGCCTGATAGGACTCCTCGAAAAGCCACGCCGGCAAGCCCGCGCGCTCACGCGCGAATTCCGTGAGGAGGCGCGTCGGCACCGACTGGCGCGGCTTGCCGCCCGCGAGAAAGTACGACGCCCACGCCGCGTCCTCAGGCGCGGCGCCGGAGAAATAGGCGATCAGCGCTTCGAGCTTTTCGTTCGTCGATGTCGTCGCGTCGAGCGCGGCGTAGAGCGTCGCGAAGCGCTTCATGAGGCCTCAACCGTGTCGGCTTCGATGGCGTCGTCGCCGTATTCGGTCTTGAAGGCGCCCGCGTCGAGACCTTGTTCACGCAGCCAGCGCACCATCGGCTCAATCTGACCGTGCGTGACGATCACGCGTTCTGCCTGCGTCGCGCCGATCGCGTATTGCAGGCCCGGCCAGTCGGCGTGATCCGAGAGCACGAAGCCGCGATCGACGCCCTTGCGCCGCCGCGTGCCGCGCAGGCGCATCCAGCCGGACGCGAAGGCATCGCTGTAATCACCGAAGCGGCGCATCCAGGTGCTGCCCTGCGCGGACGGCGGCGCGACGATCAGCGCGCCCTTGAAGGCGGCCTTGTCCTTCGCGGCGATCTCGCTCACGAGGCGCGTGGCCGGCAACGCGACGCCCGCTTGCGCGTAGGCGCGATTGAGCGGCTCGACCGCGCCGTGACAGAAGATCGGACCGATGGCCGCATCGACGCTTGCGAGCACGCGCTGCGCCTTGCCGAACGAGTAGCAGAACAGCACCGACGCGCGCCCTTGCGCCGCGTTGTGCCGCCACCATGAATCGATGCCGTCGAAGACCTCGCGCGCGCTGTCCCATCGGTAGATCGGCAGGCCGAACGTCGATTCGGTGATGAAGGTATCGCAGCGCACGGGCTCGAACGGCGCGCAGGTCGGATCGGGCTCGACCTTGTAATCGCCGGAGGCTACCCACACGCGCCCCTTGTATTCGACGCGCACCTGCGCCGAGCCGAGCACGTGCCCGGCCGGATGCAGCGACACACGCACGCCGTTCACGACGATCGCTTCGCCGTAGGCGAGCCCCTGCACATCGATGCCCAGCAGCCTCGACAACAACACGCCGACGCCCGGTTGCGCGGCCAGATAGTGCGCATGACCGAAGCGCGCGTGATCCGCGTGCGCGTGCGTGATGACGGCGCGTTCGACTGGCCGCCAAGGGTCGATATGGAAGTTGCCCGGCACACAGAAAAGCCCTTCTGGCCGCGCGACGATGAGATCGGAAGAAGTGTCCACTTGGGCGTTGAGCAATGGGCGACGATGCAGGTATGACAGACGCGTGACACGCGTGCCGTCAGGCTGCGCGGATGTGTTCGATTCTGGCAACAAAGCACGCCACGTGCCCGTCACGGCGCTTTCATGAATCGCGTCTAGGGTGTAAAAGTTTAGTTGGCCCGGGCGCCTGTTCAGTTACTTTCGCCCGTGCCGTTAATCAGCTTGTAAGCGAAACACGCGCGCACGGGGCGCGCGCGCCGCGGTCTTCTTCATATGCCGAACATGGACACGATGGTTGCGCCGACCGCCGCAGAAGCGGTCTGGATCGTCAGGCTCCAGAGCCATCCGCATTTCGACTTCGTGCGCCTGAAGCGGGTTTTCAACGACTGTGGCTCGCGCCATCAGGTCGTGCTCGTCGACGTCGGCAAGCTCCTCGCGTGCGCCAATCGCGACGACACCGATTACGTGCTCAAGTCCGTCGATGACTGGCACGCGGGCAAGGTGCGCGGCATCCGCGAGTTTCTCGACCCGGACAATCCGCGCGTGCCGGAAATGCCTTACGTGACGATCAGCGTGCGCCGCTCGCCGGGCTTGCTCGGGCTGCTCGGCGTGCATCGGGAAGGGGTGGTGGCGTTTCGCAACGGGCAGCATCGCGCGCGCTATCTGGCTTACGCCGGCGCGTTGTGCATGCCGGTGGAAGTGCACGAGCGTGAGGCCGCGCTGCTGCGCGAGATGTGCGCGGCGCCGGATGCGTCGAGTGCGGAGTACGGGGAGAATTGAGCGCTGCGTGAGCCGGGCGCGACGACGTTTAGTACCACGGCACAAGGTCCGGACGGCGTCTGTACCGTCCGGACCTTGTGCCGTGTGTTCAGTTCGCGGTCGCCGAGGCGCCGCCGCGTACGGTTTGCATCGGCATGAGCGACGGCACGGGCGATGGCATGGGCGACGCCACGGGCGGGCGCATGATCTCGTCGGGGCGGCCGCCGTTGGCGGCGAATTCCCGGCTCAGATAGTCGAGCGCATAATCGATGAAATAGCGCGTCTTTGCCGGCAGGTACTGCCGTCCCGGATAGACGATCGACACTTTCATGTCGGGGTCGTCGATCGAATAGCCGTCGAGCAGACGAACGAGCGTGCCGTCTTCGAGATCCCCATGCACGATGCCTTCCGGAAGAATCGAGAAGCCCATGCCCTTCAACGTGGCGAGACGCACCATCAGCCCGTTGTTGACCGTGTACACGGGCGCGAGCGTGACCTGATCGGCGGCGCCATGACGATGCCGGAAGTGCCAGGTCTGGCTGCGCATCTCGTTGGGCAGTCCGACGGACGGCAACGTTTGCAGATCCGTGGGCGAACCGGGCATGCCGTGCTCGGCGACGAACGCGGGCGTGGCGACCGGCACGAGCGCGTTGGTGCCGACGGGCCGCTCGATGAGCGCCGTGCTCGACACCATGAAAGCCGTGACGATGCCGACGTCATAGCCGTCCTCGACGAGATCCACATGCCGCTCGGCAAGTGTCAGGCGCACGTTGACCTTGGGATAGATTTTGCGAAAGCCGTCGATGAGCGGCGTCAGCGTGAGCAGCGAGAGCGCGCTCGACGCGACGACGCGCAGCGTGCCGCTCGGCTCCCCCTCGGTGTGCGTGACGGTCGACTCCAGATGATCCAGTTCTTCGAGCAGCGCACGGCAGCCCTCGAGATAGCGCGTGCCGGCTTCGGTGAGGGAAAGATTGCGGGTAGTGCGGTTGATGAGGCGCGTTCTCAAATGCGCTTCGAGCATGGCGATTGCCCGGGTGACCAGCGCATTGGAGACATCGAGTTGCTGAGCGGCGCGGCGAAAACTTTCCGTATCTGCCACGCGCACAAAGACGCGCATTGCATGGATCTGGTTCATCGTGAGTGCCCTCGGTAGTGACGCGTTGAAGTCCGGACCGACGCGATTGCGACATGCGTGTGTCCAGTTATTGACCAGCCTATGACGCAGATAATATTGACAGAGCCAAAAGATTGCAATATCTAATTCACAAAGTTTAGGCGCTCGAAGCACTTTTTTTGATGAGTATTCGAAGCATCAATATTGGATGACAAGTTTTGAGCCAGAGCGTCATTCGAAAATCCGCTTCGATTCCGGTCTGAGCCTTGCGGTATAAGCGTTTGCAGCGAATCAACGAAGCGTTATATTGATTTTCTTATGATATATGTTGTGCTCGCTTAAAAGCTCGAATTTTGTATCGCAACAGGCGTGATTTGAGAATTGATATATCAGGCGGAGTAAATGAAAGATTTTATTTATTGAAAGGACTCTTTTGATAAATATTCTTGCGTCAGGCTTTCAATGGCGAGTCGGGATTTAAAGGCCTTAAATGTCAGTTCTGTCATTTTCGCGAACCAATAAGAAGACGCTACTCCATGTTATGGAACCTGCTTGCCACTCAGCCTGAGATCGCCCTGTTTGCCAGTCTCGCGATCGGCTATTTCATTGGCTCCGTTAAGCTCGGTCCCATTCAACTCGGCGGCGTGTGTGGCACGCTTATCGTCGCGTTGATTCTCGGTCAAAGCGGCGCGCGTATATCACCCGATCTCAAGAACATCGCATTTGCGCTTTTTATATTCGCGCTCGGTTTCACCGGCGGTCCGCAGTTCTTCGCGAACATCGCGAGCGGCTGGCGGTACGGCGCGCTGTCGATCGTCGAGATCGTCGTCGTGGTCGCGCTCGTGCTCTGCGCCGTCGTGATCCTGAAGCTCGATGCGGGCACGGCCGCGGGCCTGCTCGCGGGCGGCGCGACCGAATCCGCCGTGATCGGCACGGCATCCGAGGCGATCAACCGGCTCGGCCTGCCCGCCGCCGACACCGCGCGGCTGCAGGCGAATATCGTCACCGCGTACAGCGTGAGCTACCTGTTCGGCCTCGTCGCGATCGTGCTGTTCACGAGCCAGTTTGCGCCGCTCATCCTGCGCGTGAAGCTGCGCGACGAAGGGGAACGCGTGTGGCGCGAACTCGGCGGCGACGGCGCGCTCGGCGCGGGACAGACGCCCGCCGCGCCACCGCTCGCCGGCCGCGAACTCAAGGTGACGATGGCGGCCGGCCAGACCATCGGCGAACTGGAGAAGCGCTTCCACGACAACATCAGCGTGCAACGCGTGCAGCGCGACCGTTCGGTCATCAAGCCGCAGCCCGCGGTCGTGCTGAAAACGGGCGATATCGTCGTGGTCGGCGGCCGGCGCGAGGCGCTCATCGAAGCGATTCCGGCGATCGGCGAGGAAGTGTTCGGCGGCGGCGTCTCCGATGTCTACGTCGAGCGCACCGACGTGATGCTCACGCGCCGCGCGCTGCACGGCCTCACGCTCGCGCAGGTGCGCGCCCGCGCCGCGCCCGCCGATGCGCACGGCGTCTTCGTCGCGGCCGTGACGCGCCTCGACAGCACGATTCCCGCGCTCTCCGGCACGCAACTGCAGCGCGGCGACGTGCTGACGCTCGTCGGCAACAAGGAGGATGTCGCGCGCGGCGCGGCGAGGCTCGGCTACATCATTCGCGCGACGCAGAAAACCGACTTCGTGTATCTCGGCCTCGGCGTGCTGCTGGGCATCGGGATCGGGCGGCTGTCGGCGCATGTCGGCGGCATCGACCTGACGCTCGGCACGGGCGGCGGCTGCCTGCTCGCGGGGCTGCTGTTCGGCTGGATTCGCTCGCGTTATCCGCTGATCGGCTCGCTGCCGTCGGCGGCGGCGCAGATTCTGAAGGACTTCGGCCTGTGCACGTTCATCGCGGCGGTCGGGCTGTCGGCGGGTGCGGACGCGCTCAGGCTCGTGCGCGAGTACGGCGTCGCGCTGCCGGTCGCGGGCATCGTCATCACGCTCGGGCCGGCGCTCGCGTCGCTCTTCATCGGACGATGGCTCCTCAGGCTCGATACGCCGATGCTGCTCGGCGCGATCGCCGGTCAGCAATGCAGCACGCCCGCGCTCAGCGCGCTCGTCAGCGCGACGGGGAACGCGACGCCCGTCATCGGCTACACGATCACGTATGCGATCTCCAACGTGCTGTTGCCCCTGCTCGGCCCCGTGATCGTCGGGCTGGCTGGCAAACTGGGCTGAGCGCATGGACTGGCTCCACGACATCTTCCAGAAGGCGCCGGAATCGGCGCTCTTTCTGTCGCTCGCGGCGGGCTATCTGATCGGCCAGATCAACTTCGGCAAGTTTCAGCTCGGCGGCGTGGGCGGCTCGCTGATCGCGGCGGTGATCGTGAGCCAGGCGGGCGTGCAGATCGATAACGGCGTCAAGTCCGTAATGTTCGCCGTGTTCATCTACGCGGTCGGTTACGACTCCGGGCCGCAGTTTTTCAGCTCGATCAACCGCCGGACACTGCGCGAAATCGCGATGGCGGTGTTTCTCGCCGTGTCGGCGCTCGCGAGCGTGCTCGTCTGCGCGAAGCTCTTCGGCCTGAACAAGGGCCTCGCGGCGGGACTGGCGGGCGGGGCGCTCACGCAATCGGCGATCATCGGCACGGCCGGCGACGCGATCGCGCGCCTCGGCCTGCCTGCCGCCCAGACGAAGGCGCTGCAGGCCGACGTGGCGATCGCGTATGCGGTGACCTACGTATTCGGCTCGCTCGGCGCAATCATCGTGTGCGTAAACATCCTGCCGAGATTCATGGCGCAGAGCCTGAGGGACGCGTCGATCGAAGCGGAGAAGGCGCTAGCGGGCGGCGACGCCGGTCCCGGGCCGGGACAGATTTCAGTGTTGCCCGCGCTCGTCGGGCGCGCGTATCGCGTGACGCGCGACGGCGCGGCGGGGCGCACGGTCGCGCATATCGAAGTGGACGATCAGGACATGATCACCGTCGAGCGAATCCGGCGCGCGGGCCGCCTGCTCGAACCGGCGCCGGATTTCGTGCTGGAAGCGGGCGATGTCGTGCTGGTCGTCGGACGCCGCGAGGTGATGGTGGGCGCGGCGGCGCACATCGGCGAGGAAGTCGCGGATCCCGACGGCAGCAGCGTCGTCATGCAGAAGCGCCAGGGCGTGTTCACGAAGCGCGGCATGAACCACGTGAGCATCGCCGAAGTGCGCGCGACGGTCGATCACGACATGCGTCACGGCGTGTATATCGAGGGCATCACGCGCGCGGGGCATGCGCTGCCGGTGTTGCCCGAGACGACGCTGAATCACGGCGACGTCATCACGTTCTATGGCTCGCCGCGCGACACGAAGCGCGCGGTGGATGCGGCCGGCTACGAATTGCCGTATTCCGACAAGACCGATTTCATCTACATGGGCGCGGGAATCGTGCTGGGGCTGCTGATCGGGCTGATCGTCGTCAATGTGAGCGGTGTTCCGCTCACGCTCGGCTCCGGCGGCGGGTGTCTCCTCACGGGGCTGCTGTTCGGCTGGATGCGCGGCAAGCATCCGATGTACGGCGCGATGCCGCCCGCCGCATCGCAGTTGCTGAAGGATTTCGGGCTGGCGGCGTTCGTCGCGGTGGTGGGCCTCAATTCGGGTTTGCAGGCGGTCGTGACGGTGAAGCAAAGCGGACTGACGCTCTTTCTGCTCGGCGTGTTCGTCACGCTGTTTCCGCTCGTCCTGACGATGCTCTTCGGCCGCTATGTCCTGCGCTACGACAACGCGGCGTTGCTCGCGGGCGCGCTGACCGGTTCGCGCAGCGCGAATCCGGCCTTCGGCGGCGTGCTCGACAAGGCGCAAAGCCCGGTGCCGACGGTGCCGTTCGCGATCACGTATGCGCTGGCGAACGTGCTCCTGACGCTGCTCGGGCCGCTGGTGGTCGGGCTGGTGTGAGACGACTGGCCTGCGCCTTGCGCCATAATCGGCGGACCAACAAGGAGGCTTCTTCATGGCTCAATCCAATCCGGCGACCGTCATTCTTCCAACAGGCGAAGCAATCCCGAAGCTCGGCCAGGGCACCTGGGAAATGGGCGAGCGCGCGAGCGCGCGCAAAAGCGAGATCGCCGCCCTGCGCGAGGGCGTCGAACTCGACATGACGCTCATCGATACCGCCGAAATGTACGGCGACGGCGAAAGCGAAAAACTCATCGCAGAGGCGCTCGGCGATCTGCGCGACGAACTGTTCATCGTCAGCAAGGTGTATCCGCACAACGGAAGCGAGCGTGGCGTGCAGGCCGCGTGCGAGCGCAGCCTGAAGCGCCTGAAGACCGATCGCATCGATCTGTATCTGCTGCACTGGCGCGGCGGCGAGGATCTGGAAGGCGTGATCGCGGGTTTCGAGAACCTCAAACGCGACGGCAAGATTCGTCACTGGGGCGTGAGCAACTTCGACACCGACGATATGGAAGAACTCTTTTCGCTCGACGGCGGCGACGCCTGCGCGACCGATCAGATTCTCTACAACGTCGCGCGGCGCGGCGCGGAGTTCGACCTGCTGCCGTGGCTGCGCGAGCGCCGCATGCCTGCGATGGCGTACAGCCCGGTCGATCATGCGCGCCTGCCGCGTGGCGGCGCGCTCGAAAAGATCGCGGCGGCGCGCGGCGTGTCGGCGTTTCAGGTCGCGCTCGCGTGGGTGCTGCGGCAGCCGCAGGTGTTCGCGATTCCGAAGGCCGCGGACGTCGCCCACGTGCGGGAGAATCGCGCGGCGCTCGACCTGAATCTGTCCGCCGACGAACTCGCGGACATCGACCAGCAGTTCAGGCCGCCGAAGTCGAAGCGCTCGCTCGAAATGCTTTGATGCCGCGCCGCGTCAGGTGCACGCGTGGTGCGCGTGCACCGAGCCGAGCACGGCGACTTCCGCGGGCGTGCGCCTGAGATCCGCCTCGCTGACCTGCTTCGCGTCGGCGATGAAGTCGTCGACGATCGACGACACCTGCGTATCCGTCAGGCACAGCGATACGCGCTGAGTCTCGCTCACCGGCAGCGACGCGCGCTGCGACAGGAACAGTACGCCGTATTGATAGCCGCGCACGATGCCGCGCACGGCGCCCACGCATTGCCCTTGCGCGGCGTTGTCGGATTTCGCGGCGCATTGCTGCGCGAGCGTGTAGGCGGAAAAGCTGGGATCGGACGGGCCGGGCGTCGGGGCTTGAGACGTGGTCTGCGCCTGCGCGGCCATCGCGACGCCGAAGGTGAGCGCGCAGAGCGCGAGGGAGAGGGCGGGTTTCATCGGTTGAATCCTCGTTGTTGTCGAACATCGAACCGATGAGAGACGCGCAAGGCCGCTTTGGTTCCGACAAATGGCCGCCTTGCCTTCACTGACGCTGCAGCACGCGCAGTTCGTCGACTGGTATGTGGCAATCAATCGTGTGGCCATCGCCGGCGTCGCGGCACGGTGGCGCTTGCGTCTCGCAGATCTCGCCGATCTTGCGCGGGCAGCGTGTATGGAACACGCAGCCGGAAGGCGGATTCGCCGCGCTCGGCAACTCGCCCGAAAGCCGGATGCGCTTCGCGTGCGTGCCGTCGATCGACGGCACCGACGAGAGCAACGCTTCGGTGTACGGATGCTGCGGACCGTCGAAGACCGCGGCGGCGCGCCCGATCTCCATGATCCGCCCGAGATACAGCACCGCGATGCGGTCCGACAGATAACGCACGACATGCAGATCGTGCGAGATGAACACGTAGCTCACGCGCCGCTCGCGTTGGAGGTCCGCGAGCAGATTGAGGATCGCGGCCTGCACGGAGACGTCGAGCGCGGAAGTCGGCTCGTCGCAGACCACGACGCGCGGGTCGCCCGCGAACGCCCGTGCGATCGCGACGCGCTGCTTCAGTCCGCCCGACAGTTGCCGCGTGCGCGAGCCGAGATAGCGCGCCGGCAGGCGCACGGCTTCGGTCAGGGTATGGAGGCGTTTTTCCTTCGCCTCGCCGTGCAGCGACGCGAGTTTCGAGAGCGAACGCGCGATCAGTTGCCGCACGGAATGCGCGCGGTTCAGCGCGGAATCCGGGTTCTGGAACACGATCTGCAGCGACTTCACCTGTTCTTCGCTGCGCCTCGTCACGCGCTCGGGCAGGGCCGCGCCGTCGAGTTCGAGCGCCGCGCCCTTGTCGGGCGACACGAGTCCGAGCAGAAGCTTCGCGAGCGTCGTCTTGCCGCTGCCCGATTCGCCGACGAGTCCGAGCGTCTCGCCCTGCACGAGATCGAGCGAGACGTCGTGGACGGCGCGCACGTCTTCATCGCCGACGCGGAAGGTCTTCGAGAGATTGCGCGCGGACAGCGCGAGCGGCTGGTCCTCGCCGGACGCGACGTGCACCGGCGCATCGTCGGTCGAGCGCGGCAGCGTCTCTGCGCGTTCGTGATAGTGGCAGCGCGCCATCTGATCGCCGTGCGCGGACGCGACGCGATAGGGCGGCGGCGCGTCCTTCAGACACCGCTCGTCGGCGAGCTTGCAGCGCGGCGCGAAGATGCAGCCCTGCGCGATCGATCCCGGCAGCGGCAGCGAGCCGGGAATCGTGTCGAGGCGTCCGCTCTCCTTGCTGCGGCCTTCGAGCGGCAGGCAGCGCAACAGGCCGACGGTGTACGGATGCCGCGGCTTCGCGAAGACATCGGCGGTCGTGCCTTCCTCGACGAGCTTGCCCGCATACAGCACGCCGACGCGATCGCACATGCGCCCGATCACCGCGAGGTTGTGGCTGATGAAGAGCACGGCCGTGCCGAGCTCCGCGCGCAACTGCGCGATGAGATCGAGCACTTCAGCTTCGACGGTGGCGTCGAGCCCCGTGGTCGGCTCGTCGAGAATCAGGAGTTCGGGATTGCACGCGAGCGCCATCGCGATGACCACGCGCTGCTGCATCCCGCCGGACAACTGATGCGGATAGCTCTCCATCACGCGCTCAGGCGAGGCGATGCGCACGCGCTTCAACATCTCGGCGGTGCGGGACAGCGCTTCGTGAGCGGATGCGCCCGTGACCTCGAATGCTTCGGAGACCTGCCGTGCGATCGTGAGCGACGGATTGAGCGCGCGCCCCGGGTCCTGATAAACCATCGACACGGCATTGGCGCGCATGCCGCGCAGCGCGTTGGCGTCGAGCGCGGCGACGTCGCGCCCGGCGATCGAAATGCGGCCCGCCTTCACGCGCCCGTTGCGCGGCAGGTAGCGCAGCACCGCGAGCGCGGCGGTCGACTTGCCGCAGCCCGATTCGCCGACGAGCCCATACGCCTCGCCGCGCTTCACGCGCAAGGTCACGTCCTGCAGCACCTCGCGCTCGCGTCCGCGCGAGCGGTAGCTGACTGTCAGGCCGACGATCGTGAGCGCGTCGGCCTGATCGCCTTTCGCGGCGCCGAAGGTGGGAAAAGCCGATGGCGGCGGTCCGTTCATCGGTCGAGCACTCCTTGCACGGCATCGGCGACGAGATTCACCGCGACGACCAGCGACGCGATCGCGGCGGCATCGAACACGACGGTCCACCACGCGCCGCCCGCCATCAACGTATAGCATTCGGACAGCGCGAGGCCCCAGTCGGCCGATGGCGGCTGGATGCCGAAGCCGAGGAACGAGAGCGTCGCGACGGCGAAGATCGCATAGCCGAGGCGCACGGTTGCCTCGACGATGATCGGCGGCAGCACGTTCGGCAGGATTTCCGCGAACATGATGTAGAGCGCGTTCTCGCCGCGCAGTTGCGCCGCCATCACATAGTCCAGATGGCGCTCGCTCAGCACGGCGGCGCGCACGGTGCGCGCGGTGATCGGCGCGAATGTCAGGCCGATGACGAGAATCACCGTCGTGTTGCTCGCGCCCACGGCGGCGAGCGCGAGCAGCGCGACGATCACGAGCGGCAGCGCCAGCAGCGCATCGATCACGCGGCCGATGACGGCATCGACCCAGCCGTCGAAATAGCCGACGACGAGCCCGATCGCCGTGCCCGCCGCGGTGCCGAGCAGCGTGGCCAGCGGCGCGATGGTCAGGATGTCGCGCGAGCCGACGATCACACGCGCGAACACGTCGCGGCCGAGCTGATCCGTGCCGAACCAGTGATCGCCGGAAGGCGGCGCGAGCGAATTGAGCGGATCGGACGCGTAGGGATCGTGCGGCACGAGCCAGTGGCCGACGAGCGCGCACAGCACCCAGAAGAGCAGGATCAGCACGCCGAGATCGAACGTGGCCGAGCGCGTGAGCGCGCCGAGCGCTTCGAAGCGGCGCGGCTTGACGGGCGTTTGCGGCGCGACGGTCGTGCTCATCGCGCGTCTCCGTTCGAACCGGCGGTGCGCAGGCGCGGATTGAGCACGACGTAAAGCGCGTCCGCGATCAGGTTCGCCACCGTGTAGATCACGCCGATGCTCAGCACGCCCGCTTCGAGCATCGGGAAGTCCTTCGCCTGCGCGGCGTTGTAGATCAGCGAGCCGATGCCCTGATAGTGAAACAGCGTCTCCACGACGACGAGCCCGCCGATCATGTAGCCGAGCTGCGTCGCGGCGACAGTCACGGTCGGCAGAAGCGCGTTGCGCAGCACATGCCGCAGGATCACGACGCGCTGCGGCAAGCCCTTGAGAATCGCGGTGCGCGTGTAGTCGGCGTCGAGCGCTTCGACGGTGCCCGCGCGCGCCATGCGCGCGATATAGCCGAAGAACACGAAGACGAGCGGCAACACCGGCAGGATCAGATGTTCCAGTTGCGTGAAGACGCCCGCGCCGGCGGGCGCGGTCGCTTCGATCGGCAGCCATTGCAGCCACACGCCGAAGATCAGGATCAGCACGATCGACGAAACGAACTCCGGCACGACCGTCGCCGTCAGTCCGCCGATGCTGATGAGCCGGTCGATCCAGCGTCCCGCGTGCAGCGCCGCGTAGACGCCGCCCGCGATGCCGAGCGGCACCACGACGACGAACGCGAGCGCGCCGAGCTTCGCCGAGTTCCACAGCGCGTTGCCGATGAACGGCGCGACCGGCGCGCGAAACGCATAGGACTCGCCCATGTCGCCGCGCAGGAAGTGGCTGATCCAGCTCGAATATTGCGTGAGGAGCGGCCGGTCGACCCCGAGCTGATGATTGAGCGCCGCGACCGCGCGCGCGTCGGCGAGCGGGCCGAGAATCGCGCGGCCGACGTCGCCGGGCAGGAGCTGGCCGCCGGCGAAGACGATTATCGACAGCAGCCATAGCGTGATGAGCGCGAGCAGCAGCCGCACGCCGATGAAGCGCACGATGCGTTTCATCCTGGCGAAGTCGTTGACGTGCGCCGTCGGCGTGATCGTGCTCATTTACGCCTCGTTCATGCCGATACCGTCGCGCGATCGAACCACATCTGCGAGATCGCGTTGAAGCGCACGCCTGAGACATTGGCGCGCGTGACGATGAGCTGGTCGTAAAAGTAGGGGATCACGACCGGCGTTTCATCGAGCAGGAGACGCTGGATCTCGCCGGACAGCTTCTTCTGCGACGCGACATCGAGCGCCGCGACGAACTGCGCGACGAGCTTGTCGTACTCCGGATTTTTGAAGTGCGCCGCGTTCCAGGTGCCGCCGCTCGTCAGTGGTGCGTTGAGGAACACGTTCGGCACGCCGCGATGCCCGTAATCGGTGATGCCGAGCGGCGAGTCCAGCCAGTCCGACTTGCCGAACGTGCCCGAGCCGTAATACAGGTCCTGGCTCTCCACCTTCAACTGGATGCGAATGCCGATCGCCTTCGCCGCGTTCTGCACGACGACCGCGAGATCGGGAATCTCCATGTACTTCTCGGTGGTGAGCGTGACGTCGAAGCCATTCGCAACGCCGGCTTCGCCCAGCAGTTTCTTGGCTTGGGCAATATCGATCTTGCGTTGCGGCACGGTGAGATCGCTCGACGGAAACACCGGCGCGAACGGGCTGTCGTTGCCGACCTGCGCGCGGCCGCGAAACAGTCCCTTCACGATGACTTCGCGATCGATCGCGAGCGCGAGCGCCTGACGCACGCGCTTGTCCTTGAACGGCGCCATGTCGCAGCGCATGTGAATCTGCCGGTGCGAGCTGGACTTCGTGCCGAGCACCTTGAACTGCGGGTTCGTCAGGACGGATACGCCGCCCTGCACGGTGAAGTCGCCCATCACGTCGGCCTGGCGGCCCTGCATCGCGAGGAGCTGCGCCTGCTGGTCCGCGTAGAACGAGAAGGTCACGCGATCGGGCAGCGACTTCTCGCCCCAGTAGTCGGGATTGCGCACGAACGACGCGCCGACCTTCGGCGTGTACTTCTCCAGCTTGAGCGCGCCCGTGCCCATGAACGTCTTCTCGTAGGGTCCGGCGAAATTGGCCGGCAGGATCACCGCGTTATACGTGTCCGAGGAGACGTAGTACGGGAAATTGCCGTTGGGCGCATCGAGATGGAATTCGACGGTGTGATCGTCGACGGCCTTGGCCGAATCCTTCGACAGCACGCCCTTCAGCACCGACAGCGCCGCCGAGCCCGTGCCCGGATCGGACAGGCGATTGAAGGTCGCGACGACATCCTTGGCGGTCATCGGCTGGCCGTCGTGGAACTTCACGTTCGGGCGCAGCTTGAAGGTCCACACGTCGCCTTTCGCATTCGACGACCACGACAGCGCGAGCGCGGGCTTGAGCGCCAGATGTTCGCTGTCGTCGTCGATCAGGAATTCGCCCGTCTGATTGATGAGCGCGAGACCCGCGGCGTCGGTCACGGTGAGCGGATCGACGGCGCCCGCGGGCATCAGATGCGCGACGCGGATCGTGCCGCCGGGCTTGCCCGTGCCTTGCGCGCGTGCGCCCGGCATGCCGAGGAGGCCGCCCGCCGACAGCGCCACGCCGAGCATGCTCGCATGGCGCAGCAACTCGCGGCGCGTGAGACGCCCGGCCATGAACTCGTCGATCGCGTGATTGCCCAGTTCGCCCGCGCGCGGGCGGGCAAGTTCGAGAAGATGCGCGTCGGTCGAAGGTTTCTTCATCGTGTGCGGATGTTGTCGTTGTCGCGCCTGCCCGGGCTTTGCGCCGCGCAGGCGATCAGGTTAGCCGCGCCGAAAAGCGCCGCCGCGTCTTTGCGGGCTAGCAAGGAACGCGCCGCGTCGCGAGCGCGCGTGCCGCTCGCCCGCTTCAGTGATCGTGTGGATGCTTGTGAATCGGATCGACCCAATACACTTCCTCGGGCTTCTCCACGGCGTCGATATTCAGATTCACCACCACCGCTTCGTTGTCGCTGCGCACGAGCACGCATTCGAGCGGATCGTCGGTGCTGGCGTTGATTTCCTGATGCGGCACGTAGGGCGGCACGAAAATGAAATCGCCGGGACCGGCCTCGGCGACGAATTCGAGATGCTCGCCCCAGCGCATGCGCGCCTGGCCGCGCACGACATAGATGACGCTCTCGAGCGCGCCGTGATGATGCGCGCCCGTCTTCGCATTCGGATGGATCGTGACCGTGCCGGCCCAGATCTTCTGCGCGCCGACGCGCGCCGCGTTGATGGCGGCCGCGCGGCTCATGCCCGGCGTCTGCGGGGTGTTGGTGTCGAGCTGATCGCCCTTGATGACCTTGACGCCGTGTTCGCGCCAATCGATGTGCTGATGTGCGTCGCTCATGTCGGTTTATCGTCTGCGGATAAAGGAAAGTCCGTTGCCGCCACCAACAGAGCGCGCAACGGACTTCCGATACTACACGGTTCGATCGCGATTATTTCGCTTTCGCGTTGATGATCGCCTCGGAGACGTTCGTCGGCGTCTCCGCGTAGTGCTTGAACTCCATCGTGTAGGTCGCGCGGCCCTGGGTCAGCGAACGCAGCGAGGTCGAATAGCCGAACATCTCGGCGAGCGGCACTTCCGCGCGCACGAGCTTGCCGCCGCCGCCCGCGATGTCCTCCATGCCCTGCACCATCCCGCGCCGGCCGGACAGATCGCCCATCACGTTGCCCATGAACTCTTCGGGCGTTTCCACTTCGACGGCCATCATCGGTTCGAGCAGCACGGGTCTCGCGCGGCGCATCGCTTCCTTGAAGGCCATCGAGCCGGCCATGCGGAACGCGTTTTCGTTCGAATCGACGTCGTGGTACGAGCCGAAGGTCAGCCGCACCTTCACGTCCACCACCGGATAGCCCGCGAGCACGCCCGCCTTGAGCGTTTCCTGAATGCCCTTGTCCACCGCCGGAATGAACTCGCGCGGAATCACGCCGCCCTTGATCTGGTCGACGAACTCATAACCCTTGCCCGGATCCGGTTCCAGTGCGATCACCGCGTGACCGTACTGGCCGCGTCCGCCCGACTGCTTGACGAACTTGCCCTCGACGTCCTCGACCTTGTTGCGCACCGTCTCGCGATACGCGACCTGCGGCTTGCCGACAGTCGCCTCGACGCCGAATTCGCGCTTCATCCGGTCGACGAGAATTTCGAGGTGCAACTCGCCCATGCCGGAGATGATGGTCTGGCCGGATTCCTCGTCGGAGGTGACGCGGAACGACGGATCTTCCTGCGCGAGTCGATTCAGCGCGATGCCCATCTTCTCCTGATCGACCTTGGTCTTCGGCTCGACGGCCTGCGAGATCACGGGTTCGGGGAAGATCATCCGCTCGAGAATGATGACGTGATTCGGATCGCACAGCGTGTCGCCGGTGGTCGCTTCCTTCAGGCCGACCGCCGCCGCGATGTCGCCCGCGCGCACTTCCTTGATTTCCTTGCGCTCGTTCGCGTGCATCTGCAGGATGCGGCCGAGGCGCTCCTTCTTTTCCTTCACCGGGTTGTAGACCGTGTCGCCCGAATTCACGACGCCCGAATAGGTGCGGAAGAAAATGAGCTGGCCGACGAACGGGTCCGTCATGATCTTGAAGGCGAGCGCGGAGAACGGCTCGTCGTCGCTCGGATGGCGTTCCGCTTCCTTGTCGTCTTCCGTGTGACCGAGAATCGCGGGCACGTCGACGGGCGAGGGCAGGTAGTCGATCACCGCGTCGAGCATCGCCTGCACGCCCTTGTTCTTGAACGCGCTGCCGCACAGCATCGGCACGATCTCATTGGCGATGGTGCGGTGGCGCAACGCGGCCTTGATTTCCGCTTCGGTCAGGCTCTCGTGATCTTCGAGATATTTTTCGAGCAGTTCCTCGCTCGATTCGGCGGCCGCCTCGACCATCTTCTCGCGCCATTCGTGCGCGAGTGCCTTGAGGTTGTCGGGAATCTCCTCGTAGCTGAACTTGATGCCCTGGCTGTCGTCGTCCCAGACGATCGCCTTCATCTTCACCAGATCGACCGCGCCCTGGAAATGATCTTCCGCGCCGATCGGAATCTGGATCGGCACCGCCACGCCCTTGAGGCGCTCACCGATCTGCCGCTGCACGCGGAAGAAGTCCGCGCCGACGCGGTCCATCTTGTTGACGAACGCGATGCGCGGCACCTTGTACTTGTTCGCCTGACGCCAGACGGTTTCCGACTGCGGCTGCACGCCGCCGACCGAGTCGTAGACCATGCACGCGCCGTCGAGCACGCGCATCGAGCGCTCCACTTCGATCGTGAAATCGACGTGCCCCGGCGTGTCGATGATGTTGATCCGGTGTTCCGGATAGTTGCCGGCCATGCCCTTCCAGAAGGCCGTCGTCGCCGCGGAGGTGATCGTGATGCCGCGTTCCTGCTCCTGCTCCATCCAGTCCATCGTGGCCGCACCGTCGTGAACCTCGCCGATCTTGTGCGTCACGCCGGTGTAGAAAAGGATGCGCTCGGTAGTCGTCGTTTTGCCGGCATCGATGTGAGCGCTGATCCCGATATTTCGATAGCGCTCGATGGGAGTCTTGCGGGGCACGTGAACCTCCTGTGGATGTGTCGACCCTGGTCGCCATGCGGCGGCCATCGGCGCGACCTGAAGTGGTGAGATGCGTCGCGCTGAATCTTTTTAGGATAGCGCGTCGGCAGGCTCTTTGCAGGAATCCTGCCAGCCCGGTGGAAGGGGTTTCGGGCGTAAAAAAACCGGCGTGTCGGGCGACGACGCCGGTTTTCCGATCGGGTGAAAACGCGTTACTGCACGCGCGGCAGGCCCTTGATCTGCATGCCCGGTTTGATGCCCTTCGCGGCGAACCAGCCTTTGGGCATTTCAAGCGCGTACGCGCCATTGTTGCGCGGGCAGTGGTTGTTCTCCGTCTCGGCCTGCATCTCGTCGATGTCGGTGACCGTGCCGTCCGCGCGCATGAACGCGATCGACAGCGGGATCAACGTGTTCTTCATCCAGAAGCAATGCACGGCGTTTTCGTTGAACACGAAAAGCATGCCTTCGTTCGGCGCGAGCTGCGTGCGATACATGAGGCCTTGCTCACGATCGGCATCGTTCGCGGCGACGGCGGCATCGATCACGTACATGCCCGCGGTCAGCTTCGCGCGCGGGAAATCGGACGGCTGCTTCGCGCCCGGCGGCATGGTCTGCGCTTGCGCGAGCGGCAGGGCGGCGAGCGGGAGCAGCAGCGCGATCACGCATGCGCGGATCGTGGCGCCAATGCGCGAGCGCCGGATTGAGGCCGTCGAACCGAATGAAGACACCAAGGCACGCAACAACAGATTCACGACGATGCTCCTTTCAAGACAAACGTTGTGCCGGAAAGCCGGCGGCCCCGCGCATGTTACTCGATGCGCAGGCACAAAACAAAAGGGCAGACGCCTTGCGGCCATCTGCCCTTCAACGCCGTTAAAACGGCGGTAATGCTCGTTCTTGACTTCGCTATACCGCCGTTTACAACGAACTTACTGAGCTGCCGAAGCTGCTTCCGGAGCCGAAGCGGCTGCCTTCTTGTGCGACTTGTGCGACGACTTGTGCGACTTCTTGTGCGCCGACGACTTGTGAGCCGACGAAGCAGCAGCTGCCGGAGCAGCAGCGGCCGGTGCCGAAGCTTCTTGTGCGAAAGCAGCCGTTGCGAACAGGCCAGCGACGAGAGCAGCGATCAGTTTGTTCATGTTTGAATCCTTTAGCTTGAGTGAATTAACCAAACGACCCGGTCATTGAGTCATGTCGGTAAACGAGCCACCTACCTTTCGGTTGACAGTCGCGACGATAATTTGATTTCGAGACGACTGTGAACGCTTCAACCTTTCAAACAGCCTGGAGCACACAGGTTGTTCGTAATCAGTTTTTCGCTCATGCCGGATAGCTTTACGCGGCATCTGACGCCCTTAACGCCTCGCGAGAGAAGTCGGTTGACGCGATTTACGGAGAATTGCGCAGCAGATCGAAAAATATTCGATGCGGGACGCGCGCTACCCGATTTTCATGACACCCGCGTTTAAGCGCATCGCATTGATCCATGCAATGCGGCTTATTTTCGAGATAGTTGAATGCGATTCAACGAACGCGCTGCCACGGCGCGCGCGGCGCGACCTCGACGCTCTGGCCGGGCGCGATGCCCAGCGTGAAGATATTGAGCGCGCCGATCGCGACGCGCACGAGCCGCAAGGTCGGATAACCGACGGCCGCCGTCATGCGTCTGACCTGCCGGTTCTTGCCTTCGGTGATGGCGAGTTCGATCCACGTCGTCGGGATGGCGGCGCGATAGCGGATCGGCGGCGTGCGCGGCCAGAGTGCGCCGATGTCGTGTTCATCGACGAACGCGGTGCGGCATGGTTGCGTCACATAGTCGCCCAGATCGACGCCTCCCGCGAGACGTGCGAGCGCGGTTTCGTCGGGCGCGCCTTCGACTTGCGCCCAATAGCGCTTCACGAGCTTGTGCCGCGGCTCGGCGATGCGGGCCTGCAGCGCGCCGTCATCGGTGAGCAGGAGCAGGCCTTCGCTGTCCGCGTCGAGCCTGCCCGCGGGATACACGCCCGGCGTCTTCACCCAGTCGCCCAGCGACGCACGCGTTTCATGTGCGGAGAACTGGCAGATGGTGCCGAAGGGTTTGTTCAGGGCGATGAGTGGCATGCGAAACGGCGCGCGGCGTGATCGAATGCGGCATCTTAAAGCATGCGCGCGGCCGCCTCGGGCGCGCCGGGACAGGCCAGCATGGTTAGAATGATGTCGTGACCATCATCGCGCGCGGCATCGCCCGCGCATGCTGCATCGCATCGCTCTCTATCCAGTCTGTTGCATCCATTCAAGCCCGGCCTTATTTGGAGTCGACCATGCCGTATCAGCACATCCAGGTTCCGGCGGACGGTGACAAGATCACCGTCAACGCGGATTTCTCGCTCAACGTTTCGGATCAGCCGATCATCCCGTATATCGAGGGCGACGGCACGGGCGTCGACATCACACCGGTGATGATCAAGGTCGTCGATGCGGCGGTGGAAAAGGCCTACGGCGGCAAGCGCAAGATCCAATGGATGGAAATCTTCGCGGGCGAGAAGGCGACGCGCGTCTACGGCCCGGACGTGTGGCTGCCCGACGAAACCCTCGATGTGGTGAAGGATTACATCGTGTCGATCAAGGGGCCGCTCACGACGCCGGTCGGCGGCGGCATCCGTTCGCTGAACGTTGCGCTCCGTCAGCAACTCGATCTGTATGTATGTCTGCGGCCCGTGCGCTACTTCAAGGGCGTGCCTTCGCCGGTGCGCGAACCGGAGAAGATCGACATGGTGATCTTCCGCGAGAATTCGGAAGACATCTACGCGGGCGTCGAATGGCCGGCGGAATCGGCTGAGGCGAAGAAGGTCATCAAGTTCCTGCGCGAGGAAATGGGTGTCACGAAGATTCGCTTCCCGGATTCGTCGGGGCTCGGCATCAAGCCGGTGTCGCGCGAGGGCACGGAGCGGCTCGTGCGCAAGGCGATCCAATACGCGATCGACAATGATCGTCGCTCGGTCACGCTGGTGCACAAGGGCAACATCATGAAGTTCACCGAAGGCGCGTTCCGCGACCACGGCTATGCGCTCGCGCAGAAGGAATTCAACGCGGAGCTGATCGACGGCGGTCCGTGGATGAAGGTCAAGAATCCGAAGTCGGGCAACGACATCGTCGTGAAGGACGTAATCGCCGATGCGTTCCTGCAGCAAATCCTGCTGCGTCCCGCCGAATACGACGTGATCGCGACGCTCAACCTGAACGGCGACTACATTTCGGACGCGCTCGCGGCGCAGGTGGGCGGCATCGGCATTGCGCCGGGCGCGAACCTGTCGGATTCCGTCGCGATGTTCGAAGCGACGCACGGCACCGCGCCGAAATACGCGGGCAAGGATTACGTGAATCCGGGCTCGGAAATCCTCTCGGCTGAAATGATGCTGCGCCATCTCGGCTGGCTCGAGGCGGCGGACCGGATCATTTCGTCGATGGAGCAGTCGATTCTTTCGAAGCGCGTCACGTACGACTTCGCACGCCTGATGGAAGGCGCGACGCAGGTATCGTGTTCGGGTTTCGGAGAGGTGATGATCGAGAATATGTGAGGACTCACCTCAATTCGATGTGGTAAATAAAAACCCCGCAAGGCCTTACGCCTTGCGGGGTTTTTAATTTGCACCTTCGCCGCATTTATGTGCAAGCGCGGGGCGCAAAAAAACCCGGCGCGCGGCCGGGTTTCACGAGGCAAAGTCTGATCGAACGGTCAGGCCGATTCCTGGATGTTCGAAGCCTGCTTGCCCTTCGGTCCCTGGACGATCTCGAAGCTGACCTTCTGGCCTTCCTTGAGTGTCTTGAAACCGTTCATTTGAATCGCCGAGAAATGTGCAAACAGATCCTCGCCGCCTTCATCGGGCGTGATGAATCCGTAGCCTTTCGCGTCGTTGAACCACTTGACCGTACCAGTAGACATTCGTACTTCCCCTCTAACTCTTGTCGCACCCAGAGCACGCTCGAAAAGCGGCCACCCCACAATGTGAACCGCCCCCTCCTCACAAGCTCACCTCGGCCTCTTTTTTCGTCCGTGGTTGGCCCCCGGAAAAAAGTGCCAGTTTGATTGTTAAATCTCTTAAATCGGGTGTCAAGGAATTTTTGGGATGGCCGTTAAGCTCGTTGCAAAGACCACATTCGTAGGGTAATTCCTGCTTTGCGTGTGCGCTGCCGTCCAAGCACGTCATCTTGAAAAGTCGCATAATCGACTCACTTGTGTGTTACCCGGCGGCCCGCTGTTTCCGGTGCTCGGTTTGTTTTTTTTGAAGCTGTGCGATACTCGTTTCGACGAGGGGCAAGCGGGCCGCGCCGAAAGTTTGGGCAGCGGCAGGATTCGATGGACGATAGCTGTGCGAATGCAGTTTTCAGCGGATCATCCCGACCGGGCGGTCGGTGCTGGAGCGGCAATTGCGAGGTCGTCCGTGTTGTTTAGAATGGGTGTATGGCGATCAATCCCAACAAGCAGGATGGCACGGTACTGGAGCGGCAGGAGCAGAAGCTCAAGAAGCCGGCCATGTACAAGGTGGTGCTGCTGAATGACGACTTCACGCCGATGGAATTCGTCGTGATGGTCGTGCAGGAATACTTCAATAAGGATCGTGAGACTGCGACGCAGATCATGCTGAAGGTTCATCGCGAAGGCAGGGGAGTTTGTGGGGTCTACACGCGGGATATCGCGTCGACCAAAGTTGAGCAAGTCGTTAGCCATGCACGGCAAGCGGGACATCCGCTGCAGTGCGTGATGGAGGAAGCATGATTGCCCAGGAACTGGAAGTCAGTCTGCACATGGCGTTTATGGAAGCACGTCAGGCGCGGCATGAGTTCATAACGGTCGAGCATCTGTTGCTCGCCCTGTTGGACAATCCGACCGCGGCTGAAGTGTTGCGCGCCTGCGCAGCCAACATTGAAGATTTGCGTCAGAACCTGCGCAATTTCATTCATGACAACACGCCGACCGTGCCGGGCACGGACGACGTCGATACTCAGCCGACGCTTGGTTTCCAGCGCGTGATCCAGCGCGCGATCATGCACGTGCAATCGACCTCGAACGGCAAGAAGGAAGTGACCGGCGCGAATGTGCTGGTGGCGATCTTCGGCGAGAAGGACTCGCACGCGGTGTATTACCTGCAGCAGCAGGGCGTGACGCGTCTGGATGTCGTGAATTTCATTTCGCACGGAATTGCGAAGACGAACAGCGGCGATGCCGCGAAGGCGAACAGCGAAGCCAATCCGGAATCGGAAGACGCCGCCGCGCAGAAGGAAACGCCGCTCGCGCAATTCACGCAGAACCTCAATCAGCTTGCGAAGGACGGCAAGATCGATCCGCTGATCGGCCGCGAGCTGGAAGTCGAGCGCGTGGTGCAGGTGCTGTGCCGCCGTCGCAAGAACAATCCGCTGCTCGTCGGTGAAGCCGGCGTCGGCAAGACCGCAATCGCCGAGGGCCTCGCCTGGCGCATCACGCGTGGCGAAGTGCCGGACATTCTGGCCGACGCGCAGGTGTACTCGCTCGACATGGGCGCGCTGCTCGCGGGCACGAAGTATCGCGGCGATTTCGAGCAACGCCTGAAGACGGTGTTGAAGGAACTGAAGGAGCGTCCGCACGCCATTCTGTTCATCGACGAAATTCATACGCTGATCGGCGCGGGCGCGGCTTCGGGCGGGACGCTCGATGCATCGAACCTGCTGAAGCCGGCGTTGTCGTCGGGTCAGCTGAAGTGCATCGGCGCGACCACGTTCACGGAATATCGCGGCATCTTCGAGAAGGACGCGGCGCTGTCGCGTCGTTTCCAGAAGGTCGATGTTACCGAGCCGACCGTCGAGCAGACGGTCGCGATCCTGCGCGGTCTCAAGACGCGCTTCGAAGAGCATCACGGCGTGAAGTACTCGTCGGGTGCGCTGTCGGCGGCGGCGGAATTGTCGGCGCGCTTCATCACGGATCGTCATCTGCCGGACAAGGCCATCGACGTGATCGACGAAGCGGGCGCGGCGCAACGCATTCTGCCGAAGTCGAAGCAGAAGAAGACCATCGGCAAGAGCGAGATCGAAGAGATCATCTCGAAGATCGCGCGCGTGCCGGCGCAGAGCGTGTCGCAGGACGACCGCAGCAAGCTCCAGACGCTCGACCGCGACCTGAAGGCGGTCGTGTTCGGCCAGGATCCGGCCATCGACGCGCTGTCGGCATCGATCAAGATGGCGCGCGCGGGTCTCGGCAAGCTGGACAAGCCGATCGGCGCGTTCCTGTTCTCGGGCCCCACTGGCGTCGGCAAGACGGAAGTTGCCAAGCAGCTCGCCTTCACGCTGGGCATCGAACTGCTGCGCTTCGACATGTCGGAATACATGGAGCGCCATGCGGTGAGCCGGCTGATCGGCGCGCCGCCGGGCTATGTCGGATTCGATCAGGGTGGTCTGCTGACCGAAGCCGTCACGAAGAAGCCGCACTGTGTGCTGCTGCTCGATGAAATCGAGAAGGCGCATCCGGACATCTACAACGTGCTGCTGCAGGTGATGGATCACGGCACGCTGACGGACAACAACGGCCGCAAGGCGGACTTCCGCAACGTCATCATCATCATGACGACCAATGCGGGCGCCGAGGCGATGGGCAAGGCGGTGATCGGCTTCACGTCGCGCCGCGAGTCGGGCGATGAAATGGCCGACATCAAGCGCATGTTCACGCCGGAGTTCCGCAACCGTCTGGATCAGATCATCAGCTTCCGCTCGCTGGACGAGGAAATCATCCTGCGTGTGGTCGACAAGTTCCTCATGCAACTGGAAGATCAGTTGCACGAGAAGAAGGTCGATGCGGTCTTCACCGACGCGCTGCGCAAGCATCTCGCGAAGCACGGTTTCGATCCGCTGATGGGCGCGCGCCCGATGCAGCGTCTGATCCAGGACACGATCCGTCGTGCACTGGCCGACGAGCTGCTGTTCGGCAAGCTGCTCAACGGCGGTCGCGTGACGGTGGATGTGGATGCCGACGACAAGGTGCTGCTCACGTTCGACGAGAACTCGACGCCGCCGCGCAATCCGAATCCGGAAGCGATCGAAGTAGATTAATCGCAGGGGTCTTTGGAAGTGCAAACGGCGCGGTTTCGACCGCGCCGTTTTTTTTCGCGCTGAGAAAGAAGCTTAATGCTTGCCCGTGCTGCCGAAGCCGCCCGCGCCGCGCTCGCTCGCTTCGAAGTCCTCGACGATATTGAACTCGGCCTGCACGACCGGCACGATCACCATCTGCGCGAGACGTTCCATCGGGTTGAGCGTGAACGCGGTGTCGCCGCGATTCCACGTCGAGACCATCAGTTGACCTTGATAATCCGAATCGATCAGCCCGACGAGATTGCCGAGCACGATGCCATGCTTGTGGCCGAGACCCGAGCGCGGCAGGATCACCGCGGCGTAGCCGGGATCGGCGAGGTGAATGGCGAGGCCAGTCGGCACGAGCACGGTCTGATGCGGCTCGATGACGAGCGGCGCTTCGAGACACGCGCGCAGATCGAGGCCCGCGCTGCCGGGCGTGGCGTAGGCGGGCATGAAGTCGCGCATGCGCGCATCGAGAATCTTGACGTCGAGTTTCATGGATCGGGGCTTCAGCGGCCGAGCTCGAAGGCTTCGGCCAGGAGTTGATAGGACCGCGTGCGCGCGGCGTAGCTGCCGGAGACTGTCAGGACGATCAGTTCGTCGGCGTTGAATTGTTCCTGCAGCGCGTGCAGTTTCTCCGTGACGCGTTCCGGCGTGCCGATGATGCTGCGCGCTTTCTCATGCGCGATCACCGCGAGCTCGCGCTCGCCATAGACCTGCGTGATGCCCTGCGCGATGGATGGAATCGGCTGGTTGAGTCCGTACGCCATCTGCACGCGACGCAGATCGACCGCGCGTTCGAGCGCTTCGGCTTCGCGATCCGTATCGGCGCAAATGACGAATACCGCCGCTGCCAGATAGGGCTTTTCCTCGAGACCGGCGGTGAAGCGCTCGCGATACGCCTCTGCCACGCGATGCCCATATTGCGCGTTGATGAAATGCGCGAACGCGAAGCGAATACCGAGTTGCGCGGCGAGCAGGCCGCCGAAATCGCTGGAGCCGAGCATCCACAACTGGGGACGCGTATCGATCTGCGGCTGCAGCAGCACGCCTTTGGCAAGCGAGTCATCGGGAACGTTGCCGCTGAAGAGCGCAATCAGTTCGGCAACTTGCTGCGGGAAGATATCGCCGCGATTGTACGAGCCCGCGGCAACGGCCTGTGCCGTGCGCATGTCGCCGCCGGGCGCACGACCGACGCCGAGATCCACGCGATTCGGAAACAGCGCTTCGAGCATCTGGAATTGCTCGGCGACCTTGAACGACGAGTAATACGGCAGCATCACGCCGCCCGAGCCGATGCGAATGCGCTTCGTCAGGCTGCCGATGCGCGCGAGCATCACTTCGGGACATGGATTCGACACGCCATACAGGCCGTGATGCTCCGCGCACCAGTAGCGTGTATAGCCGAGATCGTCGGCGAGCTGCGCGAGATCGAGCGTCGCGGCAATGGCGTCGGCGGCGCTGTGGCCGTGGATGACGGGCGTCTGATCGAGAACGGAGAGCTTTGTCATCGTGTCAGGACAGCAGCGGGCCGCCGGTTTTCGGCGCGCGTTTCGCGATTTCCGCGATCAGCGTGCGCGCGAGTTCCTGCTTGCCGGCGCGGGGCAACGGTGTCGTTCCGCTTTCTTCGAACAGCACGACTTCGTTGTCGTCGAGGCCGAACGTGAGCGGGCCGAGATTGCCGATCAGGAGCGGCACGCCCTTGCGCCTGCGCTTTTCCGCGCCGTGCACGTCGAGATCGCCGCTTTCGGCTGCGAAACCCACGCAGTAGGGCGGATTAGGCAGTTTCGCCACCGTCGCGAGAATGTCTGGATTCTCGACGAAGCTGAACGTAGGCAAGACGTCGCCCGTCTTCTTGATCTTCTGCTCGCTCACATGATCCACGCGCCAGTCCGCGACCGCCGCCACCGCGATGAAGATGTCCGCGTCGGGCGTCGCAGCCATGACGGCATCGTGCATCTGTTGCGCGGTCTGCACGTCCTCGCGATACACGCCCCACGGCGTCGGCAGGGAAACGGGACCGGCGACGAGATGCACGTCCGCGCCCGCCTGCGCCGCCGCGCGCGCGAGCGCGAAGCCCATCTTGCCCGATGAGCGGTTGGTGATGCCGCGCACCGGATCCAACGGCTCGAAGGTCGGGCCCGCCGTGATGAGCACACGCTGGCCGCGCAGGATCTTCGGCTGGAAGAACGCGCAGATCGCCTCGAACGCGGCTTCCGGCTCGATCATGCGGCCGTCGCCGACTTCGCCGCACGCCTGCGAGCCCGAATCCGGTCCGAGCACTTCGACGCCGTCAGCGCGAAGCTGCGCGACGTTGCGTTGCGTCGGCGGGCTCTGCCACATTTGCCGGTTCATGGCCGGAACCACGAGCAGCGGACAATCGCGCGCGATGCACAGTGTCGAGAGCAGGTCGTCGCACATGCCGTGCGCGAGCTTCGCAAGGAAGTCGGTGGAAGCGGGTGCGATGACGATGGCATCCGCCTCGCGCGAGAGATCGATGTGCGGCATGTTGTTCGGCATGCGCGCATCCCACTGCGACGTGTAGACGGGACGGCCCGAAAGCGCCTGCATCGTGACGGGCGTGATGAACTGCGTGGCCGCTTCCGTCATCACGATCTGCACGGTCGCGCCGGCCTTGATCAGCAGGCGCGTGAGTTCGGCGATCTTGTAGCAGGCGATGCCGCCGGTCAGTCCCAAAACGAGATGTTTGCCCGCGAGTTCCAACTTGCCTCCATCGCAAAAGAACGCGGCTCCGGTGAGGGAGCCGCACATGAGCATCAACGCGAGCCGCGCACGCGCCGCAATTCGTCGAACACGAGCAGCACCGCGCCGACGGTGATCGCGCTGTCGGCGAGGTTGAACGCCGGCCAGTGCCACGCGTTCACATGAAAGTCCAGAAAGTCGATCACGTGCCCGTAAGCAATCCGGTCGATCACGTTGCCGATCGCGCCGCCCATGATGAGCGCGAGCGCCGTGCAGAAAAGGCGCTGCCCCGAATGCTTCTTGAGCAGATAGCAGATCACGACCGCCGCGACGACGCCCAGCGCCGTGAACGCCCAGCGCTGCCAGCCGCCCGCCATCGCGAGAAAGCTGAACGCCGCGCCGCGGTTGTAGACGAGCAGCAGGTTGAAGAAGGGCGTGAGCGCATGCGGATCGCCATAGGCGAACACACGCTGCACGGCGATCTTCGTCAGCTGGTCGAACAGGATCACGATCAGCGCGACGCCGAGCCACGGCGCAAGCGATCCACTGCTGGAAGTTTGTTTCGCCATCGTTCGAGCCATTATGCTGCGCCTCGCGTTTCGCCGGCGCCGAAGAGATTGGAGAAGCAGCGGCCGCACAGACCCGGATGATCCGCGTGCGAGCCGACGTCCGCGCAGTAGTGCCAGCAGCGCTCGCACTTCATGTAGCTCGATGCCGTGACATCGACGCCTTCGTCCGCTTCGCCCGCCACTTTTTCCAGTCGCGCCGATGACGTGATGAGCACGAAGCGCAGCGCGTCGCCGAGGCTTGCGAGCGCGTCGTAACGCGCGCCGCTCGCGCGGACCAGCACTTCGGCTTGCAGCGACGAACCGATCTGGTTCGCCGTGCGCGCTTCTTCCAGCGCCTTCGTCACGTCGCCGCGCGCGTTGCGGATGAGGGTCCACTTGTCGAGCAGATCGCCGCCGTTCGCGATGTCGGGATACGTCGCGAAGACTTCGTTGAAGATCGTGTCCTGGCCGGGCTTGAGCACCTTGTACGCTTCTTCCGCCGTGAACGACAGATACGGCGCGACGAGTCGCAACAAGCCGTGCGCGATATGGAACAGCGCCGTCTGCGCACTGCGGCGTTCGCGCGAATCGGGCTTCGTCGTATAGAGGCGGTCCTTCAGCACGTCGAGATAGAAGCCGCCGAGGTCTTCCGAGCAGAACGTCGCGATCTTCGCGACCACCGGATGGAACTCGTACTTCTCGTAGTGCGAGAGCGCGTCGTCCTGCAGGTTGCGCGTGAGCGCGATCGCGTAGCGGTCGATCTCGAGCCAGTCCTGAACCGGCACCGCGTTCTTCTCGACGTCGAAGTCAGAGAGGTTCGCGAGCAAAAAGCGCAGCGTGTTGCGGATACGGCGATACGTCTCCGTCACGCGCTTGAGAATTTCCTCGGAGATCGCGAGCTCGCCCGAATAGTCCGTCGACGCGATCCACAGGCGGATGATTTCCGCGCCCAGCCGGTTCGACACCTCATGCGGATCGATGCCGTTGCCGAGCGATTTCGACATCTTGCGGCCTTCGCCATCGACGGTGAAGCCGTGCGTGAGCAGCGCGTCGTAGGGCGGGCGGCCATCGAGCATCGACGCCGTGAGCAGCGACGAATGGAACCAGCCGCGATGCTGGTCCGAGCCTTCGAGATACAGATCGGCCGGGAATTGCAGCGAATCCTTGTGCGAGCCGCGCAGCACATGCCAGTGCGTCGTGCCGGAATCGAACCACACGTCGAGCGTGTCGCGATTCTTTTCGTACAGGTTGGCGTCGTCGCCGATCAGCTCGCGCGGATCGAGCGATTGCCACGTCTCGATGCCGCCTTCCTCGACGCGCTTCGCCACTTCTTCCAGCAGCTCCAGCGTGCGCGGATGCAGCTCGCCGGTTTCCTTGTGCACGAAGAACGCCATCGGCACGCCCCATTGGCGCTGACGCGAAAGCGTCCAGTCGGGCCGGTTCGCGATCATGCTGTAGAGACGCTGCTTGCCCCACGCCGGATAGAACGCCGTGTTCTCGACGCCTTCGAGCGCGGTCTCGCGCAGCGTCTTGGCGCCGTCCTTCGGCTTCACGTCCATGCCCGCGAACCATTGCGAGGTCGCGCGATAGATGATCGGCGTTTTATGACGCCAGCAGTGCATGTAGCTGTGCGTGTACTTTTCGCTCTTCAGCAGCGAGCCGGCGCCTTCGAGCGCTTCGACGATCTGCGGATTCGCCTTCCAGATCGACAGCCCGCCGAAGAGCGGCAGCGATTCGATGTAGCGGCCATCGCCCATCACCGGATTGATGATGTCGGAATCCGCCATGCCGTGCGCCTTGCACGACACGAAGTCTTCCACGCCATACGCCGGCGACGAATGCACGATGCCCGTGCCGCTTTCGGTCGTCACGTAGTCGCCGAGATACACGGGCGCGGTGCGCTTGTAGCCCGGATGCGCGGCCGCGAGCGGATGATGGAAGCGCAGGTTGGTGAGCTTCTCGCCGGGCGCCGTCGCGATGACTTCGCCCGTCAGACCGTAGTTCTGCAGGCACGCTTCGACGCGCTCCTGCGCGAGAATCAGCAGGCCGCGCGACGTGTCGACGAGCGCGTAGACGATCTCCGGATGCACGTTCAACGCCTGGTTGGCGGGAATGGTCCAGGGCGTCGTCGTCCAGATGACGATGCCGCCTTCCGCGCGCGTCAATGCAGGCAGGCCGAACGCCCGCGCGGTCTTCTCCGGCTCGGCAAAGGCGAACACCACGTCGATGGTCGGATCGGTCTTGTCCTTGTATTCGACTTCCGCCTCGGCGAGCGCGGAGCCGCAGTCGAAGCACCAGTTCACCGGCTTCAGGCCGCGAAACACGTAGCCCTTTTCCATGATCTTGCCGAGCGCGCGGATTTCGCCCGCCTCGTTGGCGAAGTTCATCGTCTTGTACGGATTGTCCCAGTCACCCAGAACGCCCAGACGCCGGAAACCAGCCTTCTGCTTCTCGATTTGCTCGCCCGCGTAGGCACGCGCCTTTTGCATCACCTCGGCGGCGGGCAGCGACTTGCCGAACTGCTTTTCGATCTGGATTTCGATCGGCATGCCGTGACAGTCCCAGCCCGGCACGTAGACCGCGTCGAAGCCGGCGAGATTGCGCGCCTTGACGATCATGTCCTTCAGGATCTTGTTGACCGCGTGACCCAGGTGGATGTCGCCGTTCGCGTACGGCGGGCCGTCGTGCAGGATGAACTTCTTGCGGCCCTTGGAGGCGGCGCGGATTTTCTCGTAGACCCGATTGTCCTGCCATTCCTTGACCCACGCGGGTTCGCGCTTGGGCAGGTCGCCGCGCATCGGGAAGGGCGTGTCGAGCAGGTTGACGGGATACTTCGAAGAGGCTTTCTCTTTCTTGTCGCTCATGAATGACTCGGTGAATTCGGTGAGACGGCGCTTGATTCAGCGCGCGATACGTCGATGGCGGGGCAGCGGGCGGCGCAGACAGCGCCGCGCGCTCACCTAATTCGGTCGGTCGCCGAAATGGCGAAGCCCGTGGCGCGGTTGCCCGCGTTGCTCGCGGGCGGAAGGCCGAAATACGCGCGCGCGTTGTCGACATCCTTCGCGATCGCGGCGGACAGCGTTTCGAGGTCGACGTACTTTTCCTCGTCGCGCAGCTTCTTCAGGAATTCGACACGCACGAGCTTGCCGTACGCGTCGCCGTGCCAGTCGAGCACGAAGACTTCGAGCAGCACGCGGCCGGAATCGTCGACGGTCGGACGCAGGCCGAGGCTCGCGACCGCGGGCAGCGGTTCATCGGCGAGGCCGTGCACGCGCACGACGAAAATGCCCGCGAGCGCGGGGCGCTTGTGCGCGATCGGCAGATTCAGCGTGGGAAAGCCGAGATCGCGGCCGAGCTTCGCGCCGTGCACGACATGCCCGCTGATGATGTACGGCCGCCCGAGCGCGACTTGCGCCGCGTCGAGATCGCCCGCGACGAGCGACGCGCGCACCGACGAAGACGAAATGCGCGCGCCGTTCGGATGCGCGACGGTCGCCATCTGCTCGACTTCGAAACCGTGTTGTTCGCCGGCGGCTTTCAGGGAGTCGAAGTTGCCCGCGCGTTTCGCGCCGTAGCAGAAGTCGTCGCCGACCATGACCCAGCGTGCGTGCAGGCCGTCGACGATGACATTCTTCACGAACGTATCCGGCGACTGCCCTGCGAACGTCTTGTTGAAATGCTCGACCACCACGCGATCGACGCCGTTGGTGCGCAGCGCTTCGAGCTTGTCGCGCAGCATCGCGATGCGCGGCGGTGCGCCTGCCGGATTGAAGAACTCGCGCGGATGCGGCTCGAAAGTCATCACGCAGACCGGCAGGCCGCGCGCGTCGGCGGCCGCCCGCACGTGCGCGAGCAGCGCCTGGTGACCGCGATGGACACCGTCGAAGTTGCCGATGGTCAGTGCGCAGGGCGCCCGGCTTTCGGCATTGGGGAGGCCGCGAAAGACTCTCACGATAGGCGATGGTCGATGGGAGGGGCTGATGCTGCAAAGCGTTAGATTATAAACGCTCGAACGGACCGAGGGGCGCGCGCGGTCCGGCGCGCTGCCTGACCGATGCCGTTTGGCACGATTTTCGCACCCTTCGAATGATAAAATCCGCGGATGAAAAAAATCGTCATTCTGATCTCCGGACGCGGGAGCAACATGGAGGCCGTCGTGCGTGCATGCGCGCGCGAGGGCTGGCCGGCCCGCATCTGCGTGATCATTTCCAACCGGCCCGATGCCGCCGGATTAGGCTTCGCGGCCGCGAACGGCATCGAAACGAAAGTGGTGGATCATCGTCAATTCGATGGGCGCGAATCGTTCGATGCCGCGCTCGAGCGTGAAATCGACCGCTTCGAGCCCGATCTCGTCGTGCTGGCGGGCTTCATGCGCGTCCTGACCGATGCCTTCGTCGAGAAATACGCCGGGCGCATGCTCAACATTCATCCGTCGCTGCTGCCGTGTTTTCCGGGTCTGCGCACGCATCAGCAGGCGCTCGACGCGGGCGTGCGCGTGCACGGCGCGAGCGTGCATTTCGTGACGCCGACCCTCGATCACGGGCCGATCGTCGCGCAGGGCGCGGTGCCGGTCATCGCCGGCGACGATGCCGCCGCGCTCGCCGCGCGCGTGCTGAAGGTCGAGCACGACATCTATCCGCGCGCGGTGCGCTGGTTTATCGAAGGGCGTCTTTCTATCGAAGGGGAGCGCGTCGCGCTCGCGCCGTCTGAGCCGCAATGGCTCTTTGCCGACATTGCCGGGGAGGGCGTATGAGGCTGCATGGATTTCTGATCGGACAAACCGAAACTCTGCTCGCGGACGTGCTCCGCTTCTCCGGACCGGCGGATGCCGCGACGAGCCGCTTCTTCCGCGCGCATCCCAAGCTCGGACACAGCGAGCGCGGCGTGATCGCCGAGGCTGTCTTCGCCGTGCTGCGCCGGAAAATGGAGTTTTCTCACCTTGCGGAAAGCGGCAGCGGCAATCAGGCGCGCCGCCTCGCGCTGCTCGGGCTGATGCAGACGGCCGGACTTTCCGCGCTGAAGCCGTTCGTTTCGGCGGACGAGTATCAATGGCTCGCGCAGGTCTCGAAGATCGATCCGGCGAGCCTGCCGGTGCGCGTGCGCACGAACCTGCCGCAGTGGATCTACGACGCGATGGGCAAGCGCTTCGCGCCCGAGGAACTCGCGCAGCTCGCCGCCGCGCTGAACTATCCCGCGCCGCTCGACCTGCGCGTGAATCCGATCAAGGCGACGCGTGAGGCCGCACTCAAGGCGTTGACCGAAGCGGGCATCGACGCGGGCGAAATGCCGTTCGCGCCGTTCGGCGTGCGCGTGGACGGCAAGCCGGCGCTGACGCGTCTCGCACCGTTCCAGGAAGGCTGGATCGAGGTGCAGGACGAAGGCAGCCAGTTGCTCTGCTCGCTGGTGGCTCCGCGCCGTGGCGAGATGATCGTGGACTTTTGCGCGGGCGCGGGCGGCAAGACGCTCGCACTCGGCGCGATGATGCGCTCGAGCGGCCGTCTCTACGCGTTCGACGTGTCCGACCGCCGCCTCGCCAAGCTGAAGCCGCGTCTCGCGCGCAGCGGTCTGTCGAACGTGAATCCGGTGCTGATCGACAGCGAACACGACGCGAAGATCAAGCGCCTCGCGGGCAAGATCGACCGCGTGCTCGTCGATGCGCCGTGCTCCGGCCTCGGCACCCTGCGCCGCAATCCCGACCTGAAATGGCGCCAGTCGCCCGCGACCGTCGCGGAACTCACGCCCAAACAGCTCTCGATCCTCACGAGCGCCGCGCGTCTCGTGAAAACCGGCGGCCGTCTCGTCTATGCGACGTGCTCGATGCTCGAAGCCGAAAACGAAGGCGTCGTGAAGCAGTTCCTCGAAGCGCATCCGAACTTCCGCGTCGTGCCCGCGCGCGACGTGCTGGCGGAGCAGCGCATCGATCTGGACACGGGCGAGTTTCTGTCGCTCTGGCCGCACAAGCACGGCACCGACGGCTTCTTCGCGGCCGTGCTGGAGCGCGTGCCGGACGCCGCCAAAGCGCCGAAAGCGGCTGAAGAAACCGCGTAAGCAATGCAGAACCACTTCCTGAGCGAACTCTCCGCGCGGCTCTTCCGCGATTTCGGCGAGCCGGAAGTGATCTGGCAGGTGGCGGTGCTGCTCGGCCTGCTCGCGGTGGCCTGGTGGTGCGCACGTCTGCTTCGCAAGAAGCTCGACGCGCGCCGCCAGTCGCGTTTCGAAGCCGTGCGCTTCGGGGCGGAAAGTCTCAACAAGGCGCTGTTCCCGCTGCTCGGCACGGTTTTCGTGTCGATCGCGCAGGTCGTGCTGGCGCCGTTCATCCATACGTCGTTCCTGCGTCTTTCGCTCGTGCCGCTGTGCGGCATCACCGTCATCTATACGATGCTCTATGTCGCGCGGCGCGTGTTCAGCCGCGGCCAGGCGGAGCACGAGGCGAACGCGCTGCTCTATCTGTTCGAGAAGCTCGTGACGGTGATCGTCTGGATCGCGATGGTGCTCACCGTCATGGGCATTCAGGACGACGTCGTGCACTGGATGGCGAGCGTGCGCTTCAATTTCGCGAACGCGCACATGACGCTGCTCTCGCTCGCCTCGGGCGTGCTGTGGGTGTGCGTGACGCTGATCGTCGCGATGTGGGCGGGCGCGCTGCTCGACGACCGGCTGATGCGCGCTCGCTCGCTGGACGGGAATCTCAAGGTGGTGCTCGCGCGCGTCGGCCGGGCGCTCATGATCCTCGCCGCGATTCTGGTGAGCCTGTCGCTCGTCGGTATCGACATCACGGTGCTCGGCGTCTTCGGAGGCGCGCTCGGCGTCGGGCTCGGCTTCGGCCTGCAGAAAATCGCGAGCAATTACGTGTCGGGCTTCATCATTCTGCTGGACCGCTCCTTGCGGCTCGGAGACATGATCAATGTCAGCGGAAATCAGGGCACGGTCACGCAGATTCGCACGCGCTATACCGTCGTGCGCGGGCTCGACGGCATCGAAACGCTGATTCCGAA
>LRBF01000036.1 GCA_001580565.1 Caballeronia megalochromosomata | reverse complement strand
AATGGCCTGCGTCGCCGCACAACGAGCCAATCCATACATCAAAGCGTTCTGTGATCAGCTACGTGCCAGAGGCAAAAAAACCAAGGTCGCCTTCGTCGCCGGCATGCGCAAACTGCTCACTCAGCTCAACGCCATGATGCGCGATGGCACGCACTGGAATCCGCCCAAAGCATGATTCCCTGCAACTCGGCGCTTGACTCTCAATACAGTTGCTTTCTTTGCAGCAGCAAAGAAAGTGACTGCCGCCCCGCACAGGGGCAGTGCTAATAGACCGACACGAATACGGGATCCAGCGACAAACAAACCAAAGCCCTAAACCTCCACCGATGGCTTAGCCTCATCCTCCGCCACCACATGCTCAGTGCGCGTCTCCGGCATCACGAGCCAGACCATCAACACCGCAAGCGCCCCGGCACCAGCGAGTCCAAAGAAGCTCATCGCAGTACCGAATCGATCAGCGGCAAACCCGGCCGCAGCCGTCGAAAGCGTCGCCCCAACCCCCGCGGCAAGCCCGAAAAACCCGATCGTCAGGTTGTAATGCCCACGCCCCCCCGCGACGTCCGCCGCAATCAGCGGCAGCATCACGCCGAACACCGCCGCGCTGATGCCGTCGAGCATCTGCACCGGCACGAGCAGATACGGGCTGCTCACACCCGCGAACAGAATCGCCCGAACGGGCAGCGCACAGAACCCCAGAATCAACACCGGCCTGCGGCCCCATTTCTGCGCCTGCCGCCCGACCCAGGGCGACATCGCCGCGACGAGGAACTGCGGCACGATGATGCACGCCGCGATCACGAGTTGAACGTTGTCGCCCATGTGCGCGGTCACTTCGCCGGCGGCGAGATTGAGCATCGCCGCGTTCGACAGGTGAAAAAGCACCACGCATGCCGCGAAGATCAAAAGACGCCTGTCCTTCAGCAACTCGCGCAAGGATTCGCGCTCCTCACCCTCGGGCGTGAGCCTGGACTTGCCCGACGATGCGCGCGGCACAACGGGCGGCACATCGTAGTGAATCATGCGCAGCGCGACGATCGCCGGCAACGCGAGTGCGGCGGTCAGGAAGAACACCGAGCGCAACGACAGATACTCGCCGAACGCGCCCATCAGCGCCGCGGTGAGCGCACTGCCGATCGACGCCCAGCGCGCGTTGCGGCCGAGCCGGTCGCCGAGATCGGCGCGTGAGACGAGAGCGAGCGATATCGCCGCCATCGCCGGGACGAGCATGCAGCTCGCGAAGCCGTGCAGCACCTCGGCGGCGAAGACGGGGACGAACGTCGGGCTCGCGGCGAGCAACAGCGCGCTCACGATGATCGCGATGATCGCGGAGAGCGCGGCGAACTTCTTGTTGCGCATCGCATCGACGAGCGCGCCTGCCGGCAACTGGCTCGCCATCGCGCTGATCGTGCCGACGGAAAGCATCAGGCCGATCTCGCCCTGCGTCCATTTGTTGGCCGCGAGGTATGAAGCAATGAAAGGGCCGAAGCCGGTCTGCACGTTGGCGACGAAGAAGTTCAGCCAGTCGAGCGCGCGCAGACTGCGTGCAATTACCATGTTGTGAATCGGTTCTCGATCTCGTTATCCGTTATCTGGCCGGGCGCGCACCCGAAGCCGGCGCTTGCGCCGACACTGCACCGGAAGCTGTCGCGCCAGCCGCGCCCGACGAAGCCGGCGCCGACGCCGCGCTCGCAGCGGATGCCGGCGCGGGCACGACGGGCGACACGATCTTGATCGGCTGCTCGGGTGCGTAGGTCGGCGCGGCCTTCAATTGCGCGTCGTTGAAATCCATCTGCAGTTGCCATTGCTTGTTGCGTGAGAGCACATGCAGGTCGCCCCAGTTGGCCGCGACATGCCGCTTGTCGCCCGCGAGCGAGCTGGAAAGATCGAGCACGAGCGCCTGGGGCTGCGCCTGAGCGTCCACGAGCACGTCCACCACGCGTCCGATGCGCGCGCCGTTCTTCTGCGACACCGTCGAATCGACGAGCTGCATGAAATTCGCCGGCGCCTCCGCGACGGGCTGCGGCTTGGGCACCGGATCGGCCGGCTTGCCCTTCGCGGGCGCAGGCGGCGGCACGAAGGTGATCGGCGCGGTCTTCGAGTTCGGCGTGAAACGGAAGGCCGTCCACGGGAAGTTGACCTTGCGGTCGCCGACACCGAGGAAGCCCGCGAGATTCACCATCAGAAGCTTCGGCTTCGCGGATCCGTCGACATACATGTCCACCGCGCGACCGACGACCTTGCCGTCGGGGCGCTGCACCTCGGCATCGAGCAGGCCGTGCAGCTGATCGTGCTGCATGATGCGCGTCGAGATGATCTGCGGCGGAGGCGGCGGCTCGGGCGGTTCCGGCGGCGGCGTGACAGCAGGCTCAGGCGGCTTCGGTCTCACGACGCGGCGCTTGGGCTTCGGCGCCGGCGCGGGCTTCACGGCGGACGCCGGCTCCGGCGCCTGCACGGCGGGCAAGGGCTCTTCGGGCTCGCCGGAGCCGGCTTCTTCGGGCGCCGGGATATACGAGTGCTCGACGATCGGCGCGGGCACTTGCTTGGGCATCAGCCCGCACGCGGAGAGCGCGAGCGCGGCGGCGACCGGAAGGCCCGCGGTGAGACGCAGCGTGCGCACCATGCGCGCAATGGCGACGATGAGTGCAGCCACGTGCAGCATCAGCCGCGCGGCGGCACTGAAGGCGCTGCCCGCGCGACACGCGCGCCCGCGCGCGTGAGGGCCGATCGGCGACGCATCACCCCGATGCGAGATACCGCCTGTCATCGCAAAAGCTCCATGGTTCCGGGTCACCTGCTTGTCTGGTTTGTTGGATCGGTGGTGGTCAGATCGATTCGACGTGCGCGCGGCGTCGTTCGTTCAGCGGATTGAATCATGCATGCAAAGAACTTCGAGCCTGCCGGATGCCATCACGCTTCAGGCGCTCGCGTGCGCCCATCCTGGGTCTTCGCAAGCCGTGCCGTGGTGTCGGGCGCGCCCATCTTCTCGGCGGCGTCTCGCGCAGAGTTGCCGCCCGCGTCGCGCGCGTCGGGATCGGCGCCGCGCGCGATCAGCAGCTCGACGATCTCCACGCGGTTGAACATCGCCGCGATCATCAGCGCCGTGCGTCCGTCGGGCGATGCGCCCTCGACATCCGCGCCGTGTTCGAGCAGCGTTTCGATCACGTCCCTGAAGCCCTTGAACGCCGCGCCCGCGATCGGCGTCTGGCCATTGTCGTTGCGCAGGTTCGCGTCGGCGTCGTGCTCGAGCAGCACGCGCACGGCGTCGGCGTGGCCATGGTAGCTCGCGAGCATCACGAGGCTGTCGCCCTTGTCGTTGCGCAGATTGGGCGGCAAGCCCTTGTTCAGCAGCGCACTGAGCATCGCGGCGTCGCCACGGCGGGCGACATCGAACACTTCGCTCGCGAACGCGATCATGTCGTCGTCGGGGCCGTCGTTCGATTGCGCCGCCGGATTGCTGGTCGGATCGTGCTGCATGATTCACTCCATTTCGATCGCGCCGCGTGGGCGGTCCTGCGTTGTCGGGAGGCATCCGGCGCGCTCGGTGTCGTGTCGCGCCGGCATTTTGCATGCGTGTCGAATGCATTCAATCTGGCATTCGGAATGCAATACGCGTGCATGCAAAGTGCGAAAGCGGACGTGGGATCAACCGGGAGCATACACAGGTTTGCCTGAGGCCCGTGCTTTCCGCGGGGCTCGGCAGCACGAATCGCGCCATGTCAATGCGAAAGTGCCGTGCTTGACGCTCCTTCATGCGTCCCGTTAGGCTCGATGCGACTTTCACTATCCACGCGCACGCCAGCGCCAACGCATATGAACCAGCCAGCAGCCGGATCCGGCGACTCGCCGCAACCCGACAGCGCCGTGCGCCGCCGCGCACCCGCCGCAGAACGCAATCGCGATGCGATTCTATCGGTCCTCGCGCGCGTTCTGCCGCAAAGCGGCGTCGTGCTGGAGATCGCGAGCGGCACCGGCCAGCACGCCGTGCATTGCGCGGCGGCGCTGCCGGGCATCGTGTGGCAGCCGAGCGATCCCGATGCCGATGCGCGCGATTCCATCGCCGCCTGGCGTGCTCAAGCCGGACTCGCGAACCTGAACGCGCCGCTCGCGCTCGACGTGCTGAGCGACGATTGGGGCATCGGGGACGTGGCGGCCATCGTGTGCATCAACATGATCCACATCGCGCCGTGGGAAGCCGCCGAGTCGCTCTTTCGCGGTGCGGGCGCGCGATTGGGCGCGGGGGGCGTACTGTACCTGTACGGGCCGTATCGGCGCAATGGTGCGCATACCGCGCCGAGCAACGAAGCGTTCGACCAGCAGTTGCGCGCGCGCGACCCGCGATGGGGCGTGCGCGACTTGGAAGCGGTCGAGGCGCTGGGTGAGCAGGCCGGCTTGACGCTCGTCGAGACGGTCGCGATGCCGGCCAATAACTTCAGTGTGGTGTTCGAGAAGCGGGCGTAACGCGGTCCGCGGCTACGCCTGCCCTGGACGCGCCACGAAGACGCCGCGCCATTGCACGGTCGCCATCAGCGAGGCTGCGACGATCATCCCGCCGCCTATCCAGCCCGCCATCGACACATGCTCGCCGAGCCATACGCTCGCAAAGATCGCGCCGAATGCGGGCTCGCTGCCCATCAAAAGCGAGACGCGGGTCGGGCTGCTGCGGCCGATCGCGTAGTTCTGCGCGAAGAACGCGAAGAGCGTGCACGCGCACACGAGGTACAGCACCGAGCCCCAGAACATGCCGTGCCCGGCGAGCGTGGGCAAGGACTGCCATTGCGACGGCGCGAACACCCATGCGATCGCCGTGCTTCCCGACGCGACGACGCCCGCCTGCACCGCCGTCACGGTGAGCGCGGGCAGGGGCGCCGCGCGCAACACGCGCTTGGTCACGCAGACCGCCAGCGCGCGCAGCACGGCGGCGGCGAGAATGAGTCCATCGCCGGCATTGAAGTCGAAGGACAGCGTGCCGTCACCCGCGAGCAACCAGGCGCCCGCGAACGACACGCCCACCGCGAGCCACTCGGCCGCGCCGGGGCGGCGTCTGAGCAGCGCCCATTCGACGAGCGGCGTCAGCACGACGCACAAGCTGATGAGAAACGCGGCATTCGCGGCGCGCGTGTGCAAGACACCGAAGGTCTCGGCGAGAAAAATCGAGAGCAGCAGCAGGCCGAGGACGAACACGCCGCGCAACGTCGCCGCGCTCGCGTGCCGCAGATGACGCAGGTGCACGGCGAGCAGGCAGAACGTGATGCCGAAGCGCAACGCGAGCAGCGCCAGCACCGGATAGAACGCGAGCGCGGTCTTGACGACGCCGTAACTGCTGCCCCACACCATTGCGACGACGAAGAGCAGCAGATCGGACAGGGGAAGCAGGCGTCGGACGGGCGATTCGATGGTCATGTGACAGCTCCGGTGCAGGGAGCCATCATTGTCCGATGATGCAGGAAAAGCGATAATCAGGTTCCGGCGCACAGCTTTCTTGTCGCGAATGCACAAATGAATCCTGCCGATCTTTTCGATTTGATGCCCGACATGGCCGTGTTCGCGCGCGTCGTCGATGCGGGCAACTTCTCGGTCGCGGCGCGTCAACTGGGCAGCACGCCATCCACGGTGAGCCGCCGGATCAAGCGTCTCGAAGAAGCGCTTGCCACGCGCCTGCTCGAGCGTTCGACCCGCAAGATTCGCGTGACCGAGTCGGGCGATCAGGTGTATCGACATTGCCGCGACATGGCGGCGGCCGCATCCGGCGCGCTCGATGCGGCGGGTCAGTCCTCAGGCAAGCCGCAGGGGCGCGTCGTGCTGTCGGCGCCCACGGCCTACGCGAAATCCGTGATTCATCCGCTCGTGCCGGCGTTTCTCGCGGCGTATCCGGACGTCGATCTGCAACTCGTCTTCACCGATCACGACATTGATCCGCTCGCGAGCGATGTCGATCTCGTCATCCGCGCGACGAGTCATCCGCCGCAAGGGCTCGCGGCGCGGCCGCTCGGACGCGTGCGCTGGCTGCTGTGTGCAGCGGCGGGCTATCTGTGTGACCGGGGCGTGCCGCTGCATCCGCGCGAGCTTGCGCATCACGATTGCATGCACCTCGGCGAAACCGCCGACGACAACCGCTGGCGCTTCGCGAGAGCCGGCGAGACGATGACGGTCGCGGTGCGCGGGCGCTATATCGCCAATCACGTGGGCGCGCGGCTCGAAGCGGCCGAGAGCGGCCTTGGCATCGCGGCGCTGCCGGAATTCGCCGCCCGCGATGCGCTCGCGTCGGGCAGCGTGCAGCCCGTGCTCGCGGATTGGGACATGCAGGCGCGCGCCTATCAGGGTCCGGTGTGGCTGCTCTATCCGCCCAACCGCTTTTTGCCGCCGAAGGTGCGCGTGCTCATCGACCATCTGCACGCGCATCTCGCACCGCCAGCCTGACGCCTTTCCACCGCGCGCCGAAATGATCGACGCCGTGTAGACTGCGAATGGTCGTTCATTGCACCGCATGTGGATGCGGCGCTCAATCCGATCTCCTTTTCACCGGAGGCGTCGTACATGCACGCAGCGTTGCCGCAGGGCGAGCAGGAAGCCGGTTCCATCGATACACCGACGAGGTCGCCGCGCGATCTGCGCCGGGTCGACATTCATCCCGATCATTGGTATCCGCTCGCGTGGTCGCGCGAGGTGAAGACCGGCCATGCGCACGGCGTGCGCTTCGCGGGCGACCCGATCGTGCTCGTGCGCACCGCATCGGGCAAAGTGTTCGCGCTCGAGGACCGCTGCGCGCATCGGCAAGTGCCGCTCTCGGCGGGCGTGGTCGACGGTGAATCGATCCGCTGCTGCTATCACGGCTGGACCTACGACTGCACCGGCCGCTGCACCGACATTCCCTATCTCGGACGCGAGCGTCTGCCCAACGGCGTGCGCGGATATCCGTGCCGCGAGGCGGGCGGTCTCATCTTCGTGTTCACCGGCGACCCGGCGCTTGCCGAGGCCGCGAAGTTTCCCGATCTCGCCGCCGCCACGGATCGCGCCTACAAGACGCGCCGCTTCGGCCGCGCGGTGAACTGCCACTATTCCTTCATGCACGAGAACCTGATGGACATGAACCATCAGTTCCTGCATCGGCGGCAGATGGGCAGCATGCGCGCGCGTTCGCTCGGCAGACGGCGCGGCGAGGACTGGATCGAAGTCGACTACACGTTCGCGCGCGAGGCGGGCAAGCAGCCGATCGGCGAGGCGCTCGTCTTCGGGCAAAAGCGCGGCACGAAGCCCGACGACGGCGAGAAGGACGTCATGACGATCCGCACCGAATACCCGTACCAGACGCTCAAGATCCGCACCAAGGACGACACGATGGTGATGGACCTGTGGATCGCCTATGTGCCGCTCGACGCCGAGCAGCGCACGAACCGCACGTTCGGGCTCTTGTCGATCCGCCGCCCGAAGATTTCCGTTCTGCTCGATGCCGCGTGGCCGCTGCTCGTGTGGTTTACCGAGCGCATCTTCAAGGAAGATCGATGGATCGTCGAGCGCGAGCAGGAGGCGCATGACCGGCAGGGCGCGGACCACAACCACGAGGTGTTTCCGGTCATCATCGAGCTGCGCGCGCTCCTGATGGAGCACGGTGTGCCGCATGGCGCGGGCAGAAGCACGGGCGACACGCGGCGCGTGCACTTCATCCAGCCGATCCAGGAACTGCCCGCATCCTGACAAGTGCGGCGATGCGCCGATTGCACGCTGCGCGCGGCGGCGCTATACAGATGACAGAGACCACACACGGAGGACCATCATCATGAACAGCGACCCGACCAAGCCGCGCGACGACGCATCGGGTATCGGCGAGGCGCATCCCGAAGTCGAGCATTTCGATGCGGCCATCTCCCACGTCGACGAGTCCTACGCCGCGGGCAGGATGGCGGCCGGCGCGGCGAAGGGCATTCTGTTTAGCATCATCGAGACGCTCGGCACGCTCGTCGGCGATCCGGACCTGCCCGCGCACGCGCGCTCGGGCTATGAAGGCTTGCTCGAAACGGCGCGCGAGTTGCGCGCGAAAATCGAGCATTAGCAGATTCATCGGGCGGAGCCGGCTTGCACCGGCGTTCGCCCGACGTCAATTTTGTGTACGCGCATCGTCGGATAGCTTTCTATAAACTTTCGGCGCGCAGGCGGCTCTTGTCGCCCAAAAAATGCGCGCACGTGAGCTAGCCGTTCCCGGAAAGCCCGTTCGGGCTTTCTTCTGATTGAAACCCCATCAAGCGACCATGAGTCTTTTGGCGCAGCAATCGCGTCCGCCTTGTGGTGCAAGGCGCCACGTCGCCGCGTGACGGTCGAGGCGGCCATTGAGCCGGTCCGGCGCGCCATCCATCAGCCTCACTGAAGCCGTCCCCGAGCCACATTACCGTCAGCTTGCTGTCAGTTTCGTGCCCGATTGCCCAATATCTGTACGCCAGAAAATACTGGTTAACCAGACAGTGAAAAAAAACGACACAAAATTGCGTCTTTCTTTCCCAATCTGTCTGTAAGCCATAAACTTGCCAGCGATAAAAGTTACGAGTTGAAACATAACGAAGTCGCCACGGCGGCACCGGTTCCACGACTCGCACGCCAGTAATTGCCCACCGCTTGAGGAGAAAAAATGAAGGGTTTCACGTTGACCAAGGCCGCAGTCGTCGCAGCCACGGCGTTTGCAGCCGCGGCGCCGGCGTTCGCGCAAAGCAGCGTCACGCTGTACGGTATCGTCGACGATTCGATCGTCTACCAAAGCAGCCAGACGAACCTGGCCAAAACGAACCCGGGCCGCTCGAACGTCAAGATGGCGTCGGGTATCTGGGCGGGCAGCCGCTTCGGCCTGAAGGGTGCTGAAGATCTCGGCGGTGGCAACAAGGCCATCTTCCAGTTGGAATCGG
>LRBF01000035.1 GCA_001580565.1 Caballeronia megalochromosomata | reverse complement strand
TGAAGCACTTTGGATGGGGAAGCTGTTTCTTTGGTTACTTTCTTTGCAGCAGCAAAGAAAGTGACTGCCGCCCCGCACAGGGGCAGTGCCAATAGACCAACACGAATACGGGATCCGGCGAAAGCAATCAGCTACGCATACCTTAGCAAAAATGCCCTAAAGCAAAGCCGCGCGCGCGAAAATCGACCGTTTACTGACCGCTCCCCGATGCCGCATCCACCGACGCAGCCGGTTCAAAGGCTTTCGCCCGCAAGCTGACCTTTTCGGCATAGGCCCGCGAGCCGCCGTAATTCTTCAGCGCAGCATCAACATCACCCTGAGCGGACTTCACATAGCCGTGAAGAATGGCCGAACCCGTTTCGATGTTGTCTTCCGGATCGGTCAGATCCACGTTGCGTACGAGCTTCTTGTGCGCCGACGGCACCACCTGCATCAGGCCCGTTGCGTTATTCGGCCCTCTGGCGGTTTCCTTGAAGCGCGATTCGATCGAAATGATGGCGAGCAGGAGCGCCGGAGGAAGCGAGTATTTCGATGCCGACGACATGACCGCCGCAGCGATGGTCTGCGCCTTTTCGCGCGCCACGCCGAATTTGCGAGTGAGCATGTCCGAAATCTTGTGACTTGCCTGCTCTGCCTTCGGGTCTTGCTGGAGAGCCGCCGGTTGCGCGGCCGTGTCGCTCGCGGCGAGCGGGATTTCCTGCGCGAGCGCGGCGTGCGCTGCGCTCAGCGAGATGACAAGGGCGGCAAAGAGGACGGGCAAACGACGCATCGGACGGACGGATCAAAGCGGAATCGCATTATAGCCACATAAAAAATCCTTGTGGATCATGGACTTGTCTTAAATCAGATGGTTCGTTTCGAAAATCGGCATGAATTACGTGCGTTCGGCCCGCTTTGCCGAGGGTGCGGAAATTCCTTCGCCGGCGTCCTCCGAGAGCCGCGCGAACATCGGCAGCGAGCACAGTACGACGAGCGCCGTCACGATAAATCCGCACGCCAGTTGCCAGCGCTCGGTGTGCGCGCTGCCGGAAACGAGCATGGTCGCCTCGATCGTGCCGGCCGCCACCGTCACGCCGACCGCCTTCATCAACTGCTGCGCGGTGCCCTGGAACGAAGTCGCGGCGGCGAGGCGCGGCTTGGGCACATCGGCGAAGGCCAGCGCGCCCATCGTCGCGAAACTGAGCGAGCGGCCGAGTCCGCCCAGCAGCAACAGCAGGAAGATCGCGGCGGCGGGCCACGCCTGCGACATCGTCGAGCAGACGAGCAGTACGGCCGCGAACACGACGCTGCCCGTGCATAAGACCGTGCGCACCGAAGCGCGCCGCAGCGCGAGCGCGGTCATCGGACGCATGCAGAACGAACCGAGCGCGCTCGCGAAGGTGACGAGACCGCTCGCCGTCGCGCTGTAGCCGAAACCGGTCTGCAGTGTGAGCGGCACGAGAAAGGGCAGTGCGCCCGCGCCGGCGCGAAACAGGCTGCCCGCGACCGTCGCGGCATGAAAGGTCGGAATCGACAGCAGCGAGAAGTCGATGGCGGGATTCGGCACGCGACGGCAGTGCAGCACCGTCACACGAAAAAGCAGCAGGCCGACCGCGACGCAGATCCACGGCACGCCAACCGGCAGCACGCCCCGCCCCGCGCTTTCGATGCCGATCATGAACAGACTGAGCGACGCGCCCGACAGCAACATGCCGCGCAGATCGGGCGACGTCCGATCCTCGGGCGGCGACGGCGGCAGCAATTTCCAGGTGAGCAACAGGCCCACGATGCCCACCGGCACGTTGACCCAGAAGATGCTGCGCCACGAGAGCGCGTCGGTGAGAAAGCCGCCGAGCGGTGGTCCGAGCAGGGGGCCGACGAGCGCGGGCATCGTCAGCCACGTGGTCGCCTGCAGGAGTTCTTCGCGCTTCACGCCGCGAAACAGGATCAGTCGGCCGACCGGCACCATCATCGCGCCGCCGAGTCCCTGGACGACGCGCGCGGCCAGCAATTGCGGCAGATTCATCGCGGCCGCACACGCGACGGACGCGAGCGTGAAGGTCGCGATCGCCCACATGAAGACGCGGCGCGCGCCGAAGCGGTCGGCGATCCAGCCGCTCGCGGGGATGAACACGGTCAGCGCGACGAGATACGCGGTGATTGCGCTGGAAAGATGGACGGGGTCGACCTGGAGATCGCGGGCCATCGTCGGGATGGCGGTCGCGACGATCGTGCCGTCCATGTTCTGCATGAACAACGCGCTCGCCACGACGGCGGCGGTCATGCGAAAGTTGCCGCCTTTCACGATGCGTCGCTCGCTCGCGCGCTGAAGGCTTGCCGCAAGGCGTACTGAAATGGGAAGGATTGCATGGCGCAAGTCTAGCGCGAATGCGCGAACGGGCGTTTCCGATGAATCGCCGCGCCTGCCGGCTAGCTGAGCGCGATGCTCGCGGCCATGTCCATGAAGTGCGTCAGCGTGGGCGTGACGCGATGCGCGTCCTTCGCTGCGTCGTCCCAGCGGCGCAAGGCAAGGGCGTCCCGCGCGTAGGGCTTCGCCAGAAACGCCTGCGCGGCGTCATCGTCGAATACGCCGCCCTGGAGTTGCAGGCTGCGAACCGAATCCGCGGACAGCCGCGCGTGATACGACGCATCGATTGCGCACAGACAGCGCTTTGCGTCGACGTGCAGGCGAATCGGTTCGAGCACCGCGTCGGAAAAGAGCGGACGAAGGAACGGCAGGGCGAAGTACTGGTGCAGATCGTCGATGCCGCGTTCGCTCGGCGTGTCGCCCTGCAGATTCAGCAAGTGCCCGAGGTCGTGCAGCAATGCCGCGACGATCAGTTCGCGGCTCGCGCGCGCCGCCTCGGCCAGCGCAGCGCTTTGCAATGCGTGCTGCAACTGGGTGACGGGCTCGCCGCTATACGCGATCGCGCCGTGTGTGTCGAAGAGATGCCGGATGTCGTCGAGTGAAAGCGCCATCGTAAGGAAATGGTCGAACAGACGTATGCTGAGAGCAGGAAACGCGCGATTGTCGCAAGGCTTTGTGACGTGACGATGGCCGCGCGCAAAAAGGATTCGATACCGATGCCTTTCTACTTCAGCCGACGCCCCGAGCTGGCGGGACTCGATCGCGCGGCTCGCAGCGATGTGCGCCGCCTCGCGTGGCATTTCGCGCAGCGCCACTGGACGCTGCATGCGCCGGCATTCGCGTGGATTGTATTCGTGCTGCTGCACACGCGTTATCAGATCGTGCCGGAGCGGCGCGACTATCTGATGGTCACGCTCGTGATCTTCGTGCTGGCCGTGATCAATCTCCGGCTTCATATCTCGCGGTATCTGAAGCCCGCGCGCGCCATCTTCGACTCGCTCGGCAGCGCGGGCGCACGCGCGATCACGGGCCGCTGAATGGTCCTGTTGCAATGCCGCATCCTGCGAAGGGACCCCGTTTTTCGCGTGTTACGATGATCGGCGACCTGTATCCACCAAAGGCAAGATGGCAACGCTATACCAGACGCTCGGCGTGGACGAGCACGCCACCGAAGAAGAAATCAAGCGCGCGTATCGCAAGGCCGCGATGCGCTGCCACCCCGATCGCAATGTGGGCAACGAAGACACTGCCCGCGCCAAATTCCTCGAGATCAAGGAAGCCTACGCCATTCTTTCCGACCCGACGCAACGCGAGGTGTACGACCGCATCTACGCCGAAGAAATGCGTCGCTGGGAAGAACGCGTGCGTCAGGAAGAAGCCGAACGCGAGGCGCGGGAAGCGAAGGAGCGCGAGGCACGCGAGGCGCTCTATGCGGAGCGCGTATCGCTCGCGATGCGTTTCGCATCGCAAGGCCATAACCGCGACGTCGTGTTCGGTGTGCTGCTCGGTGCGCAATGCGACGCGTCCACGGCGCGGCAGATCGCCGACAGCGCCATTGCGCTGCATGAATCGCGTCAGGCGAGGGAAGAAAGAAAAGAGCAGGAGGAAGAACGCGCCACGAACAAGGAAGAAGAGAAGGAGCCCGCTCAAGCCGACGCGGCGAATCCGCTCGGCGCGATGTGGTTTCAGTTCCTCAACAACCTTCGTTTCTGATCGTGCGCCGCGCGCGGCGCGGTGAATCAAAACCTACTCAGGCGGCCAGTCTCTCGCCGCGCATGTTGCTTTGCTTCGGTGCAGGCGGATAGACGCACCAGTGACCGTCATCGTGACGGAAGAAGAACAGCGCTCTCGCCGCCGCGCCATGCAACGCCTCGACACACACATAACGACGCCTGTCCGCACGCGTGCGGCTGAACTGTCTCACGTGCACCGGCATGCTGCCCGGTGCGAGCCATTTTTCGACCTGGTAACGAAGGGACCGCTCATTCGCGCTTTTCATTTCAGTCTCCTGCGGCATTCATGATCGGGTTAACGGCCGAACCTGCCGATGTTTAAAGACCTGATCGATGAAAACCCTGCCGCAACGCATCACGTTCTTCATAAAGCACTTGAACTCTACGCCTGGAATTCGTAGCAGTGCCCGTTTTTGCGAAATAGCAACAGCGAACTTTCACGCGCCTTCCGCCATGCCCCGCTCATGAAAAACGCGTAACGCCGTGAACTCATCGTCGTGCAACGCGATGCCGGGGTATGTGCGCGATCGGTCATATGAAAAGGCCAATGCGTACGCTACCCGTCACTTGGGTTCAAGCGAACTTCGTGCCTGTGCAAATCAGAGCGGACGCGCGAAGCTCAGTTCGTGGCCGTCGGGATCGGTGAGATGGAAATAGCGCTCGTTCCAGGGCGCATCGCGTGGCGCGAATTGCGGCTCGATGCCGTGCGCCAGCGCCATCCGGTAGAACGCGTCCACATCGGACACGTAGATGATCACGCGGCCCCAGAACTGGATCGGGCCGTGTGTCTCGCTGGTGAGATTGAGAAATGAACTGCCGAGCGCGAACGAAGTGAACGCCTCGTTTGCGCCGCCATGCACGATGCGAAAGCCGAGCGCTTCATAGAAACGCACGGCGCGCGGCATGTCGTGTGTCGCGAGCGTAATCGCGCTCAGGCTTTCGACGTGCGCGCCGCTGTCCTGAGGTCCCATGCTTTCGTTCGTCATCCCGGATGATGCTGATGCGACACGAGCGGCAGCACCGAAAGATCCGGGTGCGTGCCATCGACGATGCTCTTGCCGATATGCCGCGCATCGTCCACGGCGTCCTGCGCGCTCTTGTACGCGTCATCACCGTCGGCGTGGAAATGCACGGCCTCGCCGGGTGTGTCCGCATGCGCGCCAGGCCTGCACACATGCCCGATATAGACGTAGCGGTCCGCCTTGCCGGGCGCCGCGTGCTCGGGCGTCGGCTTCAACTGCGGCTGTACGTGGATCTCGAAACCTTCGTAGTCGAAAACGTGCCATTGAGCGGGATCGTCAGGCATGATCGCCTCCTTGGTGTAGTGTTCGCTCGCGTCGATCAACGTTACTCCAGTTGGCGCGATGAATCCACCGCGAAGGGCGCTCACGTCAGATGAAAAGACGCGTTCGCATCGACGCGTGCGCACACGTCGTGGAAAATTGACATCGTCTTTGCACGCGGCGGATACTTTCCGGCGCACCATGCGTTCGAGCCGTATACGTCTGCCGTTTTCCCGCATCGGGAGGCGCCGTGAAGCCAGCCACGACACATCGCACGGTCCTCGCGCGCACCATGCCGCGCGCGGCCGCGCTCGTCGGCGACGTCACCGCGGGCACGGTGTCCACGCTCGTCATGCTGTGCTACGCGATGAGTCTCGGCACGCTCATCTTCAGCGCCGATCTTGCGCGTTACGCCGAGCTCGGCGTGCCGACCGCGCTCGTGAGCTGCATCGTCACCGCGTTCGTCATCGCGCTGACGAGCTCGATGCGCATGAACATCGGTGGCCCGGACAGCAATGCGACCGCGTTTCTGGTCGGCGTCGCGGCGGGCGTCGCGAGCAGCGTGCGCGCGAACGGCGGCCCGCCCGGCGTGATCCTGCTGACGGTGCTCGTCGCGATCGCGCTGTGTTCGGTCGTAACCGGGCTCATTCTTTTCGCGATCGGTTCATCGAGGCGCAGCCGCTCGCTGCAATTCCTGCCCTATCCCGTGATGGGCGGCTTTCTCGCGGGCACCGGCTATTTGCTGATCGCGGGCGCGTTTCGCGTGCTGACGGGCGTCGCGCTCGACTGGCACACGCTGCCGCGGCTCCTGCACCTGCACTGGCTCGCATGGGCGCCGGCGCTCTTCGTCGGCGCGCTCGCGACGATCCTCGCGCGTACCTGGCGGCATGCGGCCGCCTTGCCGATCACGCTCGCCATCGGCATCGCGCTCTTCTACGCGCTGTTGCGCGTCGCCGGCATCTCGCCCGACGACGCGCGCGACATGGGCCTCCTGCTTCAGCATGTGCCGATGCACGCGCTGCACATCCCCGAGCTGCATTTGCCGTCATCGCTCGCGCACGGCGAGATCGACTGGCGCGCGATCGTCGCGCACCTGCCGGAGACGCTCATCGTCACGTCGGTGTCGGCGATCACGATCATCATGAATTCGACCGCGATGGGCGCGGCCACCGGGCAGGACATCGACCTGAATCGTGAGATGCGCGCCGCGGGTCTCGCGAACATCGCGAGCGGTCTGTTCGGCGGCATGGTCGGCTATCAGTCGTACAACCGCTCGATGCTCAACGCGCGCGCCGGAGCGACGAGCCGCGTCGCGGGCGTATTCGCCGCGCTCGCATGTCTGTTCGTGCTGATCGCCTCGCCCGATCTCGTGTCGCTGTTTCCGGTGCCGGTGCTCGTCGGCATGCAGATCTACATGGGGCTGCGGCTCATGATGGACTGGCTCGTCGGCGCGTATCGCAAGCTCACGTGGCACGAGTATCTGCTCGTGCCGTTGATCCTCGCGGTGATCGCGTTCTATGGCGTGATCGCGGGCGTCGTCGCGGGCGTGGTGGCGGCGTGCGTGACGTTCGCGCTGCTCTATGGCCGCGCCGGCTGCGTGCGCATGGAGTTCGACGGCCGCACGCGCACGTCGAATGTCGAGCGCAGCATCGAGGAGACGCGTTTTCTGATCGATCGCGGCGACGAGATCTGCGGCGTCTGTCTGCAAGGCTTTCTGTTCTTCGGTTCCGCCAACTCGATGCTGCAACGCGTGCGCGAGCGCATTCGTTCGCATGGGCCGCGTCCGGTGCGTCACGTCGTGCTCGATTTCGCATGGACCAACGGCATGGACGCCTCCGTGTCGCTCGCGTTCGTGAAGCTGCGTCAGGCGTGCGCGGGGATCGGCGCGGATCTCGTGCTGACCGCGCTGCCGCGCAACTCGCGCGCGCTGCTCACGCGCACCGGCGCGCTCGCGCTCGGCATTCGCGAGTTCGACACGCTCGACGCGGGTCTCGAATGGATCGAGGCGCAGCAACTCGCCGCGTTGACGCGCACGCTCGAACCGCGCGCGCCGGCGGGCGATTTCCGGGCGATGCTCGCGCCGCATTTCACGGCGCGCGCGCTGGAAAGCCTGGCCGAACTGCTCGACGTCTGCGATATCGGCGCGGGCGAGGCGCTCTTTCGACGCGGCGATGCGGGCGACGCGCTCTACATCGTCGAAGAAGGGCGTGTGACCGTGTCGCTGCCGCTCGCGAACGGCCGCTCGGTGAGGCTGCGCTCGTTCGGGCCGGGGACGATCATCGGCGAAATGGCGGTGTACACGAACGCGCCGCGCAGCGCGGATGTCGTCGCCGACGAGCCCGCGCGTTTGCGGCGTCTCACGCTCGCGGCGTTGCGCAAGCTTGAGCTCGACGATCCCCTGACCGCGCAGGAGTGGCATCGCTTCGTCGTGAAGATGATGGCTTCGCGGCTGGCTGTCGCGGACGAAGCGTTGCGCGCGTCGTCGTGATGACAGGCATGCGATCTGCTTTTTGCGCGTGCAGTTGCTCATCTTCGAGGCCGCCGCCATGATCCCCACTTTCCGCGCGATGCTCGCGATCACGCTTGCCGTCGTCATGAGCGGCGCACTCGCGCAGCGCGCGCCGCAATCGATCGCGATGCTCGACTGCACGCTCATCGACGACAACGCGGCCTACAACGATGCGGAGATCAACCGCATCCAGACCGAGCGTCTCGCGATGGTGAGCGGCGCGCTGCGCGATGACCTGCGCGAACGCGCGCTCTTTCGCGTGGCCGACAACGCGCAGGCGGGCGATCTGATCGCGTCGCTGAAAAGCACGCAGGACATGAACGCGTGCAACGGCTGCGAGCGACGCGTGGCGAAAGCGCTGGGCGCGGCGCGTGTCGGCGTGTGCTGGGTGCAGAAGATCAGCAATCTCATTCTCAACATGAACCTGCGTGTCGAGGACGCTGACAGCGGCGCCATGCTGTTTCAGCGCTCGGTCGACATACGCGGCAATACCGATCTGTCCTGGAAGCGCGGGGCGAAGGCGCTCGTCGATCTGCTTGCGAGTGATCCGTCGGCGACACGCTGAATCGCGCAATGCGGCATGCGTCGCCGAATTCGGGAATTTCTCCCGGCCGATGCCGTTGCCACGGCGGCGCCGATTGGGCTAAGTTGGACTTGCAGACACGCGCGCCGTGCGATGCGCCGCGCGCGTGCGCCCACGAACTCGAACAAGCCGAACGAAACCGCTGGAGACGACCATGCAAGTCAGATTCAAGGCGGCGCGCATTGCCTGCGCGTCGGTGATTGCGCCATCGCTCGTTTTCGCCGCCGCATCGGCAACGAACGTCGCGCATGCCGCCGCGCCGACCGCCTACGTGACGACCGAGAACGCCGGCGTCGGCGTGATCGATCTCGACAACCTCTCGCTCTCGAAAACCTGGGATGTCGGCAAGGACGGCCCGCGCGGCCTTTCGCTGAACAAGGACGGCACGCGCCTGTATGTGGCGAACAAGACGACGAGCGACCTGTCAGAGATCGATACGTCGACGGGCAAGGTCGTGCGGCGCGTGAAGATCGGCAAGAATCCGGAATTCGTGCGCGTGTTCGGCGGTTATGCGTACGTGACGTACGAGCCGGGCGAAAACGGCGGCCCGCCGAAGCCGGGCGAACCGGAAAAGGATGACGACGCCAACTCGCCGCCCGCCGAAATCGCCATCATCGATCTGAAGACGATGAAGGTCACGCATTCGGTCAAGAGCGGCCACGAGACCGAAGGCGTCGAGTTCTCGCCCGATGGCAAGCTGATCCTCGTGACCAACGAGGGCGACGACACGGTGTCGGTGTATCGCGTCGGGACGGGCCAGCCGGTGCGCACGGTGAAGCTCGACAAGGGCTCGCGTCCGCGGGGCATCAAGGCGTCGCCCGATGGCAAGCAATATGTCGTCACGCTGGAGAACGCGAACAAGTTCGTCGTGCTCGATGGCAAGAGCATGAAGACGGTGAAGACCGTCGACACGAAGACAGGCCCGTACGGCGTTTCGTTCGATCCGTCGGGCAAGCGGCTTCTGGTCGCGGCATCGCGCGACAAGACCCTGCAGGTGTTCGATGGCGCGACCTACGAACACATGCAGGACGTGAGCGTCGGTCAGCGCTGCTGGCACTTCAGCTTCACGCCGGACGGCTCGAAGCTGCTGCTTGCGTGCGGACGCTCGAACGCGGTCTATGTGCTCGACGGCTCGGATTTCAAGGAGGTCAAGCAGATCGGCGATCTGCCGCTCGCGTGGGGCATCGTCACGTATCCGCCGAGCGCGGGGTCGATTGTGGGGCGTTGAGCGAAATCCGCTTGGGTGAATGATGGCCGCCTTCGCGCGGCCATTTCGTTTCATGCGGCGCGTCATTGCGGAACTCGAAACGCGTCGTGGTTCGTTTCGCTGATAGCATGAACAAGACTAACTATTTGACATTTGGCCCGAGCGGGGCGCGGATAATGCACGCCTCATCCGCTTATCGAAACCCGACTCCATGCCCAAGATTTCCGTAGTCGTCCCGACTTACAACGCGCAGAAGTACATCGTCGAGACCTTGCGTTCGTTGTTGCGACAGGACGCGGATTTCGAGATCCTCGTGCTCGACGACGCCAGCACCGATGCGACGCTCGATCTCGTGCGCGGCCTGAACGATCCGCGCATCCGCGTGTTCCCGCTCGAACACAATCTGGGGCGACCCGCCAACGCGAACCGGGGCTTCAACCTGTGCCGCGGCGAATATATCGCGCGCATCGATCACGACGATATCGCCGAGCCGGGCCGCTTGCTCCAGCAGGCGACGTTTCTCGACGCCAACCCCGATGTCACGGTCGTGGGCACGCAAATTCAGCATTTCGATGAAGACCACATGACGAGCGAGTTTCCGCTCGACGACGCGAACATCAAGGCGCGTTTCGTGATGGGCAACGCATACATCGCCAATCCGAGCACCATGTTCCGTCGCGCCTTCGTGCAGCAGCATGAGCTTCGCTACGATCCGAACCTCGATATCGTCGACGATCTCGGCTTCTGGTTCGATTGCATGCTGAAGGGCGCGCGCTTCGCGAATCTGCCCGATGCACTGACGTCGTATCGCATTCACCGCGGCATGACATCGCTCAACCTGAATCTGCAGAAGCTGTACGCGGCCAAGATCCGTCTGTACACGCGCGTGCTTCCGGCGTTCTATCCGCGCATGGCGGGACACGATGTCGCCAACGTGTGCAAGCTGTACGCGCATCCACTCGAAATCGACATGAGTATGGACGATGTTCTTGCGTTGCATCGGTCCACGGGTGTCGCGATCTCCGAGATCGATCTGCGCTGGGGTGCGAATCCTGCGCATCTCGAAGGCGGACTCCTCGGCATACTCAGTCACAGAATGGACTTGAGAGACCAGAAACACCCGCGCAGCGACGAAGAAAGGCACCAATGCAATGTCGCGCTTTGGGACGGCATCAACGCACGCGGCATCCCGTGGAAGTCGTATCAGTCGTGAGCCGCGCGTCGGTGCCGCATCACTTCCACGCATACCGCATCCCCACCCACACGCCGCGCGGCGCGCCCACGCCCAGGAACTGCTCGTTCACCGTTGCTCCGTTGTTGAACGTGTGATTGGGCCCGTCGAAGAAGTTCTGGCCGAGAATCGCGAAGTTCGCGTAGCGCTTGTTCAGGAGGTTCTTCACCGTCGCGTAGACCTGCAGTTGCTTCGTCACGTTGTAGGTCGTATCGAGGTCGATCAGGAAATAGCCCGCGACACTGCCGTTCACGTCCTGATTGTTCTCGTCGCCGCGCGCGAAGATGTTGCTGCGATACGTGAGATTCGTGCCGATGTTCCAGCGCGCAAACGGGTTGTAGTCGATGCGCATCTTCACCGTATTCGCCGGAATGCCCGGGATGCGGTCGCCGGAATGCACGGTGATGTTGCCGTCGGCATCCGCGCTCGAATTGCTCGCGCTGCTTTCGGTCCACGTCGAGCGATACGTCGCATTCACATAGCTATAGCTCGCCGCGACGCCCACCGGTCCCCATTGCGTGCGGCCCGCAAGCTCGAAGCCTTGCCGCCGCGTCTTGCCGACGTTCTGAAAATAGCCTAGCGTGCTCGCCGCGCCCTGGCTGCTGACGAACTGGATATCGTCGTCCAGGGTCGTGCTGTAGGCCGCGGCGCTCCACGTCGTATGGCTGCCGACGCGGCCGCGCGCGCCGATCTCGAACGTCTTCGAGATCACGGGCTTCAGGTCCGGGTCCGCGATGAAGTCGTTGGGCAGCGAGCAGGGCGCGTTCGGGTCCGCACATGCCAGCTCGATGGCGGTCGGCGAGCGCATGCCTTCGTTATACGTCGCGTAGGCGGTGAACCAGGGCGTCGGATTCCAGTTGAAGCCGATGGCCGGATTGAAACGCGAGAACGTGTGATTCCCGTCGAGCAGCGGCTGCACGCCGCTTTCATCGCCGATGGTCGCCTTCGCCCAGTTGTACCGACCGGCGAGCGTCATCGACCATTGCTCGGTGAAGGAGAACGTGTTTTCGAAGTAGATGCCCAGATTCGAGTTGTGCGTCTTCGCGTCCGTGGTCGGCGCGAAAGGACCGGTGCCGATGGTCGCGCGCGAGTCGGTGAACTCCGCCGGTTGCTCGGCCTGCGTGAAGTGCGAATTCGCAAAGTCGCCCGCGGCGCCGATGATCAACTGGTTGTCATGGTCGAACAGCCTGTTGAGCAGCGTGAGTTGCAGACTCGCGCCGTAGCTGTCCGTCACGATCACCGACTGATCGTTGAAGGCTTGCGTGAGTTCGTCGGGATCGTCGCCGTTCGGGTCGAAATTGTCGTTGACGTTCGAACTCACGTTCTTGTTGCGATAGTGGCGGTAGTACACGTTGCCGCTCAGCTGCACGTTCGGCGTGAAGTAGTGCTCGGCGTTGATCGTCAGATAGCCGACCTGGTTTTCGTTCGTGTCGGGGAACGTGTAGGCCTGACGGAAGTTGTCCATGAACGAGCGCGGGATCGTCTGCGAGCCGTTCAGCGTGTTGTCCGCGCCACCCATCGACACGGAGATCGTCGTATCGGCATCGGTGTAGCGGATCTTGCCGAACGCCTGGCGGATGCGGCTCGAATTGTGATCGGCCCAGCCGTTGTCGTTCGTGATGTTCGCGGTGAAGTAGTAGTCGAGATGATCGCCGATCACGCCGCCTTGCTCGATCTGCGCATACTTGCGCCCGAACGAGCCGAAGCCTACGTCGACATTGCCGCCCGGATTGCTGCGGCCGTTCTTGGTCGTCACCGCGACCGCGCCGCCGAGCGTATTCAGGCCGAAGGTCGGATTCGAGCCGGGGATGATCTGCATCGTCTGGATCGCGGCCTGCGGAATCAGGTCCCAGTTGACGACATCGCCGAAGGGCTCGTTGATGCGCACGCCGTCCATGAACACCGACAACCCTTGCGGCGTGCCGAGCAAGGGCGACGCCGTGAAGCCGCGATAGTTGATGTCGGTCTGCCACGGATTGCCCTGCGCGTCGTTGGTATCGACGCTGACGACGTTCTTTTCCAGGTAGTTGCTGATCGTGGGCGTATGCTGCGCTTCGATCTCCGTGCCCTTGATCGTCTGCACATTCGCGGGCACCTTCTCGAGCGGCGTGCCGACGCCGACGAGCGGCGTGGTGCCGACGACGATGATCGACGGCAGCTCCGTGTTCGGCGGCGTTTGCGCCTGCGTCGCCGATGCCGCCGGCGGCGCTTCCGCTGCGTCGGTCGAAGGCGGTGTTTGCGCCCACGCGGCCACCGTGATGCTCGCGCACGCGCTGCCGAAGATGAGCCGCAGCCCTGCTCGGGGTTTGAACGGATGCGCGAGCCCGGGCAGGCGCTGCATGCTCTTCATTGTCGTCTCCTTCTTATATTTCGATCCACGCGTCGAGAATGTTTCTTTCAATGAAAGCGTCGCATAAGAATGAGCGCGTGGACCGGGAGGTTTTCCCGATCGCGCAGGGAAGCGTTCCCAATTGCGTTCCCGCCACTCCACCGCGTGAAGAAGGCGTGCGTAGAATGCATTCCGTGATGCCATCCGAATCCTTGCCCTCTCTCGCAAAAGACGCCGAGCGTCGCGCGCCGCGCTCGCCGGCGTGGCGCGATCTCGCCTGCGTGCTCGCGATCACGGTCATCGCCGGCGCGCTCTTCGCACGCTTCGATTTCAGCGAGTACGCGTTTCGCCTGACGCGCAGCGCCGAGCGCTTCCAGCTCGACGAGTTGCCGCCGACGCTCGTCGTGCTCGCGGTCGGCTTCGCGTGGTTCGCGTGGCGGCGTTATCGCGAGGCGCAGTCGGAAGTGCGCCGGCGGCGCGCGCTGGAGGAAGAGGCCGAAGACCTGCTCGCGGAAAACCGGCGGCTCGCGAGCCAGGCGCTCGCCGCACAGGAAACCGAGCGTCGCCATCTCGCGCGCGAGCTGCACGACGAACTCGGCCAATACCTCAACGCGATGTCGCTCGATGCGGGGCGCATCCGCGATCTGTCGGCCGGGCGCGAGGCGGAGATTCATCGGCTGTCGCTCGCGCTCATGCAAAGCGCGGCGCATGTGTATCGCGAGATCGGCGGGATGATCCGCAAGCTGCGTCCCATCGGGCTCGATGAATTCGGCTTGCCGACCGCGCTCGAACATTGCGTCGACGGCTGGCGCGAGCGTTTGCCCGATGCCACGTTCACGCTCGCCGTCGACGGCGATTTCGACAATCTGAGCGATGCGCTCAACATCACGCTTTACCGGCTCGTGCAGGAAGGGCTCACGAACGTGTCGAAGTTCGCGCGGCGCTCACGCGTGGAGATTTATCTGGCGCGCGCGCCGCAGGAAATCGTCGTGACGATGGCGGACGACGGCCCGGGCGTCGATCTCGCGAAGCCGCGCAAGGGGCTAGGGCTGATCGGCATGCGCGAGCGCGTCGAAGCGCTCGGCGGGGAGTTTCATATCGCCAGCGAGCCGGGCGGCGGCTTCCTCTTTTGCGCGCGCGTGCCGGCTCAGGCCGGGCTGCCGTTGCCGACTTCAGGCCCGAACGACGCAGCGGCGGACGAAGCGAAATCGGCAAAATGAAGGCCGAGGCGATTGGCGATCTGCGCGAGCTGCACGCCGTTGTCCGCGCCGAACTTCTGCCGGATCACCGATTGATGATTCGCGACCGTCTTCTGACTCAGGCCCAGCTTCTCCGCGATGCTCGGCAGCGTATAACCCTGCACGAGCAGACGCAGCACCTCGAACTCGCGCGCGGATAACTGCCGTCCTTCCTGAATGCTCGCGCGCAATGCGAGCGCCTGAGATACATCGGGACTCAGATACGAAACGCGGCGCGCAACGGATCGCACCGCTTCGACGAGCACATCGGGCGCGCTCGCCTTCGTGACATAGCCGCGCGCGCCGGCATCGAGCGCGCGTCGCACGAAGATCGCTTCCTCGTGCACGCTGAAGATCAGCACATGCGCATGCGGTTCGCGCGCCAGCATGCGCCGCATCGCCTCGATGCCGCTCGCGCCGGGCAACGCGAGATCCATCACGACGACATCCGGCTGCAACGCGCAAAACTTCTGATACGCCTCGGCCGCATCCGCCGCTTCGCCCGCGACGTTCACGTCGGGACTCAGTTCGAGCAGACGCTTGTAGCCTTCACGCACGACGGCGTGATCGTCCACGAGCAGCACGGAGATGTCGGCAATCATGGCGTGTCTTCTCCTTCTTCTGAAGCACTGTCGCGAGCTCGCGCCGCGATACGTTTCGAGTTCGCATCGTTGCGGAAGATGATGGGTTGCTCCTGCGGTTCCTGCCTCGCCGACGCGGCGCGGACCACTTCGATCACGCGCTCGTGATGCGGGGACTTGTCGCACACCGGGTCCGCGTTCGCGGGGTCTTGCGTCAGCAGATACGCCTGACAGCGGCAGCCGCCCATGTCGATGGCCTTTTCGTCGCAACTGCGGCACGGCTCCTTCATCCAGCCGAAGCCGCGAAAGCGATTGAACGCATCGCTCTCGTACCAGATGTCCTTGATCGGCATCTCGGTGACGTTCGGAAACGTGAGGCCCGGCAGCGAGCGCGCGGTATGGCACGGCAGCGCGGCGCCATCGGGCGCGATGCCGAGAAACACCGAGCCCCAGCCGTTCATGCAGCGCTTGGGCCGGCGCTCGTAGTAGTCGGGCACGACGAAGAAAATCTTGCACTTGTCGCCGATCTCGTTGCGATAGCGCTCGACCACCGCTTCCGCTTCATCGAGTTGCTCTTTGGTCGGCATGAGCTGCGCGCGGTTCGCATGCGCCCAGCCGTAGTACTGCGTGTTCGCGAGTTCGAGATATTCGGCGCCCATTGCGAGCGCCATATCGATGATGCGACCGATATGCGGCAGGTTATAGCGATGCAGCACGCAGTTGAGCACCATCGGAAAGCCGTGCGCCTTGATGAGACTCGCGACGCGCATCTTGTAGTCGAAGGTCTTCGTGCTGGACAGAAAGTCGTTGAGCTCCTGCGATGAATCCTGAAACGAAAGCTGGATGTGATCGAGCCCGGCGTCCTGCAATGCGCTGATGCGCTTCTCCGTCAGACCGATGCCCGACGTGATGAGGTTCGTATAGAAGCCGAGCTTGCGCGCTTCGCCCACGAGCGTTTCGAGATCGTCGCGCAAGAGCGGCTCGCCGCCCGAGAAGCCGAGTTGCGCCGCGCCCAGCGCGCGCGCCTGACGCAATACGTCGATCCATTGACCGGTGTCGAGTTCGCGCGTGTGGTCGGCGTAATTCACCGGGTTGTAGCAGAACACGCAATGCAGCGGACAGCGATACGTCAACTCCGCGAGCAGCCACAGCGGCGGCGCGATCGGCACGCCTTCGTGCTCGGGTTTTGCGATCGGTTCGGACAAGTCGGTCATGACGTCACTCCAGCCAGCCTCGCGCACGCGCGCCGGCGATGAACGCGCGCACGTCGTCGCCGAGATTGCTTGCGTTGAACGCCTGCTCCAGATCCGCGACGAGCGCCGGAATATCGCGCGTGCCGTCGCAGCGCAGAAGAATCTGCGCCGCACTTTGATTGAGCTTCACCATGCCCTCGGGATACAGCAGCACGTGCGCATCCTGCGCCGGCTCCCATTGCAGCCGGAACAGGCGCTTGAGTTTCGGATGCAATGAATCGTCGGGCGCTTCGACGGCTTCTTGCTTGCGTTGAGTCGGATTCGTGTCGCTCATTTCGGGAAGGCCTTTTCGATCGAATCGAGCATGGTCCAGAGGATGTCGAGCTTGAATTGCAGGATGTCGAGCGCGCGCTGCTGTGCCTGACGGGTCGTGAAATGCGCGAGCGTCACTTCGAGACCGTGCTCGACATCGCGCTGCGCAAGCGACACGCGCGAGCGGAAGTACGACAGCCCTTCCGGCTCGATCCACTTGTAATGCTCGGGCCAGGTCGCGAGACGATCCTTGTGAATCTGCGGCGCGAACATTTCCGTGAGCGACGAGCACACCGACTCCTGCCACGGCGCGCGCCGCGCGAAGTTCACGTAGGCATCGACGGCGAAGCGCACGCCCGGCGTCACGAGTTTCAGCGACCACAAATCGTCGCGCGAGAGACCCACTGCATCGGAAAGGCGCGCCCATGCCTCGATGCCGCCCGGCTGATCGCCGTAGCCGTCGTGATCGAGAATGCGCAGCACCCAGCGGCGGCGCGTTTCGCGGTCGGGACAATTCGACATCACCGCCGCATCCTTCAGTGGAATGTTGATCTGATAGTAGAAGCGGTTCGCGACCCAGCCGCGTATCTGCTCCTTCGAGCAGCCGCCGCTGTTCATCGTCACGTTGAACGGATGATGGATGTGATACGCCGTGCCCTTCGCGCGCAACTGAGCTTCGAATTCCTCGCGCGTCCACGCGGGGCCGTCGTCCTTCACCTGCGTGAAGATCGGGCCTGTGGTCGGGTTGAGCATCGGATCGAACATCGAGCGGTCTCCAGTATCCAGTGCGAATGTCATAGCTCGAAGGTCATGCCGTCGTGCGCGACTTCGATGCCGTGCTCCGACAGAATGCGCCTTTCGGGTCCGTCCTCGATGAGGATCGGGTTCGTGTTGTTGATATGGATCAGCACCTTGCGGACGTTCGCGCGATCGATCGAATCGAGCACGTCGATCATGCCGCCCGCACCGCTCTGCGCGAGATGGCCCATGTCGCGGCCGGTCTTCTTCGTGAGGCCGAGGCGAATCATTTCATCGTCGGTCCACACGGTGCCGTCGACGAGCAGCAAGTCCGCTTCGCGCATCGCATCGAGCACATGCGGTTCGAGTGCGCCGAGACCCGGCGCATAGAACGCGCGCTTGCCCGTTGCGGTATCCGTGAACATCAGGCCGATGTTGTCGCCCGTTTCCGGCGCTTCGCGATGCGGCGAATAAGGCGGCGCCTTGCTCGACAAAGGCAATGCGTCGATGCTCACGCGCGGCAGTTCGGGCACGGCGAACGACGCGCCATCGAGCGCGATGCGCCTGTGCTCGACGCCGCAGTAATGCGCAAGGATCGAGGTGACCGGAAAGCCCGTCGAGAGGTCCTGCCATACGGCGTCGGTCGTATAGAGCGGCAAGGGTGCGCCGCGCTCGCGCAGCATCAGGAGACCCGTGACGTGATCGATCTGCGCATCCATCGTGACGACGGCCGCGATGCCCGTGTCGCGTACCTTGCGCGCGGGCTGCAATTCAGGATTCGCCGCGATCTGCGCCAGAATGTCCGGCGATGCGTTGACGAGCAGCCAGTCCTCGCCGTTATCGGTAACAGCAATGGACGATTGCGTGCGTGCACGCGCCGCGATCGTCCCGCGCCGCACGCCGTCGCAATTGCGGCAGTTGCAGTTCCATTGCGGAAAGCCGCCGCCCGCCGATGAACCGAGCACACGTATCTTCAAGGCAGCATCCTCCGCAGGAGACCGTCGCGGTCGATCAGTTGATGCTTCATCGCACCGAGAAAATGCAGGATGACCAGCGCGGCCATGATCCACGCGAGGTATTCGTGGATACCGAAAAAGATCTGCCGCAGATGCTTGTCGTCCCAGCCCCATTGCGGCAGTGCGATGCCCCAGAGCTTGGTGCCGAACTTGTTGAACGACGAGCCGAGATAACCGGTGAGCGGCATCGCCACCATGCCTGCATATAAAAGAGCCTGCGTAATGCTCGCGGCGGCGCGTTGCCACGTTCGCATCGGCGGCAGAGGCGGCCGGCCATAAGCCAGGCGTACCAGGATGCGGATCAGCACCAGCAGGAAAACCGTGATTCCAAGCGACTTGTGGAAGTTGACGAGGTCGGACTTGAACGGCAGTCCGCGCGGCAGGCCGACCATATAGAAGCCGATGCACAGCATCGCGATGATCGCAATCGCGATGAGCCAGTGCAACGCGATCATCGGGCGTGCGTAACGCTCGCCGGCGGCATCGCTTCTGCCGTAGCGCGAGGTTGCGGATGTCCGCGCGGTGCTCATGGCATCTCTCCTATGAAGGGCCAACAGTCCATTGTTCATCCCCCGGCTATGAATTGGCGATCAGCAATTCCCCCCGTCCATCCACGGCAAGGTCGCCGGCGTAGCGTCTCGGCAACACATGACCGGCGAATGTCGAAAAGGGCGCGATTTCGCGCGCGAGCATGCGCGTGAACAGCAGCCAGAACACGTCGAAGCCGCGGCCGCCTTCGGTGAAAGTCGGCGGGATGCGAGAGGGCGCGCGCGCCAGCACCACGGTGCCGCGCCGCATGCCGTATCCCAAGTGTGCGCCCACTTTCCCTCCGATGCAGACCGAGCCCGCGACCAGCCGCGACGCCGCGAAATCGCCCGCATCGCCCGCGACGAGCACCGTGCCGCGCCGCATGCGGTCGCAAAGGCGTGCGCCCGCGTTGCCGTGAATCGTGAGCGTGCCGCCGGCCATGCCTTCCATGTCGCCGGGCAACGCGCCCGCGGCGAAATCGCCCGCGTCGCCGTGAATCGAGAGACGTCCGCCCTGCATCTCGCACGCGGCGAAAGCACCTGCGTCGCCCTGAATGTGGAACTCGCCGCCGGACATCTTTATGCCCGCGTAATCGCCAGCGTTGCCGTGCACGGTGAGCGTGCCTTCGCTCATGTTCGCGCCGATGCGATCGAGCCAGCGCGCATCGCCTTCGATCGTGAGCGAGGGCGTGTCGTCCTCTGTCAGCGCGATGTCGAAGAGATCACCGAGCGCGCACGTTTCGCCCGCGCCTTGCAGCACGATGCGAGGCAACTCGGTCCGCGAAGCAGCCGCAAGCTCGGCGGGCAGTAATTTCGACCCATCGACGCGAAAGCCCGGCGCATTTTTTACGCGCAACGTGATCGCGTTCATGCGCGGCTCCCGTCGATATCCTTCGACAACTCATGCAGCCTGAAGTGATACGGTCCGAGCTTGCCGCCGTAATTGCCTGCGGAAATGCGCAGCACGCCGCCCGCGCGCCCGATCTTCGTGGCGGCGGCGATGCCGGCAGTCATCGCGGCGCCGACATCGGCATCGGTGAGACCGTCGATCACGATTTCGAGCACGCACGCGACATCGGGCGTCAACTCGCTTTTCTTCGACAGACCGACGAGCGTCGGACAGAACGCATCATTCGTCGATGCTGTCGCGCCCGCGTACTTCGAGCCGATCTTCGATCCCGAGCGCACGACGCCGCCCGGAAACGGCGTGATGATGTTCGGCAGCCGATGCATCGCGGCGACGGCGGATTCCGCCGCATGCAGCGCGCTGTCGATATCGCGCGCGAGAAACAGCAGATTGCCGCCGCCGACCGCTTTCACGGTCGCGGTGAATTCCTCGCAGACGAACTCGCCGTCCATCACGGGCACGCGCCAGTAGCGCGTGCCGTCGAGCACTTTCGATATCTGCCAGCCGTCGCCGAAAAAGCGCAGGCCCGCGCCGAGCGGCGCGTTGTCGGAAAGCGGCGCGCGCGTGTTCGCGGAATCGATGCCGCCATAGACCGCCGTCGTCGGGCACGTCAGCACGCATTGCCCGACGCGCCGCGCGATCTGCTTGGCCAGTTCCTTCGACGATATCGCGAAGATCAGCACGGCGACGCCCGGGCGGCCATCAGGCGTTTCATCGCCCGACAGATCGCGCTCGATGCCCGCCTCGCAGCCGCAGTCGATGACGGACGTGGCGAACCCCGTCAGCGAATTCGCCGCATGCCGCGCCCATATCGATGTATGCGCGGTGATGACGAGGCGCGTCGCCTTCATCGGGAAGGCTTCGGCGAAGGTGTCGTCGATCTGCGTGTCGTTGATGCGCATGCGTCAACTCCCGCTCGCCGCGAAGCACGCGACGGGCAAGAGCCGCCCGCCGTTGCAGCACGCGCAGATTTCGTCGTCGCCGATCGCGATGTTCTCGAAGCGCGTCGCGAGATTCTTCTGCGCGAAATCGCGCACGCGCTTTTCGATCGCGCGATCGTAGTCGGGGCTCACGTAGTGAATGCCGCCAGTGGGCGTGGCGAGCAGCGTGCCGTCGCGCGCGATCAGCTCGCCGTCCTTGAACACGTAGGCGGGCGATGTGAACATGCGCTCGCGGTCGGCATCGTCGCGATACACGGCGATATCCGCCGCCGCGCCCGCGCCGAGATGGCCGCGATCCTTCAGGCCGAGCAGCTTCGCGGGGCCGGCGCGCGTGATGATCGCGATGTCATAGAGCGAGAACTCGCGCGTGATTTCAGCGAGCGCGCTCGCGGTCTTCGCTTCGGCGTGGAGCGTGTCGAGTTGCGCGTCGCGGAAGGACTTGTCCATCAGGAGACGGATCAAATGCGGATAACTCGTGAAGGGCGCGCCGTTCGGATGATCGGTGGTCATCGAGACGCGCCACGGATCATCGACGAGCAAAAAGATTTCCAGCCCGATGATCCATTGCAGCGCGTTCACGAAGCTCTGTTCGCGATACTTGAACGGCACGATGCCGCAACCCGCATCGCATTCGATATCGCCGAGCACCCATTTGCGCGGGCGGGCCATCGGTGCGTTCTTGAACTGCATCATCGTGTCGCCGGATGCCGTGACCGTCTGGCCGAAGATGATCTGGCCGACATCGATCGTCACGTTGGGCCGCGCGTTCACCGCTTCGGCGATCGCCCGCGCGCCTGACGAGAACTTGCGCGGGCCTTCGGCGCCGTAGCTATGGAACTGGATATGCGTCAGGTGAATGGGCAGGCCATCGGCTGCGTCCATCGTTTTGATCGTCGATTCGATATTGCCCGGCACGCCGAGGTTGCTCGCATGCACATGCAGCGGATGCGGCACGCGAAGATCGGTCAGCGCGCGCGTGAGCGTCTTCAGTACATCGCGCGGCGTGATGCCGTAGTGCACGTGTTTTTCATCGACATCGAGCGAGCGCTGATTGAACTTGAACGCCGAAATGCCGCCGGGATTCACGACCTTAACGCCGAGCGCCTTGCTCGAATCGATCGTCCAGCCGACGTAATCGCGCACGCGCTCGAAATCTTCGTTCGCGGCGAGCATCTGCAGAAAGAGCTCGTCGTTGCCCATCATCACGTAGGCGCCGTGATCGATGATCGGCGTGTCGCCCATTTCCAGATGCGCGTGGCGCGCGTTCGACGCGATCATCGCGGGCTCGAATGCGGCCGTGTAGCCCATTTCCGCGTAGCGATAACCGGCCGCGAGCGTGCCCGGCGCGCACACGCCGCACGAAGGCAGGCGCATGTAGCGGCCTTCGTTCGGGCGATCGGGCACGGCGCGCGGATCATCGCGATGATCTTCCGGCAGGAGCAGCCGCGACAGATTCGTCTTGCCGCCGCCGATGTGCGAATGCAGGTCGATGCCGCCCGCCATCACGACCATGCCGTTGGCATCGAAATCATGTTCGATGCTTTCTCCTTGCGCATGATCGACGATACGTCCATCGCGGATATAGACGTCGCGCTTCACGCCGTTCACGCCGTTCGCCGGATCATAGAGCGTGCCGCCTTTGAGGCGCGTGAGGCTCATGACGGCCTCCGCGCCTGCGCGAGTTGCGATGCGACCGTGGCGACCGTCGGCAAGGCGACATCGCGCGCGGCGGTGAGCGGCGCGACGACCGACGTATCGACGCGAAACAGATGCCCGCCGCTGTCGATGCCGGGCGTCGCGACCGGAATGAACACGGTCGGGCCCGTGCGCGCGGGCAGTTGCGTCGATGGATGACCGAGGACGATTGCGGGCACATCGTCGTCAAGCGATGCGGGCAGCGGCTCGGGCGCGAAGCTCGACACCCAGAGCAGTGCGTCGATTTCCCCGCGGCTCAGGAGCGTTTCCGTGCGATAGCGATGCGCATCGTGATCGAGCGGCAAGCCGTACGCGACGCGCGTGCGCAGCGGAAAGCCCGAGAGCCACGTGATCGCCTGATTGACGGACGCCGCGCCGTCGTCGCCGGTCAGCGCGAGCGCGCCTGCGCGCGTGGTGCGGTTGATCGACTTCACGATGCGTTGCAGCGCCTCGATCGCGAGCGCCGCGTGTTGCGTCGACAGCGTCGACGGCTCGTAGATGAACGCGGTGTATTGCGCCGAATGGATGCGCTCGGTCAGCGCGACGAGCTCGGGTATCGGGATGGCGCGGCCGCCTTCGACGTGCGCGGACCAGAGCGCGAGCGTATCGAAGGGATCGGTTTCCGCCAGGATCGATTCGGTGGGCGCGGTCGAGGCTTTATCGATGTCACATCCGACGAAGACGACGCTCACGTTGCGCCCTTCGCCGATGGCGCGCTCGTAGAAGCGCGGATAGCGCCGCGAGGGCTCGCACGCGAACACGATGACGAGATCGGCGCGTGAGCGCACTTCCGAGAGCGTCGTGAAGAAGGCGCCGCGGTCTTGCAGCGCGCGGTTGCTGTCGGCGAGCGTGTCGCCGTGCAGATGATCGAGGATCGCGCCGCAATGCGCGGCCAGTTCATAGAGCGCGCGGGCGCCGGCCACGTCGGTCGCGAGGCCGCCGAAAAGCGGCCGGCGTGCTTTGGACAGGATCGCGACGGCTCGCGAGAGCGCCGACGCGAGATCGGTGGCTTGTCCGTCGATTGCGGGCTTCTGGCTTGCGTCCTGCGGACCGAAGCGGGCAAGCGATGCCGCGAGCCGGGGGCAGGCGGTGTGGGGTGCTGCGAGGCGGTGATCGCCGCTCGGGGCGAGCGTGATGTCGTCGCATAGCAAGGGGCAGAAGGGACAGGTCCATGCGGCCTGTGGGTTCGATGTTGTCGGGGAATCGTGCATGGTCGTGCGTGGAGCAAGGTTTATGCCGATTTTTTTTTGCGCTGGATCGCGTTGGTGTGGTGGTCGGGTTTGGTTTTTTGCCGGATCCCGTTTTCGTGTCGGTTTATTAGCGTTGCCCCTGTGCGGGGCGGCACCTACTTTCTTTGCTGCTGCAAAGAAAGTAGGCAAAGAAACAGCTTGTTCCATCCAAAG
>LRBF01000034.1 GCA_001580565.1 Caballeronia megalochromosomata | reverse complement strand
TCGTCGCAGCCACGGCGTTTGCAGCCGCGGCGCCGGCGTTCGCGCAAAGCAGCGTCACGCTGTACGGTATCGTCGACGATTCGATCGTCTACCAAAGCAGCCAGACGAACCTGGCCAAAACGAACCCGGGCCGCTCGAACGTCAAGATGGCGTCGGGTATCTGGGCGGGCAGCCGCTTCGGCCTGAAGGGTGCTGAAGATCTCGGCGGTGGCAACAAGGCCATCTTCCAGTTGGAATCGGGCTTCGACATCAACAGCGGGCAACAGCAGTTCACGAACGCGATGTTCGGCCGTCAGGCATGGGTCGGTCTGACGAACCCGGGCTACGGTACCGTCACCCTGGGTCGCCAGTACACCTCGTACTACACGCTGCTCTCGCCGTACAGCCCGACGAACTGGCTGACCGGCTACTTCGGCGCGCACCCGGGCGATCTGGACGGCATGGACACGATCTACCGCGCGAACAACTCGGTGGTCTACACGTCGCCCAAGTTCTACGGCGTCACGTTCAGCGGTTCGTACTCGTTCGCGGGCGTGCCCGACAGCGTGTACCAGGGCTCGACCTGGTCGGCGGCGGTCCAGTATCAGCAAGGCCCGATCGGCGGTACGGTGGCGTTCTCGCGCATCAACAACGCGGCCAACGGCGGCGGCATCTACAGCAGCAGCTCGACGACGATCAACAGCACGGCGGCGACGGATGGCTCGGGCCAGCCGGGCGTGTCGGCGGTGACCGCCGGTTACCAGCGCGCACAGGCTCAGCAACGCTTCGCGGTTGCGGGTGGCTACCAGTTCAACAGCGCGTGGGACATCTCGGTCACGTACTCGAACGTTCAGTACATCCCGGGCACGAACTCGCTGTTCACGGACGAAGCGGTGTTCAACACGGCCGGCACGGTGCTGCACTGGAAGGCGACGTCGGCATGGGACTTCGCGGCAGGCTACAGCTACACGTGGGCCAGCAAGGCGAACGGCATCAACGACGCAGCGTCGTACCATCAGTTCAACCTCTCGCAGTACTACTCGCTGTCGAAGCGCACGGGCCTGTACGCACTGGAAGCATTCCAGCGCGCGAACGGCAACACGCTGGCAGTTCCGTCGGGCACGACGCGTAATCGTCAGACGTCGGCTAACGCCACCATCGGCGATGGCTTCCAGGGCCAACCGTCGGCATCGCGCAGCATGTTCGCAGGCGGCGTGGGTATCATCCACCGCTTCTAAGCGACGCTTCGCGGCTTTACGGCTGCAAGTCGAAAACCGGACGCCTCGGCGTCCGGTTTTTTTATGCGCGCAACGCAGGTCGATGCGTCAGATGAACATCCCGCCCGACACCTCCACGCGCTGCGCAGTCATCCAGCGATTGCCGTCCGAGAGCATCGCCACGATCGCGCCGCCGATATCGTCCGGCAAACCGGCGCGCCCGAGCGCCGTGTTATCCGCGATGAAGCGATTGGTATCGTGATCGTCGCGCACGACGCCGCCGCCGAAGTCCGTCTCGATCGCCCCCGGCGCGATGGTATTCACCGTGATGCCGTGCGGCCCGAGCTCTTTCGCGAGATAGCGCGTGAACACCTCGATCCCGCCTTTCATCACGGCATACGCGGCGAATCCCGGCAACGCGAAACGCGTAAGTCCGCTCGACACGTTCAGGATTGCGCCTTCCTCATGAAGATAGGGCAGGAGCGCCTGCGTCAGAAAGAACGGCCCCTTCAACTGGATGTCGACGAGCTCGTCGAACTGGGCGGGCGTCGTCTCCGCGAAGAGCGCATGAATGCCGATGCCCGCGTTGTTCACGAGAAAATCGAAATTCTCGCGCTCGAACGTGTCTTCGAGCGTTTTGCATAGCGCGTCGCCGAAGGCGGAGAAGGTCTCGCACCGCGCGACGTCGAGCGCGAGCACGGCCGCCTTGCCGCCGGCTTTTGCGATCTCCTCGACGAGCGAGTCTGCGGCCTGCGCGTTGTGCTTGTAGGTGCCGATCACGCCGCAGCCTTGCTGCGCGAGCTTCAATGCGGCGTTGCGTCCGAGCCCGCGGCTCGCGCCGGTGATGACCGCGATCTTGCCGCTCATGGTTCCATTCACGGTGACTGCTCCTTTGTTTGCGTGGGCGATGGTTCAATGTAGGACGGCGTGGCGCGCGCAGGAAAGGCGCGTCGATGCTGCAATGCACAGACGGCGGGCGCAGCCCTTGCTGCATTCACTCGATCGATGCGCATACCGGAGAATCGCAATGGCCAGTCGCGGAATCAACGAAGGCAATCCGGAGCCGCGCGCGAGCGTCGAACGCCCGTTCAGGCTTTTCGCGGTGGAAGAGCGCGTGCTCGCGCAGAACGTCGACGGCAAGGTGATCGACATCGGCGCGATCAGTTCGAAGAACGGCCAGTTCAGCGCCTGCATGGATTCGGGCGATATCGCCACGGAGCCGAAACGCAGCGCGGAACTCGCGCTGAAGGCGCTCGCCGGCAAGCTGCCGCTCGATTATCTCGACGGCCTTTTCACGAGCGGGCACGAGGCCGAAGTGAGCGGCCGCCTGCAGGATTATCCGAGCGTCGAGTTCGATCCGGACGAGGCCTGACACCTACTCGGGCGATCACACGCCCGGTGGTGCCCCTGCGGATGCGTTGCCCGAAGTGCGCGGCGCACCGCCATCGGAGCGCGTGTTTCGCGCGGGCGGATCGCCGCGTGGCGGAAACATCGCGCCGACGAGCCGGTCGACGAAATAGAAAAACTTGTCCGATGCATAGCCCGCGACGAACGCGATCGCGAGCGGCGACACGTCCTTGCCGCCTTCCAGCAGCTTGCTGAAAAGCCCGATCGAAATCCCGACGATGATCGCGCTCGTCACGTGCGCGCGGTTGGCGACCTTCGAATGCTCGGGATGGAAGGTGTTGGCCGCCGAATCGGCGGAAAGCTGCCGCAGGATCGCGGCGCACGCGCCGAGCCACGCATAGAGCACGGGCAGCAGAAAGCCCGTCACCGCGCCGACGATCGACAGGATGATGTCGTTCGCATAGAGCGCCATCGCGCGGATGTCCTGATACACCGCGATCTTCTGAAAGCCTTGCGCGACCGCGTCGAGATCGGTGGGCGGGTGGGCGTCGCCAGGTTCGGCATTGGGTTTGGCGAGCAGCGGCAGCGTGATTTCGAGCACCTTGCGCGCGACGTCGGGATTGCATTGCCAGTCACCGCTCGCCGCCTTGCCGGCGTAGTACTTCGGCGAATGCGACGTGCGATACGCGCCCTGAAAATTGAGCACGTTTTCCTCGGCGTCGCAGGGCGCTTTATAGGGACTGCGTATCGCGCCGAGGCCGAGACTCGTGGTGAACGCGCTGATACGCGACACGTCGGCGAAGAGCTGGCGGTTGTTCGTCGCGAAGCTCTGCAGTTCCTCCTTGATCTGCAACGCGGGCTGCGAGTTTTGCAGCGCGATCACGGCGGCCGCGTCCTTCTTCTGGTCGGCGTCGGCGATCGCGACCGCGTGCGCCTGCAACTGGTTGTGCAGCGTGAGCGCGGCGGCATCGTTTTCCCTTACGACGGTCGCGATGTCCGTCGACACCTGATTCGCGACGAAGAGCAGGCACGACAGCGACACGACGAGCAGCGTCAGCGCGATCGCCGAATGCGTGTAGATGCGGATCGCGCGGCGCGCGCCCCGACGCGCTTCGTCGCCCACTGTTTCCGCGACCACAGGCGTCACCGCGTGCGCGATGCGGCTCATCGCGGCGTAGAACGCGCTCTCGATTTCGGGATTCCACGCGTGATCCTGCTGTGCGGCGCGGGCCTGCGACATCGCTTCGATATCGCGTTCGTCGAGCAGCTTGCCGTTTTGCGCGCCGTACGAAACCAGGTCGCGGCAGTGATCGAGATCGTCGACGATGCGCCGCCCCGGATATTGCACCGACGCCGCGATGCGGCTCATCGCACCATAAAACGCGCTGCCGATCGCACGGCTCCAGATGCCCTGATCGAAGGCCGCCCGCGCACCGCGCACCGCATCGACATCGGTCTTCTCGAGGATGGTGCCGGTTTCGGCCGCATGCGAGATCAGCCCCTCGCACTTGACGATGTCCGCCTCCGCGCGCGGGCCGGGCTGGCCGTCGCTGAAGTCGCCGTCGGTCGTGTCATCGCCGATGTCGGCCGGCGCGTCATGCCCGGTGAAATCCGTCGTGGTGGTCGTGCTCATGCCGGTCTCCTCGTGTCCGGGCGGAGCATAGGCTGCGGGCGGACGTCGACCCGAGCCGCGCGCCTCGGGCAGATGATTTCACATGCAACTACTTACGCGCGGTCATCGAAGCGATGCGTCGAAAATCTCCGATTCGTTCGCATCGCAAACGTTTGGTAGACGAATTCTAGTCGTCGATTTTTCATGACGTGTGCGTGAATGCGCACACAAACCATCATGCGTTGCGGATTCCTGAATTATTTTCCGGGCGGCAGCGCCTTCAACTGCGCGACGAGCGCCGGATACATGTCGAGAAAACCCGGCTCGCTGACGCGTTCGAGCAGGCTCGGGTCGATTGTTTCATTCAGCGCCGTGCCCGCCACGCGCGGCTCCTTTTTGCATACGGTCTGCAGAAACGGATGGTGCGCGGTGAACTCGGCGTACGAATCGATCGGCTGCGACTGGAACGCCTGCGCCGGTATGGAGATCGGCCCGTCGATCGAAAGGCCGTGATCCGCTGCCTTCTTGCGCAGCCACTCGGCGGGAATCAGGGGCAACAGGTCTTCGGGCGTGCGCGGCGGCGTCACGTAGCCGCCGCCCACGTTCGCATGCGCGCCCGCGAACCAGCGTTGTTCGAGCGGCAGATTGCTGCCACGCGTATCGGCGCCCGGTGTCCACAGGGTCGGCTTGTAGAGCGAGCGGAATTCGTTCGCGGCGATCGCGTGATAAGCCGCCTTCGTGCTGTTCGACAGCGTCGTGTCGTGGAATTTGTAGTAGCTCGAAAAGCCCGGCATCGGCACGCCGTCGAGCGGAATGCCGAGTTCGCCGACGGTATCCCATACGCCGATGAATTCGACATCGACTTCCCGCGTGAACTGCCTGCGAAAATCGACGACCGATTGATCCGCGAATCCGACGTCCTTGTCGCGATAGATGCCATAGGCCTGATCGATCGACTGCGGGCTCCAGTCGTTCGCGAGCCCGCATTTGCGAATCAGCCCGGCCAGGCTGCGCGCGGAGTAGGCGCCACGGCTGAAGCCGAAGATGTAGATCTTCGCAGCGGGCGTGTAACGCTGACACAGCCACGCGTAGCCGCTCTTGATGTTGTCGCTCAGGCCATCGCCGAATGCGCCGCCGAGAAACTTGTTCGCGAGCGAGAAAAGCCCGTTGCCTTGCGTCCCGACGCCCGGCACATAGAAGGTTTCCTGCTGGTCCGTCTCGGGCGCGAGCTTGTAGAGCAGATAGGCATTGGTGCGGTCGTTGGGCTCGTTCCACGTGCCGTCGAAGAAAATGGCGAGATTCATGAGCGGGCGTCCTCCGTTTCTTTCAGTCGGTGCGGCGCCGGTATGACAATAGACGCCCCGAAGTAAGGAATAGGTAATCTGCGCGCGGTGCGCAAGCACGCGAACGGTGCAAAGCGCGGCTCATGTGAAGGCGTGCTGGATTTTGGCGGAAACGCGAGGGGTGCGACGGGCAACCGTGCGAGCGCGCGGCGCGCAGCTTCCACGCCGTTGTGCGATGCTAGTCGAGCGGCGGCACTGGGGGCTGTCGCGTTCAACGCGGGGTGAATCATGAAAAGAACGCCTTTCGCCACAATCATCGTCCTTGTTACGGCGACACTCGCCGCACCGGCTTTCGCACGCGACGACGGCCCGCGCTTCGCGCAGGACCGGCTCGATGCGCTTGTCGCGCAGCACAAGGAAGCGAGCCGCCATATCGCGCAGGGGCCTGTACAGGACAAGCAGGCGCAGTCGAAAACGCAGTCGCGCGGCGCTTCGTAATCTGATTTTGCTCGTGGCCTGACGAAGCACATCGGGTCGCGACGCTATTGAGAAAGCCGGCGTGCAATGCGCCGGATGAGATCGTTTGCGCTCAAAGGTATGAAATTTGCGCCTTCGGCCCGGGTGTTCCGCGGCCGCGCGCCGACGATCCTCCTTATCTCCTTCATACAGAGCCATGACAAGGAAAGCCTTATCGATTGCGATTCTCTCCGTCTCCTTTCTCGCAGCAGGCTGCGCGGGCATCGGCCCGGGCCGCCTGAAAGCCGATCAGGTGGATTACGCCCGGGCGCTCGGCGATGCGAAGAAGCGTGAAATTCTTGCCGCGATTGTCGGATTGCGTTTCGCCGACGCGCCGTCGTTTCTCACCGTGAGCAGCATCATCGCCGCGTATACGTTCGACACCACGGGCGGCGTCGTGCTCAATGCCGGCTCCGGCGCGCAGCCGAACTACGCGCAGGCGACGGGCAGCGTCTCCTACTCGAATCATCCGACGTTCACGTTCACGCCGACCACCGGCGACGCCTACGCGAGCGCCTACATCCGGCCGCTTTCGCCAACGCTCGTGATGCCGCTCGCCGAAAGCGGCATTCCGATCGACCTGCTGCTGCGCATCACCGCGCAGTCGGTCAGCGGCTTGCAGAACGGCAACGCGCTCGGCGGGCCGAACGCATCGGGTTCGCCCGAGTTCTTCCAGTTGCTGCGCGCACTGCGCAGGCTGCAACTGGCGGGCGAACTGAACGTCGAAACGCGCAACACTGATGACGACAAGAGCGGCAAGGGCGACAAGCCCGCGAAGGGCAACAGCGCCGACAAGGGCGGCGTCTTCATCACGCTCGGCGCGACGCGCAGCGGGTCGAACAAGGACGTCGTCGAGGATCTCGCGCTCGTGAGAAAGCTCCTGCACCTTTCGCCGAAGATGAAGACTTACGAGATCATCTATGGACAATCGGTGGATCCGAACCGCATTCCGATGGTCACGCGCTCGGTGCTCGGCATCCTCACCGATCTCGGCGCGCAGATCGCCGTGCCCGACGAGCAGGTGGGCAGCGGGGCGACCAAGCCGGGCATCGGACTGATCGGCGGGGAGACGCGGCCGACCATCGTCGTGAAGGTGGGCGAGAAGGTGCCGCGCGACGCTTACGTGAGCGTGCTCTACGACAAGTCCAACTACTGGATCGATCGGAGCGACTTCGATTCGAAATACGCGTTCACGGTCGTGCAAAACCTGATGGCGCTCGCGGAGGTCACGGACACGGCGAAGTCGCCTGTTGTCACTATTCCGGCGAACTAGGCTATCGGCGGTGACTACAATGATCCGATGACCGACATCGATATCAAGCTGCTGCAGGTGTTTGCCGAAATCCACGCGACGCGCAGCGTTTCGCAGGCTGCGGCGAACCTGGGGTTGTCGCAGCCCACCATCTCCTTCAATCTTGCGAAGCTGCGCGATCACTATCAGGATCCGCTTTTCGTGCGCTCGTCGGCGGGCATGGAGCCGACGCAATTCGCGAGCGACCTGCATCAACGCACGGTCACGCTGCTCGCATCGTTCGACGCGCTCTCGAAGCATCGCAAGTCTTTCGATCCCGAGACCGCGAAGCAGGTGTTTCGGATCGCGATGACGGACATCAGCCAGATCGTGCTCCTGCCGACTTTGCTCAAGCGGCTTCGCGTGATTGCGCCGGGCGTGCGCATTCGCGTGCTGCATATCGACGACGAGACGCCACAGCTACTGGAATCGGGCGACGCGGATCTCGCAGTCGGCTTCATGCCGCAGCTCGAAGCGGGCTTCTATCAGCAGAAGCTTTTCGCGCAGCGTTTCGTCGGCATGGTGGCGGCGCATCATCCGCGTATGTCGAATGCGGCCGATGCACCCACGCTCGATGCATTTCTCGCCGAAGGGCATATCGTCGTGACGTCTTCGGGCACGGGGCATTCGGTCATCGACCGCACCTTGCGGCAGCTCGGCGTCGAGCGTCACGCGGTGCTCGAAGTGCCGAACTATCTGGGCCTCGCGAACATCATCGCGCGCACGGATCTGCTCGCGACCGTGCCGCTCAGACTCGCGGAACTGATCTCCGATGAAGAGGGCATTCGTCTCTTCGAACTGCCCTTCGATGTGCCGCCGTATCAGGTGAAGCAGCACTGGCACGAGCGCTTTCATCACGATGCCGCGCATCGCTGGCTGCGCACGGTGCTGACCGGGCTGTTCCTGGAATCAGGCGAGTGCGGCGACGTGCAGTGAATGCAAAATGCCGCGCGGCGCTTTGCATTCAAAACGCCGAATGCGTAATCCTTTATTCAGCCACGGGCATTGCAGTCGGCGCGGCGGGCAGGCGCTGACGGCAGCGGGCGCGCGCCAGCATCGCGAGCGAGATCGCCGCGATCACGGTCGGCACCGTCAGCAGGAGGAAGATAGTGCGGAAGTCGAACTGCTGGCCGAGCATCACGCCGCCGAGGAGCGAGCCCGTCACCGAGCCGCTGCGGCCCACGGCGTTCGCCCAGGCGACGCCCGTCGCGCGGCTGCCGGTCGGATAGAAGCCCGCGGCGAGCGCATTGCCGCCGACCTGCCCGCCGCTCACGCACACGCCGATACCGAAGATCGCGACGACGATCATCGGCACCGATCCTCCCGCGAACGCGCACATCACGATGAACCCCGCCGCGACGAGATACGCCGACGACAGCACGCGATGCGGCTCGCGGCGATCCATGAGCCAGCCGAGCAGGATCGCGCCCGCCGTGCCGCCGATCTGGAACGTCGCGCTCATGAACGACGCCTGCTTCAGCGACAGGCCGTTGCTCGACAGAAGCGTGGGCATCCAGCTCGAAAGCAGATAGACGATGAGAAGGCTCATGAAGAACGTGGCCCACAGGAGCAGCGTGCCCGCCAGCACGTCGGGCGCGAAGAGCGCGCGCACCGAGGACTTCATCGGCGCGTCGGCTGCCTGAAGACGCGCGCCGACGGGAAGCGAAGGATCGATCTTTCGGGCGATGCGCTCGATGCGTTCGTCGTTGCGCGCGACGGCCCCATGCTTCGCGACGAGCAGAAAGCGCATCGATTCGGGCAATGCCGCGACGAGCACGGGCAAGAGCAGCAGCGGCGCGGCGCCGCCGATGGCGAGAATGCCGCGCCAGCCCACCTGCGCGAGCAACTGGCCGCTGACGAGTCCGCCCAGCGCGGAGCCGACCGTGAAGCCACAAAACATCAGCGTGACGAGGCCGGAGCGCCGTTCGTTCGGACAGTACTCGGACGTGAGCGTGATCGCGTTGGGCATTGCACCCCCGAGCCCGAGTCCCGTGATGAAGCGCAAGGCGATGAGCCACGCGAGATCGGGTGCGAAGCACGATACGAGGCTCGCCGCGCCGAACACGCCGACCGAAGCGACGAGCACCGTCTTGCGGCCGAAACGATCGGCGAGCGGACCGAAGAAGAGCGCGCCGCCATCAGCCCGAAGAGTCCCGCGCCGAAGAGCGGCGCGAGCGATGCGGCGGTGAGATGCCATTGTTCGCGCAACGCAGGTCCGATGAAGCCGATGGACGCCGTATCGAAACCATCGATGGCGACGATCAGAAAGCACAACAGCAGAATGCGCTTCTGAAATGACGAGAGGGCGCGCGAATCGATGAACTGATCGACGCGCAAGGCGATGGGTGAGGTCAAGACTGTCTCCGGATTCGTGAGACCGTGGGAAGAGACGCTTTGCATGTCGAGGCTTCGAGTCAAAGCGCGCTTCGCGGTCATTTCGTTTGCTGTGACGCGGCCTGCATCGGGCCACATCTGTCCTGCCGATCATAGACACGCTGCGCGCGGTGTCCATAAAGCTGCATCGATAGACGTCATCGATGCCATCGATATGCGTCCGTCTGCCTTTACTGGATTCGGCTTCCAGCGAAAGAGCAATCACATGGAGACGGCATGAACCTCACGATGCGCGATGAAATCCGCGTCGGCGATGAAGTGAGCAGCGGTTGGTAGAGGCATTGGATGCACGTGGGCTTCGCTGCATCATGCGAGCGACGCGCACATCGGCGGCTTGCGCTTCGGCGATACAACTCACTGTGGGCGCGACGCTCGAGAGAGCGCTTCTGCGATGCGGTGACGGGACGTGACGAAAGTCCGGTCGCAGGCGGTGGGGGCGGCTTGAGGGTTGGGTGCGCGGCGGTTTCGATCGTCGCGGACCTCATGTTCTGTTCAGCGTGATTCTGTGATCGGCTGCTGCTGCCGCTCGGTATCAAACATGCCGAATGCAAAATGCGGTCGCGCATAAAGCATTTCGCATGCAAAACGCAAAAGGGCGACACCGCGTGGATGTCGCCCTTTTGCGCTACAGCCGAAGTCAATCGGCTGGCGATGCAGGTATCGCTTACTGGCCGAAATAGGCACCGAGCGCACGCGGCTGAACGCCGGTCGTGCGGCCCGATTGCGACGAGCCGTTGCTGACCGAACCGTAGTCGCTCGATTGCGTCGGCGCCTGCGCGAGCTGCTGTGCGCTCACGCGCGCTTGCGCTGCCTGAATGTTCGAGGGATACGACGGGTCGCTGATGTTCGGGTTATAGCCGGCCTTTTCAAGTTGAACCAGCTCGGCGCGCACCTGAGCGCGGGTGACCGGCGCGTCCGACTGCTGAGCGAACGAAAGCGCGGGAATGGCGAGCGCAACGGTGACTGCGACTGCGGAAATGAACGTCTTCATGGTGACTACCTCCGATTCGGATTTTCTGATCGTGCTGCCGGTTTCGTGTTAAGCAGCTTGTGAACGGAGTGTAGAGACGAGTCTTCCGAAGATCATTCTCGTTTCCGTTGAATGATCTTTGTCGATATAGGAATAATCGCGTCGCCGCATCGTTGCATTGCGTGAAAGTGACTGCTCGATCACGACGATGGCAGCCTCGTGGCTTACTTTCGCCGCCATACCAACGCTGCACCGCATTATCGATGTAGCGATTGGCAGGCCGTTTTTTACCGATTTCGTAAAGATGCTTCCTTGTAGCGGTGAATGATCATCGGCCGCTGTGCACCTACACTTTGGTCGTTCGCCCGGCATGTCTCGAATTTTGATGCCGGGCTCCATCGAATAACAGGGAGAGTCGATCATGAAATCGTGGGTCAATGCAGTCATCGCCGCCGTTGTGTTGTCCGCACCGCTTGCGTCGTTCGCGCAATCGAGCACGCCCTTGAGTCGCGCCGAGGTCCGCGGGGAACTCGTTCAAGTCGAGAAGGCCGGTTATTCGCCGGTCGCGGAAGACGCGTCTTATCCGGCGAAGCTGCAGGCAGCCGAAACGCGCGTTGCCGATACGCGCATCGCTCAGACGCAGGCGGAAGGTTACGGTTCATCAACGGGCGCGGCGTCGCAATCGGGCCGTGCGAGCAAGCGTGTCGATCCGCAGGGTGTGTTCTTCGGGCAGTGAAAGCGGTTCAAAGCGATCAGCAATCCTCCCGCGTGACGTGACGCGCTCTGGTCGATTGCATACAAAACTCGAAATGCGCTTCTCGGCGCGGCTGACGCGAACGTGAAGCAACCTCCGCCGCCGGATAACCGGTGGTTTTGCCCAGTCTGTTTTTCGGCTGGGCTTTTTTTCGTCTAATCATTGCTCAGGAGATGGGTTTCGGGTTAACGCGATGCTATTTGTGTCGGAATAACTGCCAACAAAATTAATCAACCGGACGGTCGGTTAATAGTTATACTTCGCTCCATCGCATCTCAAAAAAGACAGCGGAGCCCCATGTACACCCAATCCCTCGACCTCCCGAGCCCCACGCAGTCCAGCGACGCGCAGGCGTCCGCCGCCGCACCCGAGCAAGCCCGCTTCGACTCGATCATGCAGGCCGACGGCAAGATCGAGCCGCAGGACTGGATGCCCGAGGCGTATCGCAAGACGCTGGTGCGTCAGATTTCGCAGCACGCGCATTCGGAG
>LRBF01000033.1 GCA_001580565.1 Caballeronia megalochromosomata | reverse complement strand
TAACCGTTTGATCTCTGTCCTTCATGTTTCTTTTTCCAGGAGTAGACGGCATACGGTCTCGTCCTCGTTCTCGTGGGCTCGTAGATGTGTATGGGCGACAGCCCCTTCCCATCCCGAACAGGACCGTGAAACGACTCCACGCCGATGATAGTGCGGAGCTCCCGTGTGAAAGTAGGTAATCGTCAGGCTCCTCATGCACCAAACAAAAACCCCACCCCGCAAAGGTGGGGTTTTTGCGTTGTGCGGCGAATTCGCGCGAACGCCGGCAAATTCCCCGCATCTTCCTCGCCGCCACGCCTTCCAGCACGCCCAGTTGTTTACCCTCCCGCACCAAAATACTGTATAAATATACAGTAAAATCGAAGGCCACCGATTGCTCGAACCATGAGCCGGCCCTTGCATTCGCGCTGGACGGGGAAAACTCATGGGTGCAGCACTTTCATTACTCGACATCGGGCTGACATCGCATCTGCAGCGTCAGATCTGGCAGGGCAGCCCGATCAACGATCCCGACTCGAACATCATCTCGAGCGGATTCCGGACGCTTGACCAGGCTTTGCCCGGCGCAGGCTGGATGCCCGGCATCATCACCGAATTGCTGATCGAAGAGAGCGGCGTGGGCGAAATCAGATTGCTCGCGCGCATGCTTCGGGAACTGACGGTGGGCAAAAATCGCTCCGTCATCTTCATCGCGCCGCCGTGGAAGCCAAATCTGGCCGCGCTTCGGGCGATGAAAATCGCGGTCAACAAACTGGTCTGGGTCAAGGCGCCCGAAGATCAGGTGCTCTGGGCCGCGGAACAGTCGCTGAAGCAGGAAGGCATCGGCGCTGTGCTGATCTGGCTGCCTCAAGCGCGTCCCGAAGCGCTGCGAAGGCTGCAAGTCGCGGCTCAGGAAGCGCAGTCGCTGGCGTTTCTGTTTCGCCCGCTCAAAGCGGCGAAGCAATCATCCGCCGCGCCTTTGCGCATGGTCTGCAAACCGATACTTCCCGCCAGCGCACAGACGATGAACCGTCGCGAATGGATGCAGGCCGTCATGCTCGAAATCGACATCATCAAGCGGCGTGGTCCATTGCTGGGCAAGCCGTTGCAGTTGAGCTTGCCGCTGCAGATGCCTGCTCTGCCCGAACATATTCGTCGTGCGCATCAGGCAAGGAAAGCACGAGAGGTCAAACATGTTGTGGATAGCGGTGACATTGCCGCTTTTATCGCTCGAAGCAGTCAGGCCGCCCTCGATGCCCTCGGCATCGGGGAATCCGATCTCGCCTGGAGCAACATCGACGCCGAATGACGCGCGCGCCGGCGACATCGATCAGCCATGCTTCGCGCTCTCCGATCACGCGCGCATCCTGATGCCCGATCTCGTCGCGTTTCGGCTCGGCGTGCGGCCCGGCAGCACGCGCTCGCATGCGTTCGCGCTCGCGCCGCAACTGACATTGCTCGCCGTCGATATCCGCGCAGAGCAGAACGCACTCGAAGCCGTTGCGCTGGCATTGCTCGCGTTTACGCCCAAAGTCGTGCTGGCCCATGCGAACACGGTGCTGCTCGAAGTCGGCGCGAGCATGCGGCTTTTCGGCGGATTGCGCGCGTTGCTGTCCAGGGTGACATCGACGGTGAAAGGATGCGGCTTCACCTCGCGGATGGGCTGCGCACCGACAGCGTGGGGCGCGTGGTTGCTGGCGCACGCGCGCACGCGTCGGGTTGCGCGGCGCGTGCGCGTCGTCAAAGAGACGACGCTCGTGCACGTGCTCGATACGTTGCCCGTGTCGCTCATCCCGTCTGCGCATTCGCACGGCAACGTGTTCGAACAGATCGGTTGCGCGACACTCGCCGATCTGCGCCGTCTGCCGCGCAAGGGCGTTGCGCGACGGTTCGGCCAAGGCGTCCTGCAATGGCTCGCACAGGCGTACGGACAGGCGCCCGATCCACGCGAGGCGTTCTGTGCGCCGGCGTCGTTCGAAGCGCGGCTCGAATTGCAGGCGCGCGTGGAAAGCGCCGAGGCGTTGCTGTTCGCCGCCCGCCGGCTCGTGCTGCAACTCGCCGGCTGGTTGAGCGCGCATCATGCGGCGGTCAGTGAATTCTCGCTCTTGCTGGAGCACGAACTGGCCGCCCGTCACGCGCCGAAAACGTCGACATTCAAGGTAGCGTGGGCCGTGCCGACGCGCGAAGCCGATCACATCCTCTGGCTGCTGCGCGAGAAGCTGAATCAGACGACGCTCGCCGCTCCAGTGATCGAGATGAAACTTCTTGCCGACAAGGTCAGCGAGCATGCGCCGCCGCCCGAGACCCTGTTTCCGATGCCCGGTTCCGACAGCGAATCGATGGCGCAACTGCTCGAACGGCTGAGCGCGCGGCTCGGCGCCGAGAACGTCGTGCAACTGGTCGCACGAGACGATCACCGGCCCGAAGCGGCGATGACGGTTGAGGCATACAAGCCTGCAGGCGAAACGAAACCGAAGCGCGGGAAGAAAGCGTCGACGACGCAGGCAGCAAACGCAGATACGCCGACCGAAGCAGAACCCGAAGCGCAAACCGAATCCGACGGGACGCTCGAACTTCCCGATCTGGCCGTTCCTTCGCAGCCGCGTCCGTCATGGATACTCGAAACGCCGCAAAAGCTGATCTTGCGCAACGAGCGGCCGTTCTATCGACGCCCGCTGAAGCTGATCAGCCGGACCGAGCGCATCGAGGCAGGATGGTGGGACGGCAATGGCGTCCAGCGCGATTACTACGTCGCCGCCGACGATCGCGGCCGCATGTTCTGGCTTTATCGCGAACGTCTCACCGGCTGCTGGTTTCTGCACGGTTTTTTCGGATGATGCCGCCATGGATGATCTGAGCGACATCATCGGCCTGGGGGCGGGCGACGAAGGCGACGACAAGGCCGCATTTCCCGGCGCGATGTCGGCCTCGGCGTTGTTGCCCGGTTATGCCGAACTGCATTGCCTGAGCAACTTCTCGTTTCTGCGCGGCGCGTCGCATCCGCAGGAACTGGCTGCGGCGGCGCTCGAGCATGGCTATACCGCGCTCGCGATCACGGACGAATGCTCGCTCGCGGGCGTCGTGCGTGCGCATGCCGCGATCAAGGACATCGAAGCGAAGGCGCGCGCCGACGCCGAAGCCGCGCAGCTTGCCGGCGAGCCGCCGCCCAGGAAGCAGGATCTGAAACTGATCATCGGTAGCGAACTGCATCTCACCGATGCCGACGGCGAGCCGTTCTGCACGCTCATCGCGCTCGCGACGAATCGAGCGGGCTACGGCAACCTGTCGGAGCTGATTTCGCATGCGCGCGCGCGTGCGCCCAAGGGCAGTTACAGGATCGGTCCGGAGGACTTCACGGATCCCGCCGCGTCATCCGACGTAGCGGATCTGCGCGGCGATATCGCGCATCTGAAGCACTTGCCCGATTGCATTCTGATTCTCGTGCCGCAGCGCTCGGCGACGCTCGCCGATACGCTCGAGCGCGCGCACTGGCTGGCCGGCTTTGCCGCGGGCCGTGCGTGGCTTGCGCTGGAGCTCTGGCAGGACGGCAGCGACGACGAGCGTCTTGCTTCGTGTCGCGTGATCGCCGAAGCGAGCGGATTGCCGCTCGTCGCGGCGAGCGGCGCGCTGATGCACGCGCGCTCACGCAAGCCGCTGCAGGACACGCTGACCGCGATTCGCCTGAACCGGCCGCTTGCCGATTGCGGCTACGCGCTCGAAGCGAACGCGGAGCGGCATCTGCGCACGCGGCTGCGCATCGGCGCGTTGTATCCGAAAGAGGCGATCAGGGAAACGCTGAAGGTGGCGGCCCGCTGCACCTTCAATCTCGATGAACTCAGGTACGAATATCCCGAAGAACTGGTGCCGCCCGGCGAGACGCCCGCGAGCTATCTGCGCAAACAGGTGATCGCGGGTGCGCTGCAACGCTGGCCGAACGGCATGGACGCCGAGACGATCGGTCTGATCGATAAAGAGCTGGCGCTCGTCGCCAGGCTGGAGTACGAGAAGTACTTCCTGACCGTCTATGACATCGTCGCTTTTGCGCGCAGCCAGGGCATTCTGTGTCAGGGGCGAGGTTCGGCGGCGAATTCGATCATCTGCTATTGCCTGTTCATCACCGAACTCGATCCGGTCCGCATGGATCTGCTGATCGAGCGCTTCATCTCGCAGGCGCGCAACGAGCCGCCCGATATCGATGTCGATTTCGAGCATCAGCGGCGCGAGGAGGTCATCCAGTACATCTATCGGAAGTATGGGCGGCATCGCGCGTCGCTGGCGGCGTCGCTCATCACGTATCACACGCGCAGCGCGCTGAAGGATGTCGGCAAGGCGCTCGGGCTCGATGCGTCGCTGATCGAGCGCATCGGCAAGTCGCAACAGTGGTGGGACGGGCCGTCGGCGGTGGCGGGCTATCTCAGGGAAGCGGGCTTCAGCGACGATTCGCATGTCACGAAGCATCTCATCCGGTTGACGCGCGAGTTGCGCGGCTTTCCGCGACATCTGTCGCAGCACGTCGGCGGTTTCGTGATCGCGCGGGAGCGGTTGTCGCGGCTCGTGCCGATCGAAAACGCCGCGATGAAAGACCGCTGCGTGATCCAGTGGGACAAGGACGACATCGATCAGTTGAAGCTTCTGAAAGTCGACGTGCTCGCGCTCGGCATGCTGTCCGCGATCCGGCGCGCGCTCGAATTCGTCGCGCTGCGGCGCGGCGTGCCGGGTTTCGGGCTGTCGCATATCCGCCGCGAGGACAAGGCCGTCTACGAGATGTGCTGTCGCGCGGACACTATCGGCGTGTTTCAGATCGAATCGCGCGCACAGCAGAGCATGCTGCCGCGCTTGCGGCCTCAGAAATATTACGACCTCGTGATCGAAGTGGCGATCGTGCGGCCCGGCCCGATTCAGGGCGGCATGGTGCATCCGTATCTGCGCCGCAAGCAGGGGCTGGAAGAGGAGGAGGAGTATCCGAAAGAGGAACTGCGGCCGGTGCTCGGCCGCACGCTCGGCGTGCCGATTTTTCAGGAGCAGGTGATGAAGCTCGCGATGGTCGCGGCCGGCTACACGGCGGAGCAGGCCGATCAGTTGCGCCGCGCGATGGCCGCGTGGCGTCGCGGCAGTCACCTGGAGAAGTATCAGGCCGATCTCATGAAGAAGATGCTCGCGCGCGGCTACGAGCACGATTTCGCCGCGCGCGTGTGCAAGCAGATCGAGGGATTCGGCGAATATGGTTTTCCGGAGAGTCACTCGGCGAGCTTCGCGCTGCTCGTTTATATCAGCGCGTGGATCAAGCGCTACGAGCCTGCGGCGTTTCTGGCCGGCCTGTTGAACAGCCAGCCGCTCGGTTTCTATTCGCCGTCGCAACTCGTGCAGGACGCGAAGCGTCACGGCGTGCCCGTGTTCGCGCCCGATGTTTCCCTGAGCGACTGGGAATCGGTGCTGGAAACGCGCCCCGGCAATGGCGCGCGCATCATCTTCGATGCTGGCAAGGAGCGGCGGCGTCAGCAGTTCTATGGCGCGGCCGCGTCGGATCGCGTGTTTCGGAAGACCGTGCGACGAGCGGCGCGCAGACTCAGAAAGCGCGTCGAGCTGGATGGACGACAATACGGCGCGAAAGGTCCGGGCGTGCGGATCGGCCTGCAACTGCTCAAGGGTCTCCCGCAAGCGGCGGCCGAGCGCATCATGGCAGCGCGCGCGCAGGCGCCATTCGTCGACGTCGACGATCTCACGCGTCGCGCCGCCTTGTCGCGCCGCGAACTCGAAGCACTCGCGGCGGGCAATGCGCTTGCGAGCATCGTGGGGCATCGGCGTCAGGCGTGGTGGGCGGTCACCGCACAACAGCGCGCGCCGGAATTGCTGCGCGATGCGCCGATGAGCGAGGCGCCGCTCATGCTGCCCGAAGCATCGGAAGGCCGCGAAATCGTCGACGACTACGCGAGTCTCGGGCTCACGCTCAATCGCCATCCGCTCGCGCTCTTGCGCGACAAGCTTTCGCGCCTGCGCTTCAAGACCGCCGCCGAACTCGCGGACATCAGAAACGGACGCATCGTGCGGGCGTGCGGCATCGTAACGGTGCGGCAAAGGCCGGGCACGGCGAACGGCACGATTTTCGTGTCGATCGAGGACGAAACGGGCGCGATCAACGTGATCGTCTGGCCGGGGCTCGTCGAGAAGCAGCGCAAGGTGCTGCTCGGGGCGTCGCTGCTCGGCGTGCACGGCGTCTGGCAAATGGAGGGCGACGTGCGTCATCTGGTGGCGCAACGGCTCGAAGACCATAGCGCGCTGCTCGGCCGCCTCGCGGCGCCGAGCCGCGATTTTCACTGATCCGGCATCTCCGGATAGTTCGCGAGCAGGCCGGCAATCGCGCTATCGAACGGCGTACGCCGGCCGATGCCCAGCGCTTCCAGCCGGCCGGAATCGAGATGACAGTCGCGCGGGCGCGGTGTCGCGTCCGTCGGCGTGCGCTGCGCGACGAGCTTCGCGTCCACTTTCAGCGCTCGCGCGATGCGTTCGGCGATATCGAACTTGGTCATCGGTTCGTCGCCGGACCATTGCGTGATGCCGGAAATCGTCGCGCCTTTTGCATGATGTTCGAGCATGCCGCGGATCGTCACGGCAACATCGGGCGTGAAAGTCGGATAGCGCGTCGCCCAGGCGTCCATCGAGGCGGGCGGGCTCGCCGGATCGGCCGATTTCACGATCGCGGGCGTGAGGCTCGTCACCGCTGATTCGTTCCAGTCGGTGAACGGTCCATACAGCAGCGGCAGGCGCAGCACGCAGGACGCCGGGTCGCTCTCGAGTAACGCGCGTTCGCCGTCCAGCTTGCTCCGGCCGTAGGCGTTGAGCGGCGCGGGCGCATCGTCGGGGAAATAGGGCGGGGCGGTACCGTCGAACACGTAATCGGTCGAAATCGCCAGGACCCACGCACCGAGCAGGCGCGCTTCGCTCGCGATCACGCTCAACGCATCGACGTTCAGCGCACGCGCGAGCGCCGGATCGTTTTCGCAGACGTCCGGACGCCGCTCGGCCGCCGCGACCACGATTGCATCGGGCAGGAGCTCGCGAAGGAAAGCGCGCACCGCGTCATGGTCGAGCAGATCGAGTTTCACGTTCTGCGCGCCTGCGCGGCTGTGGGCCGTGCGCACGATGCGCCATTCCTTCGCACCGGCCGCGCTCGCCAGTTCGCCGGCGATGGCGCGGCCCAGCAGTCCCGACGCGCCGATGAGCGCCACCGTGAAGCGCTCGTTCGCCCTCATGCCGAGGCGACACCGACGACCGTATAACCGGCCTCGTCGATGGCCTCCTTCAACGCATCGTTCGACTGAGCGGACTCAACGACGACGGTGCCTCGCTCCAGATCGACGCGAACCTGCGCCTGCGGGTCGATTTCCCGGATCGAGCGCGTCACGGCCGCGACGCAGTGCTGGCAACTCATGCCTTGAACTTCGAATTCGGTCATTGCGGTTTCCTCTTGAAAAAGCTTCGATCGACGACATCGTATACCTTGCCATCATGGGAAGGTGTAGAGTCGGAATGACATTTTTCAGGAGCGAACGATGAATATCGGCGAAGCGGCCCGCGCCTCGGGCGTGACGGCGAAGATGATCCGCTATTACGAGAGCGTCGGTTTGCTCAATCCGGTTGGGCGGACATCGTCCGGATATCGCGTGTACGGCGATCAGGAGATCCATGCACTGCGCTTCGTCCGACAGGCACGTCGGCTCGGCTTTCTCATCGAGGATATCCGCAAGCTGCTTGCCTTGTGGCAGGACCGGTCGCGGGCGAGCGCCGAGGTGAAGTCGATCGCGCTGGAACACGTCGCGGAACTGGACCGGCGAATTGCCGAATTGACGGAAATGCGCGACACGCTGTCGCATCTGGCGACTCACTGTCACGGCGACGCCCGGCCGGATTGCCCGATTCTGGACCAGCTGGCTCAGTAAAATGCACAAAAACCGTGCTTAGATCGGACCAAGCCGCGTCAAATGCCGGTATTTGTCCGAGAAATCAGTGGCTTAAAGCAAAGAATCTGCCCGCACCATTGCGAAACCGAATGCACAGTATTCAAGCATTTCACTACCACCTCGCGCATGTTCTCCTCTATAATCCGGGTATTCCCTAGTGCGGGTAATCCCTGACCCCGAAATGCCAGGGATCTTTTGAAGACCTTGGAGAACATCATGTTTGCATTCCTGATCGAAAAACTGAGCTTTTGGTTCGAAGCCGCCGAGCAGCGCCGCCGCGAAGCGTACCTTGCGCAATCGACGGACATCGTCCAGCTCGAACAGCGCATCCGCTCGCTCGAAACCAACGGCTACAACGCGTAAGCCTTTCGTTCCTGGCGTCGTAAACGCCGGACGTAAAAGTTGAGAAGCCCCGCATTGCGGGGCTTTCGCGTTTCTGCGCGGTGCGCGTGGCACGAGCCTCAATGCTTGCCCGGATGCGCCTCCAGCCACTGCTTCATGAACGCCATTTCCTTCTCCTGCGCGGCGATGATGTCCTTCGCCAGTTTGCGCAGCTTCGCGTCCTTGCCGTACTTCAATTCGACCTTCGCCATTTCCACCGCGCCCTGGTGATGCGGAATCATGTGCGCGACGAAATCCCGGTCGGCGTCGCCCGTGTACTCGATGCTCGACATGCCCGACATCATTTTCTGATCGGCGGCCTGGAATGCGGCGGTGGACGACACGTCCGTGGGCTTCGGCGCGTGCTGCTCCATGTTCATGCCGGGCATCGCATCGCTCGCGGGTGCGGCTGTCTGCGCGATCACGCCTGCGCTACAGAGGGCGGTGAAGATGGCAAGCGCGATTGTTTTTGAATTCATCGTATCTCCTGTGAAAAGGGCGGTTGCGAAGCTGCTTCCGAGTCGAAACGCCTAGCCTAAAGCTTGCCACCGGGGTAAGGTAAAGCGGTTTTGTCTACATAAAAGAGCGCGCGATGCCTGGCCATATCAACGACACGACGAATGTACGTTTTCGGAATCGCGTTGCGAGAATCGCACGGGTTTGCGTCGCACTCGCGGCAGTCTTGTCCGGCTCGCAGGCGACATTCGCCAAGCCGGGCGGCGAGCCGCTCGTGCTCGATACGCAAACCGGCATCCACAGCGGCGTGAGCGGAACCGTGCTCCAGAGCGGGCCGCTCGGCGGCCCCGGCATGGTGCCGATGGCGACATTGCCCGGGCTCCCGCAGGACGCAGGGCAGCAGCCGATCGTCGTTTCACCCTACGTCGAATATTCGACCGGACGGAACACGGTGCCCACGCAGCCCGGGGGCGGCCTGCGTCCGCGTGCGCCGCGTACGCCTCCTCCCTGATCGCCGGGCACGCTCAGTCTGGGCGATGTTCCAGCTTGAAGGAGGCGCTGTCGTCCTCGCCGAGCGAATCGACGAGATAGGGCAGGGATTCCTTCAATTCCTTGGCCAGCGTGTAGGGCGGGTTGATCACGAACATGCCGCTGCCGTAGAGGCCGAAACCGTCCGCCGGCGGCTTTTTGACGGTCAGCGCAGCGTGCAGCCAGCCCTTCGGCTGAATGGCCTTCAACTGATCTGCGAAGCGCTGCGACTCCATGCGCGTGACGATCGGATACCAGACCGCATACGTCCCCGTCGCGAAGCGCTTGATGCTCTCTTCGAGACATGTGAGCGTGCGGGCGTAGTCGCGCTTGTCCTCATAGGACGGGTCGATCAGCACGAGCGCTCGGCGTGGCGGCGGCGGCAGGAGCGCCTTGATGCCGTCGAAGCCGTCGCCTTCGTAGATCATCGCGCGCCGGCCGGCATCGCGAAAATTATGGCGCAGCACGTCGATCTCCGTGCTGTGCAACTCGAAAAGCCGCATGCGATCCTGCTCGCGCATCGCGCGCCAGGCGAGATAGGGCGAGCCGGGATAGAAGCGCAGACCACCCTCGGGATTCAACGCTTCGACTTCATCGACATAGTCCGCGATGAGCGGGGGCAGGTCGTCCCGGCCCCGGAGCTTGCCGATGCCCGTCTCGAATTCCGCGGTTTTCGCCGCGAAGCCTTCGGTGAGCGAGTAGACCCCGGCGCCGGCGTGCGTATCGATATACCAATACGATTTGTCCTTCATGCCGAGATGGCGAAGCATCTGAATGACGATTGCGTGTTTCAGCACATCGGCGTGATTGCCCGCATGAAAGGCGTGGCGATAACTGAGCATGGCGAGAGGCCCGCGCGGGGCGTGAAAAAGCAGGGATGAAAAGGTACGGCGAAAGGGCGCCATTCTAGCCGACACCGTCCGACGCAAGACTCATGACGCCCGGCTTGCGCTGCAGCGCGCCGCGTCCTTCATGCACAATAACCGCTCCCGGACATTCATGAACAGTCGGCTGAACGGCCTAGGCATTCTGATGTTCCGCACGAGTTTTCCTATGCCGAACGGCCAGCTTGCTGGCCGTGCCGGCGGATGTTGTCATTCACCCGATGTCTTCCACTGGATAGGAGGTTCGCATGTCATCAAACGGTAAGCTCGACGGCAAGACGGCGGTCGTGACGGGCGCGGCGAGCGGCATCGGCCGCGCGATCGCATTTACGCTCGCCGGCGCGGGCGCGGCGGTCGCCATCGCGGACCTGAATCAGGCGGGCGCGGACGCGGTCGCCGAGGAAATTCGCGGCAAGGGCGGCAAGGCCATCGGTATCGCGATGGACGTGACGAACGAAGATGCGGTCAACCAGGGCATCGATCGCGCCGCATCGGAACTCGGCTCGGTGGACATCCTCGTGTCGAATGCGGGCATCCAGATCGTCAATCCGATCGAAAACTACGCCTACGCCGACTGGAAGAAGATGATGGCCATCCATGTCGACGGCGCGTTCCTCACCACCAAAGCCGCGCTGAAGCACATGTACAAGGACGATCGCGGCGGCGTCGTGATCTACATGGGCTCGGTGCATTCGCACGAGGCGTCGCCGCTCAAGTCGGCGTACGTGACCGCGAAGCACGGCCTGCTGGGCCTCGCGCGCGTGCTCGCCAAGGAAGGCGCGAAACATAACGTGCGCTCGCACGTCGTCTGCCCGGGCTTCGTGCGCACGCCGCTCGTCGACAAGCAGATTCCCGAGCAGGCGAAGGAACTGAAAATCAGCGAAGAGGAAGTCGTCAAGCGCGTGATGCTCGGCGGCACCGTGGACGGCGTGTTCACGACCGTCGAGGATGTCGCGCAGACCGTACTTTTTCTGTCCGCGTTTGAAACGGCGGCGCTGACGGGGCAATCGTTCGTCGTGAGCCACGGCTGGTTCATGCAATAAGGAGAAGACGCGGGATGTCGGAAATCGAAAACGAAAACGCGGTGCGAGTGTCAGCGTCGGTCGAAGAGCGCGTGCAGTCCCGGACGCGCTTGCCGCCCTACGAAACGATCGCGCTGATGCTGCAGGGCGGCGGTGCGCTCGGCGCTTATCAGGCGGGCGTCTATCAGGGGCTCCACGAAGCGGACATTCATCCGAACTGGATTGCCGGCATTTCGATCGGCGCGCTCAACACGGCGATCATCGCGGGCAATGCGCCGGAGCATCGCGTGACGCGTCTCCTGGAATTCTGGGAGACGATCTGCCAGCCGGCATTTGGTTTTCCGCTGCCGGCATTCATCGAACGCGCGCTGTTCGATTCAGCCGACGAGATCCGCAAGGCCTTCACCGCGATGCAGGCCTTCGGCGCGCTCGTAGAAGGGCAGAAGGGCTTTTTTGTTCCGCGCTTTCCGACGCCGTCGCCGATCGCGTCGAGTTCGCCGCAAACCGCGAGCTACTACGACACGACGCCGCTCAAGGCCACGCTCGAACGTCTTTGCGACTTCGACCGCATCAATTCCGGCGAGACGCGCGTGTCGGTCGGCGCGGTGAACGTCGCGACCGGCAACTTCGCCTATTTCGACAACACGCACATCAAATTGCGCGCCGAGCATTTCATCGCTTCGGGCGCGTTGCCGCCGGGTTTCGCCGCGGTTGAGATCGACGGCCAGTTCTACTGGGACGGCGGCCTCATGTCGAACACGCCGCTCTACGAGATTGCGCAGGCGACGCCGCGCCGCGACACGCTCGCCTTCCAGGTCGATCTGTGGAGCGCGCGCGGGCCGGTGCCGGACAGCATCGTCGACGTAATGGGACGCGTGAAGGACGTGCAGTTTTCGAGCCGCACGCGCCTCGTCACGGACCAGATGCAGCGCTCGCAGCGTTACCGGAATGTGTTGCAGCACGTGCTCGATCTCGTGCCCGAAGACGTCCGGAAAAATGACGAATGGTGCAGGCTTGCCGCCGACCTGGCGTGCTCGAAGCGCTACAACATCATTCACCTGATCTACCGGCAAAAGGAATACGAGGGCCACTTCAAAGACTACCAGTTCGGCCTGTCAACAATGCGCGAGCACTGGGAAAGCGGCCTCACCGACATGCGCCGCACGCTCACCCACCGCGACTGGCTCGACATGCCCAATGGCGAATCCCGCTTCGTCACGCATGACATCCATCGCGACGAGCGATGAACGCGTTTCGCGGGACGGAATGACCCGATTGGGCAAAAATTTGTGCCCGTTTGTATAATCCCGGACGCATTCCGGCGGCTGTCTTTGCTGACGTCGCCGGGCGTCATGACTTTTCCCGGCTTTAGATGAACTCGATCGCGGTCTGCTTCGTCTGTCTCGGCAACATCTGCCGCTCGCCCAGCGCGGAGGCGGTGATGCGCGACCTCGTCGAGCGCGCGAAGCTCGCTGACCGGATCGTCATCGATTCGGCGGGCACGGGCGACTGGCACATCGGCGAACCGCCGGACGAGCGCGCCCAGAAGGCGGCGAAAAAGCGCGGCTACGATCTGTCGAAGCTGCGCGGGCGTCAGGTTGCCAGCGCCGATTTCGCGCGCTTCGATCTGTTCATCGTCATGGACGACGCCAATGCAGCTGCCTTGACGGCCGTCTGCCCGCCCGAGCATCGCGACAAGATTCGTCTGCTCATGGAGTTCGCCACCGGCGACGACAGCCGCGTGGTGGTCGATCCCTATTTCGGTGGCGAGGATGGCTTCGAAAAGGTGCTCGATCAATGCGAGGACGCTTGTGAAGGCTTGTTGAAAGCCTTGCGTGCCCAGTTGACTGCCTGAGGGCGCGTGGCCGCGGCCAGCCGTGCAGGCACGAAAAAACTCAATTAAAAAGCTACTTATCTTCCCGGATACTTGACTAAATCTGTGGGCTATTTATACTTGACGAAAATCATCGAGTATTAGCGTTAGCCCCCAATTATGAGACTCACCACGAAAGGCCGTTTCGCCGTCACGGCGATGATCGACCTGGCATTGCGCCAGGAGCAGGGCCCGGTGACGCTGGCAGGCATCAGTCAGCGCCAGCGCATCTCGCTTTCCTACCTCGAACAGCTATTCGGCAAGCTGCGGCGGCATGAGATCGTCGAATCGGTTCGCGGACCGGGCGGCGGTTACAACCTCGCGCGCCGCGCGGAAAACGTCACGGTTGCCGACATCATCATCGCGGTCGACGAGCCGATCGACGCCACGCAGTGCGGCGGCAAGGGCACGTGCGAAGGCACAAAGCAGCACGACGGCCACTGCATGACGCACGAGCTCTGGGCGACGCTCAACCAGAAGATGGTCGAGTATCTCGACTCCGTCTCGCTGAAGGATCTGGTCGACCAGCAGCGCGCACGCGAAGGCTCGCCGGCGGTGCTGCGCGACCGGCGTGCGGAATCGGCCGGCGTCGAGACTGCGCGCGTCGCGCCCAAGGGTCCGAATTCCATTTTCAACCTGGCCGGATGACATATAAGCCGCGCCGGTACGAGCCGAGCGCGCAAATAAAGAGCATCCCAGCCAAGAGCTTTGACCGATTTTCCCGGAGCGACTGATGAACAACGATATTCCCCACCTGCCCATTTACATGGACTACAGCGCGACGACCCCCGTCGATCCGCGCGTGGTGGATAAGATGATCCCGTATCTTCGCGAGCAGTTCGGCAATCCGGCCTCGCGCAGCCACCAGTACGGCTGGGATGCGGAGCGTGCGGTCGAGGAAGCGCGCGAGAACGTCGCGGCGCTCGTCAACTGCGATCCGCGCGAAATCATCTGGACGTCGGGCGCAACGGAATCGGACAACCTCGCGATCAAGGGTGCCGCGCACTTCTACAAGAGCAAGGGCAAGCACATCATCACGGTGAAGACCGAGCACAAGGCCGTGCTCGACACCACGCGTGAGCTGGAGCGCGAAGGCTACGAAGTCACGTATCTCGACGTGAAGGACGACGGTCTCATCGATCTGGACAAGCTGAAGGCGGCGATCCGCCCGGACACGATTCTCGTCTCCGTGATGAGCGTGAACAACGAGATCGGCGTGATCCAGGACATCGAGGCGATCGGCGAGATCACGCGTGAGAAGGGCATCATTTTTCACGTCGATGCGGCGCAGGCCACCGGCAAGATCCAGATCGACCTGCAAAAGCTGAAGGTCGACCTGATGTCGTTCTCGGCGCACAAGACGTACGGCCCGAAGGGCATCGGCGCGTTGTACGTGCGCCGCAAGCCGCGCGTGCGCATCGAGGCGCAGATGCACGGTGGCGGTCACGAGCGCGGCATGCGTTCGGGCACGCTCGCGACGCATCAGATCGTCGGCATGGGCGAGGCGTTTCGCATCGCGCGTGAAGAAATGGCGACGGAGAACGAGCGCATCCGCATGCTGCGCGACCGTCTGCTGAAAGGCCTGCAGGACATGGAAGAGGTCTACGTTAACGGCGACATGGAACGCCGCGTGCCGCACAACCTCAATATCAGCTTCAATTTCGTCGAAGGCGAATCGCTGATCATGGCGGTGAAGGATGTCGCGGTGTCGTCGGGTTCGGCGTGCACGTCGGCGTCGCTGGAGCCGTCGTACGTGCTGCGCGCGCTCGGCCGCAACGACGAACTCGCGCACAGCTCGATCCGCTTCACGGTCGGCCGCTTCACCACCGAGCAGGACGTCGACTACGTGATCAACCTGCTGAAAACCAAGATCGCGAAGCTGCGCGATCTGTCGCCGCTCTGGGAAATGCACAAGGACGGCATCGACATCTCGACCATCCAGTGGGCCGCGCACTGAGCGACACGCGACACCGAACAAAGGAGAGTTTGAATCATGGCTTATAGCGACAAGGTTCTGGACCACTACGAAAACCCGCGTAACGTCGGCTCGTTCTCGAAGGACGACGACACCGTCGGCACCGGCATGGTCGGCGCGCCGGCGTGCGGCGACGTGATGAAGCTGCAAATCCGCGTGGGCGCGGATGGCGTGATCGAAGATGCGAAGTTCAAGACGTATGGCTGCGGTTCGGCGATCGCATCGAGTTCGCTCGTCACCGAGTGGGTGAAGGGCAAGACGCTGGATCAGGCGCTCACCATCAAGAACACGCAGATCGCCGAAGAACTGGCGCTGCCGCCGGTGAAGATCCACTGCTCGATTCTCGCGGAAGACGCAATCAAGGCAGCGGTCGCCGATTATAAGCAGCGTCATGGCGTCGTGGCGCCGGAAGCGCAGGCGACGGAAGCGAAGCAGCACGCGGCTTAAGTGACGAAAGCGGGCGCCATGCATGGGCGTGGCGCCTCGGAGAGAGAAGCGAAGACTATGGCAATCACGTTGACGGATAAAGCGGCACATCATGTGCAGAAGTATCTGACGCGGCGCGGCAAGGGCGTCGGCCTGCGGCTGGGCGTGCGCACGACGGGCTGTTCGGGTCTGGCGTACAAGCTCGAATATGTCGATGAACTGACGCCTGAAGACACCGTGTTCGAGACGTCGGGCGTGAAGATCGTGATCGATCCGAAAAGTCTTCCGTATCTCGACGGCACCGAGCTCGACTTCGCTCGCGAAGGCCTGAACGAAGGCTTCAAGTTCAACAACCCGAACGCGAAGGACGAGTGCGGCTGCGGCGAATCGTTCCGCGTCTGACGTGGATCGCGCCGGCGGTATCGGCAAAAGAGGCGGCGCGTGCCGCCTTTTTCATTCGCGCACACTGAATTCATTGATATAGCATGGCCTCGCTTACCGACAGTCACTTCGATCTCTTCGATCTGCCGCAGACCTTCGCCGTCGATCCGCAGAAACTCGACGACGCTTATCGCACCGTGCAGGCGCAAGTGCATCCGGACCGCTTCGCGGCGGCCGGCGATGCGCAGAAACGTCTCGCGATGCAATGGGCCACGCATGCGAACGAGGCCTATCAGACGCTGCGCGATCCGTTGAAGCGCGCGCGCTATATGCTGTCGCAGCGCGGCATCGACGTTGGCGCGGAGAACAACACCGCGATGGAGCCCGCGTTCCTGATGCAGCAGATGGAATGGCGCGAAAATATCGAGGATGCTGCGAACGCGAAGAACATCGGCGCGCTCGAAGCGCTGCTCGACGAATTGCGCGAAGAAGAGCGCGTGCGCTTCACGAAACTCGAGGCGTTGATCGACAGCCGGTCGGATCAGGCCGCGAGCGAGGCTGTGCGCCAGTTGATGTTCATCGAACGCGTGGCGCATGAAATCGGCGCGCAAATCGAACGGCTGGAACACGCGTAAGACGAGTCAGCCGACCCAACCCCATAAGACCAAAGATGGCTTTACTGCAAATCTCAGAACCCGGCATGGCGCCGGCGCCGCATCAACGGCGCGTGGCGGTCGGCATCGATCTCGGCACGACGAACTCGCTCGTCGCGGCCGTGCGCAGCAGCGTGCCCGAAGCGCTGCCCGACGAGGACGGCCACGTGCTGCTGCCCTCGGTTGTGCGCTATCTGGAGAAGGGTGGACGGCGCATCGGCCGGACCGCGAAGGAAGAAGCGGTTATCGATCCGCGCAACACGATCGTGTCGGTCAAGCGCTTCATGGGCCGCGGCAAGAGCGAAGTCGAAGGCGCGGAGAACGCGCCGTACGATTTCATCGACGCGCCCGGCATGGTGCAGATCCGCACCGTCGATGGCGTGAAGAGCCCGGTCGAGGTATCGGCGGAAATTCTCGCGACGCTGCGTTATCGCGCGGAAGACACGCTCGGCGAGGACCTCGTCGGCGCGGTGATCACGGTGCCCGCCTATTTCGACGAAGCCCAGCGGCAGGCGACCAAGGACGCGGCGAAGCTGGCCGGCCTGAACGTGCTGCGGCTCTTGAACGAACCGACTGCGGCCGCGATCGCGTACGGTCTCGACAACGGCTCCGAGGGCCTCTTCGCCGTCTATGACCTCGGCGGCGGTACGTTCGACCTGTCGATCCTGAAGCTCACGAAGGGTGTCTTCGAAGTGCTCGCGGCGGGCGGCGATTCCGCGCTCGGCGGCGACGATTTCGATCACGCGCTGTATCGCCATGTGCTGGAGCAGGCGGGCGTCGCGCTCGATACGCCGGAAGACGTGCGTCTGATGCTCGATCGCGTGCGCTCGGCGAAGGAAGCGCTGTCGGACACGCTCGAAACGCGCGTGCAGGCGACGCTTTCCACGGGCGTGGAAATCGACGTCACCGTGAGCGAAGCGCAGTTCGCCGCGTTGGCCGAAGCGCTCGTCGCTCGCACGCTCGGGCCGACGAAGAAAGCATTGCGCGATGCGAAGGTCGCACCCAAGGACATTAAGGGCGTCGTGCTCGTCGGCGGCGCGACGCGCATGCCGGTGATCCGCCGCGCGGTCGAGGCGTTCTTCGGTCAGCCGCCGCTCGTCAATCTCGATCCGGACCAGGTCGTCGCGCTCGGCGCCGCGATCCAGGCGGATCTGCTCGCCGGCAACCGCCGTGGCGAAGGCGATGACTGGCTGCTGCTCGACGTGATTCCGCTGTCGCTCGGCGTCGAGACGATGGGCGGCCTCACCGAGAAGATCATCCCGCGCAATTCGACGATTCCGACCGCGCGCGCGCAGGATTTCACGACCTTCAAGGACGGTCAGACCGCGATGGCGATTCACGTCGTCCAGGGCGAACGCGAGCTCGTGTCCGACTGCCGCTCGCTCGCGCGTTTCGAGCTGCGCGGCATTCCGCCGATGGCGGCCGGCGCCGCGCGCATTCGTGTGACCTATCAGGTGGACGCGGACGGGCTGCTTTCCGTGTTCGCGCGCGAGCAGATGTCGGGCGTGGAAGCGTCGGTGGTGGTGAAGCCGTCGTACGGTCTTGCCGACGACGAAGTCGCGCGCATGCTCGAAGAGAGCTTCAAGACGGCGGAGACGGACATGCACGCGCGCGCGTTGCGCGAGGCGCAGGTGGAAGCCGAGCGTCTCATCGAAGCGACCCACGCCGCGCTCGAAGCCGATGGCGAACTGGTCGACGACGACGAGCGCGCAGAGATCCTCACGCTCGTGACCGGACTCGCGGCGCTCGCGACCGGCGATTCGGTCGAAAAGATCGAAGACGCCACCAAGGCGCTCGCGACCGGCACCGACGAATTCGCCGCGCGCCGCATGAACAAGAGCATCCGCCGCGCGCTCGCGGGCCGCAAGCTCGACGACGTCTGATCATCGCGCGGTTATCGAACAAACAAGCATTTACGGAAAACCAGTCCCATGCCTCAAATTGTTGTGCTGCCTCACGTGGAGCTCTGTCCGGACGGCGCGGTGATCGACGCCGACCTCGGCAAGAGCATCTGCGACAACCTGCTGGAACACGGCATCGAGATCGAGCATGCCTGCGAGAAATCGTGCGCGTGCACGACCTGCCACGTCATCATCCGGGAGGGCTTCAATGCGCTCGAGCCGTCCGAGGAGGACGAGGACGATCTGCTCGACAAAGCGTGGGGTCTCGAACCGACATCGCGGTTATCATGTCAGGCAATGGTGCCTGCCGACGAGGATCTGGTGGTCGAGATCCCGCGGTACTCCATCAATCACGCCAAAGAAAATCACTGACAGGAGGCTCGCCCATGAAGTGGACAGATACTCAGGAGATCGCGATGGCACTCACCGACGCGCATCAGGATATCGATCCCCAATATGTGCGTTTCACTGACCTGCATCGCTGGATTACGGAGCTGGACGGTTTCGACGACGATCCGGAAAAATCCAACGAAAAGATTCTGGAGGCGATCCAGGCAGCGTGGATCGAGGACGCGGATTACTGACCCGGTCCTGCCTTCATCCCGGAAACGGCGGCTCATTGCGAGCCGCCGTTTTTGTTTTCATTCGCACGATTCGACGCATCTGCAACGCAATTCGGGTTTGACAGAACTTGACGTTGCGAGTGTTGTTGCGCGTTCCCCTGCGACTTAAAATCGCGCCCGCTGCGCGTCGGCAACCACTGCCGACGCGTGGAATCACGCGCTCGAAAATGGCATCGCCCGCGTGGCAATGCTTCGCATTGCAAACAAATTTCACAATGCCGCACCTGGCGGCGGGCAGCGGTCCCGCTGCGGACCATCCGCTGGCGATCACTTGGGGAGAATTACATGGGAAAACTCGGCCTGTCGAGGCGCGGTTTTCTGAAAGCGGGTGCGCTCGCTGGCGTGTCGGTGTTCGTTGCGCCGCTCGGCAGCCGTGCGTTCGCTGCGTTGTTCGAAGAGAAAATTCTGACTCCGGTTCAGTGGGATGCGACGAGCGGCGGCGCGAAGTTTCGCATCGACGGCATCGCGAAGGTGACGGGCGCGAAGGTGTTCGCGCGCGACGTCCGCGCGGCGGACATGCCGCACTGGCCGAAGGCGCAAGCGCACGCGCTGATCCTGCGCACGACGCGCGCCGACTGCCTCTACGAGGGTTTCGATCTCTCGATGCTCGACGGCGGCCTCGCGCCCGATCGCATCGTCACGGCGGACGATCTCGCGCGCGACAAGATCGCATTCCCCGCGTTCTATGGCGACGACATGCTGCTGCCTGCCGGCAAGACGCCGGCGTATCTCGGGCAGGCGGTCGCGATCCTGATCTATCACGATTTCGCGCGTTTTCGCTTCGCCAAGGACAAGCTTCAGTTCCGCGAGGGCGTGATCCGCTATGGCGCGACGACCGGCCCGATCGAGCGCGATCCGTGGGCGGCGTTCCGCTTCGTGCGTGTCGGCGGAAAGACGCCTTACGACGACGACACGTTTTCGAGCCTCAAGGACTCGCCGCTCTTTCCGCACATGATGAAGAAGCGCGCGCCGGTCTGGGCGCGCGCCGCCGAGCACGGCAAGCTCGACGAGCAGGGCGTATTCCATGCGAACGCGATCGGTGACGCGCTCGATCATCCGCCGGCCGAATGGCTCGTCGTGGATCGCGCGTATCGCACGCAATCCGTCGATACGGCCGCACTCGAACCCGACAACGCGAATTGCTGGTACGACGCGGCGACCCAGTCGCTGCACATGGTCATCCCGACGCAAGGCCCGCACGAAGTGGCCGAAAGCGCGATCGAAATGACGGCGAAGTCGCGCTTCCCGGTGAAGAACCTGTTCCTGCATCCGTGCTACACGGTCGGCTACGGTTCGAAGGACCACTACAACATGCCGTTCTACGGGCTCGTCGCATCGCTTTACGGCGATGGCCGCCCGGTGCGTCTCGCCAACGATCGCTTCGAGCAGTTCCAGAGCTCGCTCAAACGGCACGCGTTCGACATGCGCTATCGCATGGCGATCGAGCGGAAGTCCGGGCTGATTCAGGCGTTCAAGGGCGATTTCGTCGCCAACGGCGGCGGGCGCTGCAACTTCTCGCCATCAGTCGCGATGGTGGGCGCAACGGCGGCGCAGTCCATCTACTACATTCCAAAGAGCGATCTGACCGCCACCGCGATCGCGTCGCGCGCGGTGGACGCGGGCTCCGCGCGTGGCTACGGCACGCTGCAGAGCATGGCGGCGACCGAGATGATGATCGACGAAATCGCGCAGACGCTCGACATCGATCCGATCGATTTGCGCCTGAAGAACGTCATGCGCACCGGCATGAAAAACACGCAGGGCGCGATTCCGACGGGCGCCATGCGTGCAGAGGAGGTGCTGCGGCGTGCGCAGGCGCATCCGCTCTGGACGGATCGCGTGAAGCGCAAGGCCGAATACGAAGCCGCGCATCCGGGCAAGCGCTACGGCGTCGGTTTCGCATGCGTGCAGAAGGACTTCGGCACGGGCGCGGAGAGCGCGTTCGCGAAGGTCGAACTCACCGCCGATGGCCGCATCGCACTGCATCACTCGGGCGCGGAGATCGGCACCGGCGCGTCGACGTCGCAGGCGCTCGCGTGCGCGAAATGGCTCGGCAAGCCCGCCGCCGACGTCCGCATGGCGACGATCGACTGGACGGATCTGCCGGTCGTTACGAGCGGCGATCCGTACATCATGTCGCAGGCCGAGCAGGATCGACTGAGCGCGAATCCGCGCTGGTCGCCGTCGTACATGTCGCCGGCGAGCGCGACGAACTCGGCGTTCTACTTCACGCACGCGACGCATGAGGCGGCGCGCGTGCTTTTCCGCCACGGCATCTGGCCGGCGGCGTGCGCGATCTGGGGGCAGGGCATCGGCGGCGGTCAGGCGGCGTCGTTCGTCGTGCGCATCGAGGACGCGCGCTGGACGGACGGCAAGCTGTCCGCCGACGGACTCGAGCCGCTTGCCTTCGAGCAACTCGCGAAGAAGGCGCACGAACTCGGGCTCGTCACGGGCGCGGCCGTGCATACGTTCAATCGCTGGCAATGGAGCGAGGCGCAGTTCGATATCGCGGGCGACGCAGAGCGGATTCCGGTCGACGGTCTCTCCGTGCGCTTCGGCGCAGGCAAACCGAAGACCACGGCCAACGGCTACACGGTGCTCGACCGCAAGCGCGTCTTCATCCCGCCCGTGCAACGCAACAACGCGACGGTCACGTACTACAGCGCGGTTGGCACGCTCGTCGAACTCGCCGTGAGCGAGTCGAGCGGCGAGGTCAAACTGCTTTCGCATCATTCGATCATGGAATGCGGCAATCAGATCGCGCCGCAGCTCGTGTCGGGCCAGTTGCAGGGCGGCCTCGCGATGGGCATCGGCCACGCGCTGCACGAATATCTGCCGCTTTACGAGGACGGTCCGGGCAACGGCACCTGGAACTTCAACCGCTATCACCTGCCGCTCGCGCGCGACGTCGCCGTGTGGAGGCAGACGGGTGAAGTGCTGCCGCCTCTTTCCGAAACCGATCCGCCGAAAGGCATCGCCGAAGTGGTGATGATTCCGGTGGTCGGCGCCATCGTCAACGCGATCGCGCATGCGATCGGCCATCGCTTCACCGATCTGCCGGTGACGCCGCAAAACATTCAGGAGGTGCTCGCATGACGGCCATCCAATCCGCCGCGAGCATGGACTCGCGCGCGCTCTCGATGACGATCAACGGCGAAAAGGTCGGCCCGGTGCAGGTGCCCGCCGCGCTGCCGATGATCGATTTTCTGCACGAATATCTCGGGCTCACCGGTTCGCGTCTCGGTTGCGGTCAGGGCATCTGCCACGCGTGCGTGGTGATCGTCGACAAAGCCGACGGCACGAGCGAGGAAGTGCGCACGTGCATCAACGGCGTGCATTTCTTCGACGGCAAGACCGTGCGGACGGTCGAGGGCCATGCGAAGCGCAACGAGCAGGGTGAAGTCGTCGAAATGTCGGCGGTGCAGCAGAAGTTCCTCGAGCACTTTAGTTTCCAGTGCGGCTATTGCACGCCGGGTTTCGTCAACGCGGCGACCGTGCTGATCGAAAGGCTCAGGCGCGAGCCGATCGCGAAGGACCAGATCGAAGCGACGATCATGGACGCGCTCAACGAGCACATCTGCCGCTGCACCGGCTACGTGCGCTATTACGAAGCGGTGAAGGATCTCGTGCTCGCCACGCCCGGACTCGTGAAGGACGCCGCATGATGAGAGCGATCCTGACCCGTCTCATTGCGCCGCTCGCGGCGGCATCCTTCGCGCTCGCCGGTTGCGGCGGCCACAATGATATGGCGACGCCACCGAAAGGCTCGCCCGAGCAGATCGCGCGCGGACGCTACCTCGCGCACGCCGCCGATTGCGCCGCGTGCCACACGGCCACAGGCGGCGCGCCGTTCGCGGGCGGCGTGAAGCTCGAATCGCAATTCGGCACCTTCTATGGCACGAACATCACGCCTGATCCGAAGCACGGCATCGGCATGTGGAGCGCCGACGACTTCTACGGCGCGCTGCATGACGGCGTGACGCCGAAGCACAAGCTCTATCCCGCGATGCCCTACACGTCGTATCGGCAAATGTCGCGCGAGGACAGCGACGCGATCTACGCGTACCTGATGACGCAAAAGCCCGCAGCGGTGCCGAGCATCGAACCCGATCTCCGCTTTCCGTACAACGTGCGCTTCGCCGTGCGTCTCTGGGACATGCTGTTCCTGAAAGACACGCTGCCGGATGCATCGTCGGGGCAATCCGCCGACTGGACGCGCGGGCGCTATCTGGCCAATGCGCTCGGCCATTGCGCGGAATGCCACACGCCGCGCGGCGCGTTCGGCCAGATGCAGGATGCGAAGACCTTGCAGGGCGGCGCGCTCGGGCGCATCGGCGCGCCGGAAATCACGCCGGCCGCTCTCGCCGCGCGCGGCTGGACCGGCGCGGATCTGCAGGCGTTCTTCGCAACCGGCGTGGCGAAGCAAGGCTCCGCATTCGGCGAAATGCATCCCGTGGTCTATCTGAGCACGCAGCATTTGAGCAGCGAGGACTTACGCGCGCTCGCGACGTATCTGCTCGGCGACGCGCCGCCCGAACCCGCGCCGCTCGCCGTGACGCGCGATGACGCGGCGCAATTCATCGCAGCTCGCAGTCTCTATCTCAATTCATGCGCGGGCTGCCACGGAATCGACGGTCAGGGCAAGCCGCACGTCGCGGTGGCGATGGACGGCAACTCGACCTTGCGCCAGGCCGATCCGCGCAATCTCGTCGTGTCGATGCTCGACGGCATCGAGGCGCAGCGTTTTCCGGGCGTGGAAAACATGCAGGCGATGCCGGGTTTCGCCCAGACCTATGGCGATGAACAGATCGCGCAACTCGCGAATTATCTTCGCGTGACGTGGGGTGGACAGCCCGGCGACGTGACGGCCGACAAGGTCAAGTCGCTGCGCTAGTGCGAGACGCTTCAAAAAAACGAGGCCACGCGATGTTGCGTGGCCTCGTCGCATCTGGCGCAGGAAGAAGCGGATCAGACCCGCGCACCGCGCTCCGCAAGCTGGCGCTGCAGCGTCGGCCATATTTTGGCGACCGCTTCCTCGCCCGCCAGAATCGACGCGTTGCGCTGGCTGAAATCGCCGCTGCTCATCGCGTTGAGATTCGGGCGGATCACCGCGTTCGCGTATTTGTCGAGTTCATAGGCCTTGATGGTCTGGCCCATGATCGTGAAGGTTTGCATCAACACGTCGAACGAACTGGAAGTGAGTCCGCTTTCCGGCCGCGCCGAGATATCGACCGCGATCACGAAGTCGGCGCCCATCTTGTGCGCGAACGCCGCCGGCACCGGACTCACGAGGCCGCCGTCGACATACTCGCGATCGCCGATTTTCACCGGTTCGAAAATCGACGGCACGCTGCACGACGCCCGCACCGCGACGCCCGTGTTGCCGCGCTGGAAAAGAATCGGTTGACCGCTCTTCAGATCCGTGGCGACGATGCCGAGCGGCTTCGCCATCTTTTCGATCGGACGGTTGTCGAGTGTCTTGTTCAGGTAGTTCTGCAGCGCGACGCCCTGCAGAATGCCGCGCGTGCGAAAGGGCATCGCCCAGTCGCTGATCGAGGCTTCGTCCATCGTCAGCGCGAGCTTGTTGATCGCGATGCCGCTCATCCCCGATGCGTACAACGCCGCGATCACCGAACCCGCGCTCGTGCCCGCGACGAGATCGACGCGCACGTTACGCGCCTCCAGCGCCTTGATCACGCCGATATGCGCGAAGCCGCGCGCGGCGCCGCCGCCGAGCGCGAGGCCGATGCGCATCGGCTGCTGCGGCTCGGTCTTCGTTGGCGGGACAGATGCGGCTCCGCCCGGGACGCCGCCGCTCGTGGTCGTGCAGGCGGCGAGAACGGACGATACGGCCGCGAGCGAAAACGCGCGGCGCGAAAGACGGGATGACGATGAATTCAAGTTGTGCTCCAGCGGTGCGGCGAGCCCCGGGCGGGTCCGTCCGTGCGGACGTTTCGGGAGATCGGGAAAAGCGCGCACATCATAAAACAAAAGGCGCGCGGACCGGCGCAAAGCGGGTGGCGAGTATAATTTCGTCTCATTTTGAGCGGGATTCGAGCGCGATCGCGCGCCGCCATTCATCGAGTAAACAGCAATGACCACCCAAGTCCGTACACGCTTCGCACCGAGCCCGACTGGCTTCATCCATCTCGGCAACATCCGCTCCGCGCTCTATCCGTGGGCGTTCGCGCGCAAGACGAAGGGCACTTTCGTGCTGCGCATCGAGGACACCGATCTCGAACGCTCCAGCGATGCCTCGGTCGATGCGATTCTCGAAGGCATGGCGTGGCTCGGACTCGATTTCGACGAAGGCCCGTTCTATCAGATGCAGCGCATGGACCGGTATCGCGAAGTCGTCGCGCAGATGATGGAGAAGGGCCTCGCGTACCACTGTTACATGTCGACGGAAGAGCTCGACGCGCTGCGCGAGCGCCAGCGCGCTGCGGGCGAAAAGCCGCGCTACGACGGCACGTGGCGTCCCGAACCGGGCAAGGTGCTGCCGCCGGTTCCGGAAGGCGTGAAGCCGGTCGTGCGCTTTCGCAATCCGCTGACGGGCGCGGTCGCCTGGGACGACGCGGTGAAGGGGCACATCGAAATCTCGAACGAGGAACTCGACGATCTCGTGATCGCGCGTCCCGACGGCACGCCGACCTATAACTTCTGCGTGGTCGTCGACGATCTCGACATGAAAATCACCCACGTCATTCGCGGCGACGATCACGTGAACAACACGCCGCGCCAGATCAATATCCTGCGCGCGCTCGGCGGCGAAGTGCCGGTGTACGCGCACCTGCCGACCGTGCTCAACGAGCAGGGCGAGAAGATGAGCAAGCGCCACGGCGCGATGAGCGTGACGGGCTATCGCGACAACGGCTATCTGCCCGAAGCGGTGGTGAACTATCTCGCGCGCCTCGGCTGGTCGCATGGCGATGCCGAGATTTTCTCGCGCGAGCAGTTCGTCGAATGGTTCGATCTGGAACATCTCGGCAAGTCGCCCGCGCAGTACGACCACGACAAGCTCAACTGGCTCAACGCGCATTACATCAAGGAAGCGGACAACGCGCGGCTCGCGGAGCTGACGAGGCCGTTCCTGCTGCAGGCCGGCATCGATGCCGCGGCCATCGACGGCGGCGCGCCGCTCGATCAGGCAATCGCGCTTCTTAAGGATCGCGCATCGACGGTGAAGGAGATCGCCGATAACGCCGCGATGTTCTATCGCGAGCCTGCCATCGATCCGGACGCCTTCGCGCAGCACGTCACCGATGTCGTGCGCCCGGCCATCGCCGAACTGCGTGCGGCGCTGACGAACGTCGAATGGAGCAAGGAAGCGATCGCGGCGGCGCTCAAGGCGACGCTTGCGGCGCACAAGCTCAAGATGCCGCAACTCGCGATGCCGGTGCGCCTGCTCGTCGCGGGCACGACGCATACGCCGTCGATCGACGCGGTCCTGATGCTCTTCGGTCGCGACGCCGTGTTGAAGCGTCTGGAGAAGGCGGCGGGCTGAGTGTGTCGCAATGGATGGCGGCGCGTCATCCATTGCGCGCATCGGCGTCGGGCGAGACAAAAAAGTTTCGCTTTACTCGTCAGAAGGTATTTACAACTTCAAAAACGCCCCATATAATCTCGTTTCTGTTCTGCAAGGGGGTATAGCTCAGCTGGGAGAGCGCTTGCATGGCATGCAAGAGGTCAGCGGTTCGATCCCGCTTACCTCCACCAAGAACAGTTGGAGTAGTGCGAAGCTTGTTCTCCGGAAACGGAAGTCGCAAAAAATACTTCACAAGTAACGCGAAGTTGTATAGAATTTCGGTCTTCGTTGATTGGCGGCAAGTAAATGAGCCGGTAAGCGAAGCAAATGGTAGTAAAGACAGAATCACAAGTTTCTGTCCCCTTCGTCTAGAGGCCTAGGACATCACCCTTTCACGGTGAGTACAGGGGTTCGAATCCCCTAGGGGACGCCAAAACATCGGCGGCTGCTAGAAAAAGCGCTGCAGGATTCGCAGGTGACATTGCGAGTCGATGAAGAGAAGTGGAGCGGTAGTTCAGTTGGTTAGAATACCGGCCTGTCACGCCGGGGGTCGCGGGTTCGAGTCCCGTCCGCTCCGCCAGCACTTGCGAGCAAGAACACTCCGGCTAAAGAGAGCCGGTTTTTTTTCGCCGCAGGGTGTGTAGAAGTTGAAGTCCCCTTCGTCTAGAGGCCTAGGACATCACCCTTTCACGGTGAGTACAGGGGTTCGAATCCCCTAGGGGACGCCAGAACATCGGCGGCTGCTAGAAAAAGCGCTGCAGGATTCGCAGGTGACACTGCGGGTCGATGAAAAGAAGTGGAGCGGTAGTTCAGTTGGTTAGAATACCGGCCTGTCACGCCGGGGGTCGCGGGTTCGAGTCCCGTCCGCTCCGCCAAATCGTTGAAAAGAATCCAGCCTGCGGGCTGGATTTTTTTTGCCCGCTCGCCGGGGCCGATTTCCTGTCGCCCCATTCGATCCGCCACCAGTCGTAATAATGGCCATTGCCAGCCCGCTCGCACTGTCTTAGTGTTTAGGCACTTGTTCTCGTGCCCGTGCGATGCTCGACCCGACCGAAGACCTCTCACTCTATCAATTGCGCCAGGCGGCCATGGCGGATTTCGCCTTCGCCGAAGCGCTCACGCACGACAACATGGTCGGCTATTACCGGCGTCATAACCTCGTGTGGCGCGGCGATCTCTTTCTCTCCAGCTGGCGCGAGTCCGAAAACTTCATCCTGCAGGCGGACGGCGTCCCGATCGGCGTCATGCGCGTCACCGAGGAAGACAATTCCCTGCATATTCGCGACGTCCAGATTGCGCAGGGCTATCGCGGGCGCGGAGCCGGAACGTTCCTGCTCAACACCGCGCATCGCTGGGCGAGGGCGCGCGGGCTGGCCGAATGTCAGTTGCGCGTGTTCGTCGATAACCCGGCGGCCCATCTCTACACCCGCCTTGGCTATCGTCCCGCCGGCCCGCGTCTCGCGCAGCTTGGCGCGATCCGCCACATGGTGCGGCGCGTCTGAGACAAGCGCGTGCCTCTTATGCGCCGTCGACGTCGCGCGTATCGCGCTCATCACGCGCGAAAAATGCCCGCGGGCTCTCGCCGAATGCGCGACGGAACATCGCGGAGAAGGCGCTCTGGCTCTGATAGCCCAGTTCGCGCGCGACTTGCGCGAGCGGGCGGCCTTGGCTCAGCAAAGGAATGGCGCGCGCCAGGACGGCCTGCTGGCGCCACTGCGAAAAGCTCACGCCGAGTTCGCGTCTGAATAGCCGCGCGATGGTGCGCGAACTCGCCCCCGCTTCCGACGACCAACGCTCCAGATCCGAGTGCGACGGATCGGCCAGCACGGCGTTGCACAGGGCGCGCAGACGCTTTTCGTTGGGCATCGGCACGGAGAGCGGCAGCGGCTGCGAACGGATGATTTCATCGAGCGCGAGCGTGCCGAGCAGCCGCTCGCGCTGACGGGAAATCGTCTCTTCGTCGAGCGCGGCGATGACTTCGCGCAAGAGCGGCGACACTTCGACGACCCGGCACGCGCCGAGTCCGGCCGGCACGACGCTCGCATCGACATACAGTGTGCGGAGGTAGGCGTCCTCGACGATCACGACTTCATGCGTGACGTTGGGCGGCACCCAGATCGCGCGCGAGGGCGGCACCATCCAGGTCGAATCGGCGGTTGCGACGCGCAACACGCCGCGCGAGGTGTATGCGACCTGCGCCCAAGGGTGCGTATGCAGCGCGATGCGCACGCCGTAGGGGACCGGGCGCGACCGCACGCGAATCGGATGATCGAGCGTCGGCGAATGCTCAAGGGGAATGTCGAGATGCTCGACTTCCTCGCTCGACGTTCTCGAATCGACAAACGTAGCCATGTTCGCTTGAGTTGAAAGTGTGCTCAGGCGTCCGGGGTTGGTGGAGCGCCACGCGCCGATGGTAGCCGAAAGCGCTCGCCCGGGCGCGCCCCGATTTTTGCGCGCGCATAATTGCCGTTGATTATCTTTTCGACCACTCGACAACAGGAGCACGTTTTTCGATGCAATACGTTTTTGTCTACGGCACGCTGCGTGCCGGCGAGGTCAACGATATCAACCGCGCGGCCGGGCGGCACGACATCGCGTTGCCGGAATGCATCGGCGCCGCGCATGTTCACGGGCGGCTCTTCGACTTCGGCACCTATCCGGGACTCGTGATCGACGAAGCGGGCGCACCGATTCGCGGCGAGGTTTATCGCATCGACGACGCACTCGTGCCGGTGCTCGATGAAATCGAAGAGGTGTACCCGGGCGTCGAAGGGCTGTTCCGCTCGCATCGCCTGCATGTGGAGGTCGATGTAGAGGGCAGGAAGGATCGGATAGATTGCCTGATCTATCCGGTCGCGGCGGCGGCCGTTGCCGGACTGCCGCGCATCGAGAGCGGCGACTGGGTGTCGCATCGTGCCAAGCGCGCGTGATCTCCGCGCAAGACGAGCGAAAGAACGAGATGCGCGCCGCCTTCGAGCCGATGCGTCGACTCAAGGCGGCGTGAATGGCCCCGTGCCTTACCGAAGAAGGCTTATTGGCTCGAGCCGGCTGCCGGCTTGGGCGATTTCTTGTGATGCATCGACTTGTGCGAAGGCGCCTGCGAGTGCATGTTTTGCATGTTGTCTTGCTGCGACTGCAAGTTTTGCGCGCGCGATTCGATGTCGGCGATCTTCGCGGGATCGGTGCTCATGGTCACGCCCTGATCGCTCTGGGCATAGGCGCCCGTGGCGAGCGCGCTGAGGGACAACAGAACAGCCAGGGACACTCTCTTCATTGTTACCTCCTAGTGGCAGTTGAACCCGGGAATCGTCTGTCCGATCCGGTGGAATGACGCTTCGGTCTGAGCAAAAATCGCTCCCGCTATTTTGCGGGCCGTCAGCCGCGAACCTCGCGCGAATGACGATCAGACAATCCGAATCATAAGCCCTGAATCGGGCAACGGTGTGTCGTGTGTCCGTCCGAAAGCGGCCGCGCATGACGACGCGCAATCGTCGAATTATTTTAGAGTGCTTAGCATCGCGTCATGTCCCGGCGCGCACGGCTAGTAGAGGTGCAGCCAGCGGTACACATCGAAGCGCGCTAGCCCGACGAGTTCGTGCATGGCGAGTTCGCTGTTCGCGAAGCCCCGGATGCGCGGAAAGAACGTGACGTAATTTGGCCGCACGTCCGACACATAGGGCGCCGGCGCATAGCCGAAAGCCTCGAAGGCGCGGATCGAGCGACGCATGTGATACGCGGATGTGACAACGATCAAACGGTTGTCATCTGCGGGCCCCAGAATTCCGGCGACGTTGCGCGCGTTCTGGTAAGTGTTGAGGCTCTGATTCTCGCGCACGAGATCGTCCGCGACGACGCCCTGCGCGAGCACATAGGGCGCGTAGTTATCGGCTTCGGCCTGCCCGTGGCGCTGCGGATCGCCGCCGCTCAGGATCACCTTGCACGACGCGCCGCTTTCCCTGCAATCGCGATACAGCGCCCCGACGGCGGCGATGCGCCGCATCGCATTGGGCTTCGGAACGAGTCCCGAGTCGCTGCGATCGGTGCCGCCGCCCATCAGCACGATCGTGGTTTGCGGCGTGAACGACGGCACGTCGGTATGACGATAGCCGTGCTGGGCGAGATCGAGCAGGGGCGTGGCGAGCCAGCCCGCGCCGATTGCCCATGCGAGCGCTGCCACGAGGATCGCGATCTGGATGCGGCGGCGTCGCCATAGCGCAAATAATGCAAAAAAAAGCAGCAATAAAGTGAATAGAACCAATTTGATTGGGGTAACGTATTGGTTTGAGGACAATTCGTTCCGTCATCGCGTACTTCGGAACGCATCGGCGGATGTCGCAGCAAAGCGCGTGATTAGCGCGCTCTCAACGGGGGCTTGTAATAGAAAGCAGCACCTAACGCAAGCGGCGGCCAAACATTCGGCTGCGAGTCGTTCCTCGCAGATGAAATTCGGCGCGCCGCGTTTAGTCGACGTCGCGGACCGTCTTGCGACCGTCACGAGCGTCGTCATGGCTGCACAGGAAGAAAGAACGAGATGACCACGTATTCCAACGAAGTTGTACTCGAAGCACTTCGCCGGGCGCAGTATCGTCAGGTTCCCTGGGCCAAACGCCCAAAGGTTTTCGATCTCTTGCGCGCGCTCGGATTGCTCGAACTCGCCCGGCAGCGCACCGTGGCGCCTGCGCCCGGATTCCATGCACCGGTCGATGTCGCCGTCGTCACCGAGCGTGGCAAGCACGAATTCTCACGCCTTTCGCGCGACGAGCGCACGAGCGACTGGGACTTGCGCCGTGCGGAGCGTTACACGTTCGGTGGTCAGGAAGCGGTTCTGGAGGCGCGAGTCTAGCACTGCCTGGCCCGGCTGCGGCGGTCGATGGTCGACGCATGAGTCGAGGGAGCGTCGTCGTCGGACGAAAAACCCGACACTTGGCCTTCAGTCGAAACTTAAGTCGAAAAAAAGTGCCCGTATCGCGAACGACACGGGCAGACCGGATCTCACTGTTGCCATGCGGTGTTCATGGCATGGGGTCTGACTGACGCGCGTCGAAGTGGTTCCGCGAAGCGCGCATGATCGTGCAAGCGAACTCAACGATGTTGCGAGCGCGGCTCGTGCTCCGAGTCCGGGCGTGCGCGCACGTTGCTCGCGATGTCGCCCCGCAGATCGCCACGCGGCGCGGGTGGCGTGACATCGCGACCGCGCCCGGCGTTCTGCGACGCAGCCATGGAAGCCTTCGTGCTTACATGGAAATCGGATGCTGGCGGCGGGGGCTGCGCCTGACTCATCGCCGCAGTGCTCGTCAGCGCGACGAATGCGCCATTCACGAGCAGAGTCGATGCCTTCATGGTGAAATCCTCGAAGCCTTAACGAGACTTGTTCGATCATTCACCAAGCTATGCTGCGAGCCGCCGTAACGCTGTAAGGAATAGTAAAGAGTTGTTTCGTCGAGGACGCGAGGCGTGCGACTGTGCTACGCCGTCGGAAGGGATCGGACTTCGCGCAGGCCGTGGCCCGCGCGAGCGTCGAAACGTCTGGCTGAAGCCGGCACATGCCGGCCTCGCGGTGAAAGCCAGGACCGCTCAGGCCATCTTGGCCGGAGCGCGCCACGATTCCGGATTCGTCCAGAACGCGCCGCGCAGGCGATCGCGGCTCGGCGGCGCCGGCGGTTTGGCAGCGCTCGAACCGATGCGTCCGCGCAGCGACACTTCACGGCCGTTGCCGGAGAGGCGCTTTACGATCTCGGCCAGCGTACCGTCCGCTTGCCATTCATCGAAGCGGCGACGGCAGGTCGGCGGGGACGGATACCGTCCGGGCAGCTTCGACCAGCCTTCGCCGGTGGAGAGCACCCACAAAACCGCGTTGACCACGGCTCGCGCTTCGACGCGCGGACGTCCACGCCGTTCGCTACGCGCCGGCTCGGAACAAAACAACGCCTCAACCAGCGCCCACTCGTTATCTCTCAAATCGTCGAACAGCACCATATCTCACCTCAGCGAAGCTAACCCCCGGTGCGCTGCCCCGCGCCGCGCACTCTGGGCGGAATCCGATGAACGAATGCCTGGGAAGGACGGAGCGGTGGCGGCGAAAACGATGCTCGATGTCCCCGCGTATGGCTCCGACCTCTGTGCGCAATGAAATGCGAGAACCGTGCCATGCGTGTCGCGAAATCCGGGAAACCCGCATGGCAGTAGGCTGACGCGATGTCAGCATGGCCCGTATCAGACCCGAAACAGACTGATTAAGAAATCGGGACAATCACCAATCAAGTGCAATAGGCCCAGCCAGCGTGCGTTCTGGCAATTTGCTGCACCGCAGCGAAACGTACGTTCGCGCATGAGATCACACCAATGGCCGTTATAATTGCGCATGAAACAGGCATATTGATGAGCATTCGGAATGACCGCGCCATTGAACGTGACGTTGCGACAACTGCGCGTCTTCATCGAGGTATCGAGACTGCGCAGCTTCAGTCGCGCGGGCGATGAGATCGGCCTGACCCAGTCGGCGGTCAGCCGCTGCGTGCGCGAGCTGGAAGGGGAAATCGGTCTCAAGCTGATCGATCGGACAACTCGCGAGGTGCAGTTGACCGATGTGGGCGTGAATCTCGTCGGCACCGTGTCGCGTCTGCTGGCCGATCTCGACGAAGCATTGCGCGAAGTGCGCGATCTCGGTGAGCAGCGCCGCGGGCGCGTGATCGTCGCGGCGAGTCCCACGATCGCATGCCGGCTGATGCCGCGCGTGATCGCGACGTGTCTGCGGCAGTTTCCGCTGATCACGCTGAGTCTGCGCGATGACGTCCAGTCCGACGTCCTGCGAAAGGTGAAGTCCGGCGAAGTCGATTTCGGCGTGGTGATCGGCCCGTTTTCCTCCGACGAACTGCACGGCGAGCCCGTGATGACAGACTCGTTCTGTCTCGTCGCCCGGCGCGACCATCCGCTCGGGCGCGAGGCTGCGGTGCCATGGGAAGCGCTCGCGGGCGAGCGGCTCGTCATGCTCGACTACGCATCCGGCAGCCGGCCGATCATCGATGCCGTGATGCATGAGCACGGCGTCGAAGCGCGCGTGGTGCAGGAACTCGGCCATTCGGCGACGGTGTTCGGGCTCGTGGAGGCGGGCGTCGGCGTGAGCGTGCTGCCGTGGCTCGCGCTGCCGCTGCCGGCGGACTCGTCGCTCGTGGCGTTGCCGCTCGAGCCGCGCGCCGAGCGGACCGTGGAACTCGTACGCCGCCGCGATCGTTCGTTATCGCCGGCGGCGGAGTCGGTCTGGTCGCTGATCGCGTCGCTGCCGTCGCGTGCGGAAGACCTCGGATAAGCCGGCCCGTCATCTCGAAAAAGTGGGCGCGCGCGTTAGACTTCATTATCTAGACAAGACGGCGGGGCGAGCGATGAGTGAGTCGGAAGGAGCGGTGGTCAGCGAATTGAGTCAGCTGGCGGGCGTGCACGGATCCGGTGCGCCGAATGCGCGCGACGCCGTGCGGGCGTTGAGGCCGTCGCAGATCCGCGAGGTCGCGAATGCCGGCTTCGGCGTGCCCGATGTCCTGCCGTTCTGGTTCGGCGAATCGGACCGCGTGACACCGCAGTTCATTCGCGACGCCGCGAGCCGCGCGCTCGCCGACGGCGCCACCTTCTACACGCACAATCTCGGCATCGCGCCGTTGCGCGAGTCGCTCAGCCGCTATGTGAGCGCGCTGCACGGCGCGACGACGCCCGCGCATATCGCCGTGACGAGCGCCGGCGTGAATGCGCTGATGCTCGCGGCGCAACTGGTGGCCGGCGCCGGCGATCGGGTCGTCGCGGTGACGCCGCTCTGGCCGAATCTCGTCGAGATCCCGAAGATTCTCGGCGCGCGTGTCGACACGGTCTCGCTGACCTACGACACGCGCGGCTGGACGCTCGATCTCGACCGCTTGCTCGCGGCGCTCACGCCGGGCACGCGCATGCTGATGATCAACTCGCCGAACAACCCGACCGGCTGGACGATGTCGCGCGAGCAGCAACGCACCGTGCTGGAGCATTGCCGCCGGCACGGTATCTGGATCGTCGCGGACGAAGTCTACGAGCGTCTGTATTACGGCGACGGCGCGCACGTCGCACCTTCGTTTCTCGATCTCGCCGCGCGCGACGAGCGCGTGATCGCGGTGAATTCGTTCTCGAAGGCCTGGCTGATGACCGGCTGGCGGCTCGGCTGGCTCGTTGCGCCGACGCAGTTGATGGACGATCTCGGCAAGCTCGTGGAGTACAACACCTCATGCGCGCCGTCGTTCGTCCAGCAGGCGGGCGTTGTCGCGGTGGAAGAGGGCGAAAGCTTCACTCAGGCGCTCGTCGCGGATCTGCGCGCGAGTCGCGATCATCTGGTGAAGGCTCTGCAGGCGATCGAAGGTGTCGACGTCCGTGCGCCCGACGGCGCGATGTACCTGTTCTTCTCGCTGCCCGGCGCGCGCAGCAGTCTCGAATTGTGCAAGTCGCTCGTGCGCGAAGCCGGTCTCGGGCTTGCGCCGGGCAGCGCGTTCGGACCGGAGGGCGAAGGTTTCGTGCGCTGGTGCTACGCATGCGATCCCGCGCGCCTCGACGTGGGCGTCGCGCGCCTGCAGCGTTTCCTGGCGGCGCGCGCCGTCGCCTGAACTGTGTCGTGGCGTCGAGTGAGTTCGGCCGAGGATGAAGCGATCACCTTTACGCACCGGTTGTTTTTGCGTAATATGGCGCTCAGTCACGCGCTTTCGCCTAGGAAAGCGCCACCTCGTCCGGCTGGGATGGCCCGGCGTTCGCTCATCGATCGCCCGATATCGCCTCTCCCCGGTGCGTGCTCCCAATCAATATGACCGATTACAATCGGGCGAGCGCGTCTTGAAACTCCGCGTCCAGCTTTATCGTTCGCACCAATGTGGTGGCGTTCGGTCCTGCGCAAGCCCGATTTTGAATTGAATCATTGACCATACAGGGTTGACCCAAGCTGCATGAATACCCAAGAGGCGAAGATCGTCCTCGAGACTGCTTTGATTTGCGCGCAGGAACCGTTGAGGCTGAATGAATTGCGCAAGCTGTTCGCCGACGACATTTCGGCGGATACCGTTCGCACGTTGCTCGAAGCGCTCAAGGCCGACTGGTCGGGACGCGGTGTCGAACTCGTGGCGCTCGCCTCGGGCTGGCGTTTTCAGAGCAAGCCCGCCATGCGGGCCTATCTCGATCGGCTGCACCCGGAAAAGCCGCCCAAGTATTCGCGGGCCGTACTCGAAACGCTGGCGATCATTGCGTATCGGCAGCCGGTGACGCGGGGCGATATCGAAGAGATTCGCGGCGTGACGGTGAACACGCAGGTCGTTAAGCAGCTGGAAGACCGTGGCTGGATCGAGGTGATCGGTCATCGCGACGTGCCGGGCCGCCCGGCGCTGTACGCAACGACCAAACAGTTTCTCGACGACCTCGGCCTGTCCGCGCTCGACGAACTGCCCGCGCTGGATAATCCGGCGGCGCAACTCGAGGCAACGCTGCTCGCGCAGCATTCGATCGAATTCCCCGACAGCATCGCCGGGGACGCGCCGCAAGCGTCGAATGACGGGGAACACGAGGCCGTGGCGCCGGTCAACGCCGTTGAAGCGGTGGAATCGGCGCAAACCGTCGAAACCGAAACATCCGGCAGCGATGAGAGCGCGGCCGGCGTCTCGGCGGAGCACGAACAGACAGAAGAACAGCAGGAAAGTCTCGGAACGGAACATGCGGATGCGCTGGACGAGCGCGCCGCATCGCCCGTGGAGATTCACGCGCAGCCGTTGAGCACCACGCACGACGCACCCGCGTCGATGCCGCATGAAGAGCAACAAGACGCGAGTCCATCGAACGACGCCGAACTGGACGACGACTCCGAAGAACCGAAGGCGCGCCGCGCCTGATGCAAATTGCATGGCCCCTGATCTGGTAACCCGGCTCTCCAAAAAGATCATTTCGAGACGACCAGCCGGACCGATCAGCGGATTTTTTGACGCGCCCGCGACGGGCGCGCGATTCGACATTTGAGGTTGTTTTGACACACTCCCACGACAGCGATTCGCCTGAATCCGCGCGCCCCGCGCACGCCGCGGACGCACCTGAGTCGGCCGACGCCGGCGAACGCACGCGCACCGAGCGCGCCGATGAAGGCGGCGAGGGCGACGACCGTCCGCGCCGAGGACTGCGCCGCGGGCCGCGCAGCCTGATCGCACGGCGTCGCGCTGTCGCGAAGACCAAGGGCGGCGAAGCGACGCCGGACGCGCCGGGCGCCGAGGACGAGACACCGTCCGATGGCGTCGTCGCCGCGCCGGCGCGCGCGCCGCGCAAGGAACCCGGCGCGAAGCCGCGCAGGAGCGAAGGCGCGAATCCGCGTGCTCGCAAGAACGCGCGCGCCGAGGCTGGCGAGGCCAGTGCCGAAGCAGCGGATGAAGCGCCCGTGCAGGCTGCCGCGCCCGCGCCCCGCGAAGGCGGCCGGCGCAAGAACCCGCCGCAGCAAAAGCGCGGCAAGCGTAACGACGCGGGTGGTCCCGCGACGGTCGAAAGTGCGGCCGCTGCCGCCGTCGACGACGTGTTCGCCTACGTGACCTCGCCGGCCTTCGACGCCGACAACGGTTCGGGCGGCGTGCGCGCGCCGATGCTGCGACGTGGCCGCAACGCCCCGCAGCAAAAACGCGTGCTGGAGCCGGACGACGACGCACCGAAGCTGCACAAGGTGCTCGCCGACGCGGGCATGGGCTCGCGCCGCGACATGGAAGAACTGATCATCGCCGGCCGCGTGTCGGTGAACGGCGAGCCGGCGCACATCGGCCAGCGCATCATGCCGACCGATCAGGTGCGCATCAACGGCAAGCCGGTCAGGCGCAAGCTCGCGAGCAAGCCGCCGCGCATCCTGCTGTATCACAAGCCGACGGGCGAGATCGTCAGCCACGCGGACCCGGAAGGCCGTCCGTCCGTGTTCGACAAGCTGCCGTCGATGAAAACCGCCAAGTGGCTGGCCGTCGGCCGTCTCGACTTCAACACGGAAGGCCTGTTGCTGCTCACGACCTCGGGCGATCTGGCGAACCGCTTCATGCATCCGCGCTACAGCGTCGAGCGTGAATATGCGGTGCGCGTCGTCGGGCAGTTGTCGGAGGCGATGAAGCAGAAGCTGCTGAAGGGCGTCGAGCTCGACGACGGTCCCGCCAACTTCCTGCGCATCCAGGATGGTGGCGGCGAAGGCACGAATCACTGGTATCACGTCGCGCTGGCCGAAGGCCGCAATCGTGAAGTGCGCCGCATGTTCGAGGCGGCGGGTCTGATGGTGAGCCGCCTGATCCGTACGCGTCATGGCCCGATTGCGCTGCCGCGTGGCCTGAAGCGCGGCCGCTGGGAGGAGCTCGAAGACAATCAGGTGCGCAGCCTGATGGAGTCGGTCGGCCTGAAGCTGCCCGCGGCCGAGAAGGGCGGACGGAGCGCCGCGCCACGCGTGCAACCCGATCCGATGCAGACCTCGATGGGCTTCATCACGCGCGAGCCGGTGCTGAGTTCGCACTCGCGTATGACGCAGCAGCAGACGCCGGGACGCGGCGGCCGCCGCGGTCCGCCGGGCGGCACGGCCGGTGGCTTCGGACTCGGCGGCATGGGCGGATTCGGCGGCAACGCGGGCAACGCGGGCGGCATGGGCCGTCGCGGTGGCCGCGAGCCGAACGGCAACCATGTCGGCAACGAGCCGAACGGCAATCGTGGGAACGGCGGCCGGCCGGGTCCGCGCGGCGCGCGTCCGCAAGGCGCAGCGCAAGGCATGGCTGGCGCGGGCAAGCGCCCGGCAGGCGGCAATGCCCCGCGCGGCAATCGCCAGGGCGGTGCGCAGCAGGGCGCGGGACCGGGCAAGGCGGGCGGCGGTGCCGGCCGGGGCGCGCGCAATCGCTCGCGCGGCCGCTGAGCACGGGAAGCGCAAAGAAATGCTAAGACGTCGCCGGTAACCGGGTGCGAAGCATCGCCCGGCATCCGGCGACGAAAAACATGCGCTTCGCCCTGTGGGATCGCGGAGACGAATCGACGTGAAATCGGGCTCAACAGGGCCGAAAGAGCGCGTTACGTTTGCGTTTATCCCGAAAAATGGCTAAAATCATGAAGTCGCTGGGCACGTAGTTTTTTTGGCTGCCCGGGTGCGACCTCGGTTGAAGATGATGGGCGTTGCGCCCATTTTTTTTTGGCTATTCGGTTCGGCATCTCGGGAGCAGGGGTGCGCGCCCGCATGAAGGCGCTCGCCCGCAGGTGTTTTGGCGTGGAGCGCGCGAAACACCTTGGAGTTACTGTGCAACTGACGGAATTGATAGAAACCACGGTCTCGGGCCTTGGCTACGAGCTTGTCGATCTCGAGCGTTCGGGAGGCGGCATGCTGCGTATATATATCGACCAGCCGGCTGGTATCGCCATCGAAGACTGCGAGAAGGTCACGCGCCAGCTCCAATACTTGCTCGAAGTCGAGAACATCGATTACGACCGGCTCGAAGTATCGTCGCCGGGGCTCGACCGTCCGCTCAAGAAACTGGCGGATTTCGAGCGCTTCGCGGGGAGCGAAGTCTCCATCACGTTGAAAAAGCCGCTCGACGGGCGCAAGTCGTTCCGGGGCATCCTGCACGCGCCGGACGGCGAAAAGATCGGATTGGAATTTGAAGGGAAGGACGGCGCAGCGATGCTCGATTTCACGCTCGCGGACCTCGATAAGGCACGTCTCGTTCCCAAGGTTGATTTTAGGAGCCGCAAACAATGAGTCGCGAAGTATTGATGCTGGCGGATGCGCTGGCACGCGAAAAGAACGTCAACAAGGACGTCGTGTACGCAGCGCTGGAAGCTGCGCTTGCTTCCGCAACGAAGAAGCTCTTCGAAGAAGACGTGGATATCCGCGTCGCCATCGACCGTGAGAGCGGCGAGCATGAAACCTTCCGCCGCTGGCGTGTCGTGCCGGACGAGGCTGGCCTGCAGGAGCCGGATCAGGAAATCCTGTTGTTCGAAGCGAAGGAACAGAAGCCCGACGCGGAAGTGGACGACTTCATCGAGGAGCCGATTCCGTCGATCGAATTCGGCCGCATCGGCGCGCAGGCGGCCAAGCAGGTCATTCTGCAGAAGGTGCGCGACGCCGAGCGCGAGCAGATCCTGAACGACTTCCTCGAGCGCGGCGAAAAGATCATGACCGGCTCGGTGAAGCGCCTGGACAAGGGCAATTTCATCGTCGAGTCGGGACGCGTGGAAGCGCTGCTGCGCCGCGACCAGCTGATTCCGAAGGAAAACCTGCGCGTGGGCGACCGCGTGCGTGCGTACATCGCGAAGGTCGATCGCACCGCGCGCGGTCCGCAGATCGAACTCTCGCGCACCGCGCCCGAGTTCCTGATGAAGCTGTTCGAACTGGAAGTGCCGGAAATCGAGCAAGGTCTCCTGGAAATCAAGGCGGCCGCGCGCGATCCCGGCGTGCGTGCGAAAATCGGGGTGATCGCCTACGACAAGCGCATCGACCCGATCGGCACTTGCGTCGGCATCCGCGGTTCGCGCGTGCAGGCGGTGCGCAACGAGCTCGGTGGCGAGAACGTCGACATCGTGCTATGGTCGGAAGATCCCGCGCAGTTCGTGATCGGCGCCCTCGCGCCGGCAGCCGTCCAGTCGATCGTCGTCGATGAAGAAAAGCACTCGATGGACGTCGTCGTGGACGAGAACGAGCTCGCCGTCGCCATCGGCCGTGCCGGCCAGAACGTGAGGCTCGCGAGCGAACTCACCGGCTGGCAAATCAATATCATGACGCCGGACGAGTCGGCGTTGAAGCAGAACGAAGAGCGTGGCAAGTTGCGCGACCTGTTCATGGCGCGTCTGGATGTGGACGAGGAAGTCGCCGACATCCTGATCGACGAAGGCTTCACGAGCCTCGAAGAAATCGCCTATGTACCGCTCAACGAAATGCTCGAAATCGAAGCCTTCGACGAAGACACGGTGCACGAGCTGCGCAACCGCTCGCGCGACGCGCTGCTCACGATGGCGATCGCAAACGAAGAGAAAGTGGAAGGCGTCGCGCTCGATCTGAAGAGTCTCGACGGCATGGACAACGAGCTGCTCGCAAAGCTCGCGGAGCACCAGATTCAGACCCGCGACGATCTCGCGGAGCTGGCAGTTGATGAACTGGTCGAAATGACCGGTATGGAAGAGGATGCCGCTAAGGCGTTGATCATGAAAGCACGTGAACACTGGTTCCAGTGAGAAATGACCATGGCGCACTGATATTTGGCGGCCTGTCTGGCCGCGTGACCCCGATCTAACCGCAAGGATCTGTCCTTGCATCAAGAGGAATGAATGGCGAGTAACAACGTAGCCCAATTTGCCGCGGAACTCAAAATGCCTGCGGGCGTCCTGCTCGAGCAGTTGCAGGCGGCTGGCGTCCAGAAAGCGAGCGCGAATGACGACCTGTCCGAAACGGACAAGGCGCGTCTGCTCGATCATTTGCGCAAGTCGCACGGTTCCGCCGACGCCGACAAGCGCAAGATCACTTTGACCCGCCGGCATACGTCGGAAATCAAGCAGTCCGACGCAACGGGTAAAGCTCGCACCATTCAGGTCGAGGTGCGCAAGAAGCGTGTTTTCGTGAAACGTGACGAAGCCGGCGCCGAGCAGGCCGAGGCAGCGGCGAACCACGTCGAAGAGCCGGAAGTCGACGAGGCCGAACTGCAGCGCCGCGAGGAAGAAGCGCGTCATGCCGCCGAGCAGCTCGAGCGCGAAGAGCGCGAGCTGAAGGAGCAGCAGGCGAAGCTCGAACGCGAGGAAGCCGAGCGCCGCGCCCGCGAGGAAGCGGCGGAAGCCGAGCGCAAGAAGCAGGAAGAGGAAGCAGCGCGCCGGGCGGCGGCTGCGGCTCAGGCGGCGGAGATTTCGCGTGCGGCGCAGTCCGCGCGTCAGGAAGCGCGTACGCAGCCGGCAGTCGAAGTGAAGCCGGAACCGAAGCCGGACGATTCCGCTCAGCGCGCGGCCGCCGAAAAGGCAGCGGAAGAAAAGGCTGCAAGCGAGCGCGCTGCTCAGCGTGAAGCCGCGAAGAAGGCGGAAGAAGACGCGAAGGCGAAGGCCGAAAAGGCGCGTCTGGAGCAGGAAGCCATCGCGAAGCGCCGTGCGGCTGCGGAAGCCGAAGCACGCGCGATCCGCGAAATGATGAACACCCCGCGCAAGGCGCAGGTGAAGGCGCCGGAACCCGCGCCCGCACCGAAGCCAGCGGAAGCGGCGAAGGCCGCCGAAGCGAAGGGCACGCTGCACAAGCCCGCGAAGCCGGAAGGCGCGCAGGCGGCACGTCCCGCGGCGGCGAAGAAGCCGGCTGCAGGCGGCGCGGCGACGCCCGCATCGACGGCTCCGGCAGGCGCCGCCGACAAGAAGAAGGCGGGCAAGGGCGGCTGGCAGCAGGACGACGCATCGAAGCGCCGCGGCATGAAGACTCGCGGCGATTCGAGCGGCGGCGTCGATCGCGGCTGGCGCGGCGGTCCGAAGGGACGCGGCAAGCATCAGGAACAGACCACGTTCCAGGCGCCGACCGAGCCGATCATCCGTGAAGTGCACGTACCGGAAACCATTTCGGTGGCGGACCTCGCGCACAAGATGTCGGTGAAGGCTTCGGAAGTCATCAAGGTGATGATGAAGCTCGGCCAGATGGTCACGATCAACCAGGTGCTGGACCAGGAAACGGCGATGATCGTCGTCGAGGAACTGGGGCATCGCGCGGTCGCGGCGAAGCTGGACGATCCGGAAGCGCTGCTCGTCGAAGGCGAAGCCACCGAGGACACGGCCGAGAAGCTGCCGCGCCCGCCGGTCGTCACCGTCATGGGTCACGTCGACCACGGCAAGACCTCGCTGCTCGACTACATCCGTCGCGCGAAAGTGGCGGCGGGCGAAGCGGGCGGCATCACGCAGCATATCGGCGCGTATCACGTCGAAACGCCGCGTGGCGTCATCACCTTCCTCGACACGCCGGGTCACGAAGCCTTTACGGCCATGCGTGCGCGCGGTGCGAAGGCGACCGACATCGTTATTCTGGTGGTCGCGGCGGATGACGGCGTGATGCCGCAGACGAAGGAAGCGATCGCCCACGCGAAGGCGGGCGGCGTGCCGATCGTCGTCGCGATCAACAAGATCGACAAGCCGGATGCCAATCCGGATCGCGTGAAGCAGGAACTGGTCGCCGAAGGCGTGGTGCCGGAAGAGTACGGCGGCGATTCGCCGTTCCTCGAAGTGTCGGCCAAGACCGGCAAGGGCATCGACGACCTCCTGGAAAACGTGTCGCTGCAGGCCGAAGTGATGGAACTGACCGCACCGGTCGACGCCGGCGCCAAGGGCCTCGTGATCGAAGCCAAGCTCGACAAGGGCAAGGGTCCGGTCGCGACCATTCTGGTGCAGTCGGGCACATTGAACCGCGGCGACGTGGTTCTCGCGGGCAGCGCCTACGGCCGCGTTCGTGCGATGCTGGACGAAACCGGCAAGCCGACGAAGTCGGCCGGTCCGTCGATCCCGGTGGAAATCCAGGGTCTGTCGGAAGTGCCGGCGGCGGGCGAGGAAGTCATCGTGCTGCCGGACGAGCGCAAGGCGCGCGAAATCGCGCTGTTCCGTCAGGGCAAGTTCCGCGACGTCAAGCTGGCCAAGCAGCAGGCCGCCAAGCTCGAGAACATGCTCGAGCAGATGGGCGAAGGCGAAGTGCAGAACCTGCCGCTCATCGTCAAGGCGGACGTGCAGGGTTCGCAGGAAGCGTTGGTTCAGTCGCTGCAGAAGCTGTCGACCAACGAAGTGCGCGTGCAGATCGTGCACAGCGCGGTCGGCGCGATCAGCGAATCGGACGTCAACCTGGCAACGGCGTCGAAGGCGGTCATCATCGGCTTCAACACGCGTGCGGATGCGCAAGCCCGCAAGCTGGCCGAGTCGAACGGCATCGACATCCGCTACTACAACATCATCTACGACGCAGTGGATGAGGTGAAGGCGGCGATGTCCGGCATGCTCGCGCCGGAGAAGCGCGAGACGGTGACGGGCATGGTCGAGGTGCGTCAGGTGATCCGCGTGCCGAAGGTCGGCCTGATCGCGGGTTGTATGGTGACGGACGGTGTTGTCAAGCGCTCCTCGTCGGTGCGCGTGATCCGCAACAACGTCGTGATCCACACCGGCGAACTCGATTCGCTCAAGCGCTTCAAGGACGACGTCAAGGAAGTGCGTCAGGGCTTCGAGTGCGGTATGTCGATCAAGAACTTCAGCGACATCGTCGAAGGCGATCAGTTCGAAGTCTTCGAAGTGACGGAAGTGGCCCGCACGCTGTAATGCGCTAGCCGCTTATAAAAGGGCGGGGTGAGCCTGGCGGCTCGCTCCGCCCTTTTTACTTGAGGCGGCGGAAAAAGAAATACGGAAACGACATCATGGCTAAAAGACGGACATCCGCGAACCGCAACGTGCAGATTGCGGATCAGATCCAGCGCGATCTTTCGGAACTCATGCGCGAGGTCAAAGACCCGCGCGTGGGTCTCGTGACGATTCAGAGCGTCGAGCTCACGCCCGACTACGCACACGCAAAGATCTATTTCACGACGCTGACGGGCGACCCGAAGCAGACCGAGCAAGGGCTCAATCACGCGGCGGGACATTTGCACAATATGCTGTTCAAGCGCCTGCATATCCACACGGTGCCGACGCTGCATTTCCACTATGACCAGACGATCGAGAAGGCCGTCGAGATGTCGCGCCTGATTGACGAGGCGAACGCCTCGCGCGCGAAGGACGCGGACGACGGTCAGGAAGGCGCCTGAACGATGAGCGGTTCGAAGAACGAGGCGCGGCCGAAAATTCCGCGCCGCGCGCTGGATGGCGTGCTGCTGCTGGACAAGCCGCTCGGGCTGTCGAGCAACGATGCGCTCATCAAGGCCAAGCGGATTTATCTTGCGAAGAAGGCGGGCCACACGGGCACGCTCGATCCGCTCGCGACTGGCCTGCTGCCGCTGTGCTTCGGCGAGGCGACGAAGTTTTCGCAGGATCTGCTCGAAGCCGACAAGACCTACGAAGCGACGATGCGGCTTGGCATCCGCACGACGACGGGCGATGCCGAAGGCGAGGCCATCGACACGCGCGACGTGACGTGCGACGAAGCGGCGGTTTTCGCGGCGATGACGAAGTTTCTGGGCGACATCGTGCAGGTCCCGCCGATGTACTCCGCCTTGAAACGCGACGGCAAGCCGCTCTACGAATACGCGCGCGCGGGGCAGACGGTGGAACGCGAAGGTCGCCAGGTCACCATTCACGCTTTGGAGCCGGTCGCATGCGCGCTGCCATTCGTCACCTTTCGTGTTACGTGCAGTAAGGGCACGTATGTGCGCACGCTGGCGGAAGATATCGGCGAAGCGCTCGGTTGCGGCGCGCATCTGACGGCGCTGCGACGCACGGGCGTCGGCACGTTGACGCTCGAACACGCGGTGACGCTGGATGAACTCGCGAATCTGAGCGAAGCGGAGCGCGATGAACGGCTTCAACCCGTCGATGCGCTCCTGTCCACCTTTCCCGCGATTCAACTGAATGACGAAGCGACGCAGCGCTTCCTTCACGGCCAGCGCTTGCGGCTCGCGGACATCGTGAAAACCCGCCTCGAAGAAGGCCGCGTGCGCGTCTATGCGCAAGAGAGCGGCCGCTTGCTCGGTGTGGCGCGGGCGGGCGAAGGGGTGTTGGCGCCCGAGCGGCTGATCGTCACAGCGCAATAAAAAAAGAGCCCGGTTCGATTGAACCGGGCTCTTTTTCTTCTACAAGCGAAACGTCGATCAGTGCGCCGCCGAAGCCGCCGCCGCCGAATCTCCGCCGCCCGAACGCTCGGGCCGGGTGATCCAGATCAGCGCGATCAGCGCGACGAAAATTCCCGCCGAGATATAGAACATGTCGTTCACGCCGAGCTGCGCGGCCTGCTGCGTCGCCATGCTGTTGTAAAGGCCGACGGTCTGCTCGTGCGAGAAACCGAGCGCGCCCATTTGCTGCATCGAGTTTGCGAAGACAGGGTTATACGAGTTCGCGCCTTCGACCAGCTGCGCGTGATGCACGATCGAACGATGTTCCCACGCCGTCGAGAAAATCGACGTGCCGATGCCGCCGCACATGATCCGCACGAAATTCGACAGACCCGACGCCGCCGGAATCCGATGCCCCGGCAAGCCCGACAGCGTGATCGACACGAGCGGAATGAAGAAGCCCGCCATGCCGATGCCCTGAATCACCGTCGGCACCGTGAGCGCCCACGTATCGACGCCGGTCGTGTAGCGCGAGCGCATCCAGAAGCACAACGCGAACACGAGAAACGCGGCGGTCGCGATGTAGCGCGGATCCGTGCGCGGCAGGAACTTGCCGGTGATCGGCGAGAGCAGGATCGCGAAGAGACCGACCGGCGCCATCACGAGCCCGGCGTTCGTCGCGGTATAGCCGATATCCGTTTGCAGCCACAACGGCAGCAGCACCAGGTTGCCGAAGTAGAGCCCGTAGCCGATCGACAGCGCGATCGTCCCGCCCGTGAAATTGCGCAGTTCGAACAGCGACAGATCCACGACCGGATGCTCCGCCGTCAGCTCCCACACGATAAAGAACGCGAACGAGATCACCGCGATCAGCGCGAGCACCACGATCGTCGTCGAGTTGAACCAGTCGAGATCCTTGCCCTTGTCGAGCATGATCTGCAGCGAACCGACCCAGATCACGAGCAGCCCGAGGCCGACTGTGTCGATCGGCGCCTTGCGGATCGCGGAATCGCGGTCGCGGAAGATCGCGAACGTGGCGATCGCCGCTGCGAAGCCGACCGGGATGTTCACGTAGAAGATCCACGGCCACGAGATGTTGTCGGAGATCCAGCCGCCGAGCACCGGGCCCGCGACCGGCGCGATGAGCGTGGTCATGGACCACATCGAGAGCGCCATTGGCGCCTTTTCACGTGGATAGCTCGCGAGCAGCAGCGTTTGCGACAGCGGGATCATCGGGCCGGCGACCGCGCCTTGCAGCACGCGCGCGGCGAGCAGAAACGGCAGCGTCGGCGCGAGACCGCAGAGCCACGACGCGAGCACGAACAGGATGATCGAGCCGAGAAAGAGCCGCACCTGACCGATGCGCTGCGTGAGCCAGCCGGTGAGCGGCACCGAGATCGCATTGGCGACCGCGAACGACGTGATGACCCACGTGCCCTGATCCGACGACACGCCGAGGTCGCCGGAGATCGACGGAATCGAGACGTTCGCGATCGACGTGTCGAGCACGTTCATGAACACGGCGAGCGATACGGCGATCGTCCCGATGACGAGCTTTCCGCCTGACAGCGGCGGATGAACGACGTTTTGCGAAGACATGTGGCGAATCCGCTTACATCAGCTTGGCGGCCGAGGCGGACTTCGTCGCACGGCCATGTGCCGACGACGTGCTCGACGACGCCGGCGCGCCCGCGCCCGTGCCCGCGTTCTGCTGGATGATGCGCGCGATTTCCTGGTCGGCCTGCGCGCCGTAGTTGTCGAACACGTTGGTCTGGTAGACCGTGTTCTGCGCGTTGCCGAGCTGGCCGCCGCCTTCGTCCTTGATCGTCACATCGACGTTCATCGAAAGGCCGATGCGCAGCGGATGCTGTTCCAGTTCCTTCGGATCGAGCTGGATACGCACCGGCAGGCGCTGCACGACCTTGATCCAGTTACCCGTCGCGTTCTGCGCGGGCAGGAGCGAGAACGCCGAGCCCGTGCCGGCCGAGAAGCCGATCACCTTGCCGTGAAACACGACGCTCGAACCGTACAGATCGGCCGTCAGTTCCACCGGCTGGCCGATGCGCATGTGCTTCAGTTGCACTTCCTTGAAGTTCGCGTCGACCCACACGGCGTTCAGCGGCACGATCGCCATCAGCGGATTGCCCGGCGCGACGCGCTGGCCGACCTGCACCGAGCGCTTCGCGACATAGCCCGTCACCGGCGCGGGCAGCGTATTGCGCGCGTAGTTGATGTACGAGTCGCGCACCTTGGCGGCAGCGGCGAGCACGTTCGGGTGATCGGCGATCGTCGTGTTGGCCGTCAGCGACCGGTTCGACGCGAGCTCCTGCTCGGCGGAGTCGAGTGCGGCCTGCGCGCCACGCACCGCGTCGCGTGCGTGCGAGATTTCTTCCTGCGACACCGCGCCGGTCTGCGCGACCTGCATGCGGCGCTTCAGATCGTCCTGCGCGCGGGACAGATCCGACTTGCGCAGTGCGATCTGCGCTTCGTACTGGTTGTTGTTCACGAAGAACGTGCGCACCTGACGCACCGTCTGCGCGAGATTCGCTTCGGCCTGATCGAGCGCGACCTTGGAGTCGGCCGGATCGAGCGCGACGAGCGGGTCGCCCACTTTCACGGTCTGCGTGTCGTCCGCGTTCACGGAGATCACCGTGCCCACAACCTGCGGCGTGATCTGCACGACGTTGCCGTTGACGTAGGCGTCGTCGGTGGCTTCGTGAAAGCGCGCAACGAGGAAGTAGTACAGCCCGTACGCCACGGCGGCGATGATGATGACGAGCACGATCAGCGTCATCAGCCGGCGGCGCTTGCCGTTGCTTTGCTTTGGCGCGGGCGCGGCTGCGGTTTGTTGAGGGTCGCTCATGAAAGACTCCGAATATTCCGTATTTGGTCGTGCTGCGTGTTCTTGTGTGCGGCTTACTTCGACGGCGCGGCCTGACTCGCCGCTTGCGTGCTCGCCTGAGTCTGCCCGTTGCCGTCGATCGCGAGATTCGTGCTCGTCGCGTCGAAACCGCCGCCGAGCGATTTGATCAGCGCGATTTGCAGATCGGTGCGTTTCAGGCGCAGATTCGTCACGGTCTGCTCGTTGGCGAGGCGGTTTTCGTCGGCGTTGAGCACCTGCAATTGCGGCGACAGGCCGGCCTTGTAGCGGATCACAGCGAGCTGATAAGCGCTCGACGCCGCCGCGAGCGCGCGCTGGGCGTCGGCCATCTGCCTGTCGAGCGAGCGGATCGCGGAAATATTGGTCGCGACGTCGCTCATCGCGTTGATGAGCGTCTGATTGTAATTCGCGACGTCGCCTTCGAAGTCGGCGTAGCGGCCCTTCAACTGGGCGCGCAGGGCGCCGGCGTCGAAGATCGGCAGATGCACCGCCGGCCCGATCTGGATCTGACGGCTGCTCGCCTGCAGGAAGCGGCCCCAGCCGAACGCGTCGAAACCGAAGCCCGCCGCGAGGTTGATGTCCGGGAAGAACTCGGCCTTCGCTTCCTTGATGTTGTGCGTCGCGGCTTCGACCTGCCAGCGCGCGGCGACGATATCCGGGCGGCGCGCGACGAGGTCGGCGGGGACGTTGTCGGGCAGCGTCACGCTGACGTCCGGGTTGATCGCGGGCTTGGCGATCTGCAAGCCGCGGTCCGGACCCTTGCCGAGCAGCGCGGCGAGTTGAAAGCGCACGGTTTCGATCTGTCCGTCGAGCTCGGTCGAGTTCGTCTGGCTCGTGGCGACGTTGCCTTCCGCCGTGCGGCGCTCGACGTTGGTGTCGAGTCCGGCCGCGACGCGACCGTTCGTGATGCGCCCCACGTCCTGCCGGTTCGTGATCTCGCGCTGGGCGACGTCGCGCAGCGCGTAGAGCAGCGCGAGCTGGTTGTACGTGCGCGCGACCGACGTCGCCAGCGTCACGCGCGCCTGCTGCATGTCCGCCTCGGCGGCCTTCTCCTGCGACACCGCCATGTTCAGCCGCGAGCGGTTCTTGCCCCACAGGTCCAGTTCCCACGAGGCGCTCGCGAGCACGTTGTTCTCGCTGTACCAGGTGCCGCCGTAGGGCGGCGGGAAGAGGGCGTTGGCCGAATAGAGCTCGCGCGTCCACGAATACGATGCGTTGGCCTTCGGATAGAGCGCCGAGCGCGATGTCTCGATATACGACGACGCCTTCGCGATGCGCGCCTGCGCCTGCGCGATGCTCGGGCTGTCCGCGAGCGCCTCGTCGATCAGTTGCGGCAGTTGCGGGTCGCCGAACTGCTTCGCCCAGTCGAGCGCCGGCCACTGGCCGCCTTGTGCGGGCACGCTTTGCGTGGCTTCGAAGTTTTCCGGCGCGGCAATCTGCTTGTCGCTCGAAATGCCCGCGTAGTTCGCGCAACCGGCGAGCGCGAACGCGGCGAGCGTCGCAGCCACGGCGCTCTTCACACGGCTTTCGCTGCGCGGCGCGGACAGGGAGAGGTGGTTCATATCCCGTCTCTTGAGATGAGAATTAAAGATGGACGTTGCAATCATTTTGTAGGCTTGGGATGACAAATTTGCTTGTCATCGCAATGACGTACCAGGCTTATCATTGCCGCCGAGCAGCGGCGCAACGGAAGGATCGCAGGAATTAGCCAGAATCCGGCGTAGCATGCTCTTCAGAAAACCCACTTCTTCGGGCGTGAAGCCCGCGAGCAGATTGTCCAGCACGCGCGTGAAGATGGCCGGAATCTTCTCGGCGGTCGCCTCGCCATCGTCCGTCAGCGCGAGGCGCACAACGCGACGGTCTTCTTCGCTGCGCACGCGCGAGAGCAGGCCACGCTTTTCAAGCCGGTCGATGAGGCGGGTGACGGCGCTCGCGTCGATGCCATATTCGCGGGCGATGTCCGCCGCCGTCAGGCACTTGCCGACCGCCAGCATGAACAGGATGCTCGCCTGCGTGCTCGTGATGCCTAGTTCAGAGGTCGTGTGTTGCGTGACCATGTTCCACATGGTCGAGCGCACCCGGCTGATCAGGTAGCCGACGCTCTCGGCGAGCACATAGTCGCCGATCGCCGCGGATTTCGGAGCGTCGCTCATGGAAATTATTATGCGATTGCAATAGTTGACTAGGCAGCATTATAGGTGGGCGTTTCAGGCGCTGCAAGACTCTTTTCTGAAACCGCTTAACAATCGACCGGCTGATTGCGACAAACAGGCTTGTGCATCGGACTTTACGGGTTGAGTCCTATTGCAAGGGAACGTCATCCATGCGTGCTATAATTTACGGTTCTCACCGCGCCGGGCCCGCGTAGTCATGCTTGCATGACGGTTTCAAGGGGGGCTTGCCGAGCCATGAAGTCTCGTTGAAGAGACTCGCTCCGACGGCGCACAACCAAGACATCTCTATATGACTCGCGCCCTCCGCAATATCGCCATCATTGCCCACGTCGACCACGGCAAGACCACGCTCGTCGACCAGTTGCTCCGCCAGTCGGGCACGTTCCGGGAAAACCAGCAGGTCGCCGAGCGGGTCATGGACTCGAACGACATCGAAAAGGAACGTGGCATCACGATCCTGGCGAAGAACTGCGCCGTCGAATACGAAGGCACCCACATCAATATCGTCGATACGCCGGGACACGCGGACTTCGGCGGCGAAGTGGAGCGCGTGCTGTCGATGGTCGACTCCGTGCTGCTGCTCGTCGACGCCGTCGAAGGCCCGATGCCGCAGACGCGCTTCGTCACGAAGAAGGCGCTCGCGCTCGGTCTCAAGCCGATCGTCGTCATCAACAAGGTTGACCGTCCGGGCGCGCGTATCGACTGGGTGATCAACCAGACCTTCGACCTCTTCGACAAGCTCGGCGCGACCGAAGAGCAGCTCGACTTCCCGATCGTGTATGCGTCGGGTCTGAACGGCTACGCCGGTCTCTCGCCCGAAGTGCGCGAAGGCACGATGCGCCCGCTCTTCGAAGCCATTCTCGAACACGTTCCGGTGCGCCCGGCTGATCCGGACGGTCCGCTGCAATTGCAGATCACGTCGCTCGACTACAACTCGTATGTCGGCCGTATTGGCGTGGGCCGCGTCGCGCGCGGTCGCATCCGCCCCGGCATGCAGGTCGCGGTGCGTTCGGGTCCGGACGGCGCGATCATCAATCGCAAGATCAATCAGGTGCTGTCGTTCCACGGCCTCGAGCGCGTGCAGGTCGAAGAAGCGCAGGCGGGCGATATCGTGCTGATCAACGGTATCGAGGAAATCGGCATCGGCGTGACGATCTGCTCGCCGGACAATCCCGAAGCGCTGCCGATGATCACCGTCGACGAACCGACGCTCACGATGAACTTCCTCGTGAATTCGTCGCCGCTCGCGGGCAAGGAAGGCAAGTTCGTGACGAGCCGCCAGATTCGCGACCGTCTCACCAAGGAACTGAACCACAACGTGGCGCTGCGCGTGAAGGACACGGGCGACGAAACCACGTTCGAAGTGTCGGGCCGCGGCGAACTGCATCTGACGATTCTTGTCGAGAACATGCGTCGTGAAGGTTACGAGCTCGCCGTGTCGCGTCCGCGCGTGGTGCTGCAGGAAATCGACGGCGTGAAGTGCGAGCCGTATGAAAACCTGACGGTCGATATCGAAGACCAGCATCAGGGCGGCGTGATGGAAGAGCTCGGCCGCCGTAAGGGCGAAATGCTCGACATGACCTCCGACGGCCGTGGCCGCACGCGTCTCGAGTACAAGATTTCGGCGCGCGGTCTGATCGGCTTCCAGAGCGAGTTCCTGACGCTCACGCGCGGCACGGGCCTGATGAGCCACACGTTCGATTCGTATGCGCCGGTGAAGGAGGGCTCGGTCGGCGAGCGTCGCAACGGCGTGCTGATCTCGCAGGACGATGGCGCCGCCGTCGCCTATGCGCTGTGGAAGCTGCAGGATCGCGGCCGCATGTTCGTGTCGCCGGGCGATGCGCTCTATGAAGGCATGATCATCGGCATTCACAGCCGCGACAACGACCTCGTCGTGAACCCGATCAAGGGCAAGCAGCTGACCAACGTGCGCGCGTCGGGCACCGACGAAGCCGTGCGCCTCGTGCCGCCGATCCAGCTCTCGCTCGAATACGCGGTCGAGTTCATCGACGACGACGAACTCGTCGAAGTCACGCCGCAGTCGATCCGTCTGCGCAAGCGTCATCTGAAGGAACACGAGCGCCGTCGCGCGAGCCGCGAAGCCAACGCCGAGTAACTATCAGGCATTGGTTCATATCGCCGGAACTAAAGCCGCCTTCGGGCGGCTTTTGTCTTTGTGCGAAGCCGTGGAAGAGACCCTTGCGTATCTCACAAAAGCCCGCACATGCTTGTTGCGCAAAGGATGACGAGGGCAGGGCACATGCGGCGATCCGTCATATGACTATTCGTTCTGTGCTATGCTTCTCGGATTAGCTGTCGCTATTAGGTCCTTCCAAGCAGACTTGATTCGCGCAATCCGCTAAACGGTCAGGCCGTGGCGCGGAAGGTTTCGTAACCCGCACTTCCTCGAGAAACTCGAAGAAAGGTGAGCGTAAAATGATGAAGCAATTCCAGTCGAACTCTTATCTGTTCGGCGGTAATGCTCCGTACGTCGAAGAGTTGTACGAGCAATATCTCGATAATCCCGCGTCAGTGCCCGAGACCTGGCGCGCCTATTTCGACGCGTTGCAGAACGTGCCCGCATCCGACGGCACGGCTCACAACGACGTGGCCCACGGCCCCATCGTCGAATCTTTCGCCCAGCGCGCGAAGGCGAACGCCTTTCTGCCGCGTGAAAGCACGGGTGACCTCACCACCGCACGCAAGCAGGTCTACGTTCAATCGCTGATTGGCGCGTATCGATTCCTCGGCACGCAGTGGGCGAACCTCGACCCGCTCAAGCGCCGCGAGCGTCCCGCGATCCCCGAACTCGAACCCGGTTTCTACGACTTCACCGAAGCCGACATGGACCAGGTGTTCAATGCGAACAACCTGTACTTCGGTTTCGAGCAGGCATCGCTGCGCGACATCGTCAAGGCGCTGCGCGATACGTACTGCGGCACGATCGGCGCCGAATTCATGTACATCAGCGATCCGGAACAAAAGCGCTGGTGGAAGGAGAAGCTCGAGTCGATCCGCTCGACGCCGAACTTCTCGAACGACAAGAAAAAGCACATCCTGAATCGCCTGACGGCCGCCGAAGGCCTCGAGCGTTTCCTGCACACCAAGTACGTCGGCCAGAAGCGCTTTTCGCTGGAAGGCGGCGAGAGCTTCATCGCGTCGATGGACGAAGTCGTCCGTCATGGCGGCGCGAGCGGCGTGCAGGAAATCGTCATCGGCATGGCGCACCGTGGGCGTCTCAACGTGCTGGTCAATACGCTCGGCAAGATGCCGGCGGACCTCTTCGCTGAATTCGAAGGCAAGCACGTCGATGACCTGCCGGCCGGCGACGTGAAGTATCACAAGGGCTTCTCGTCGGACGTCTCGACCGAAGGCGGCCCGGTTCACCTGTCGCTCGCGTTCAACCCGTCGCACCTGGAAATCGTGAATCCGGTGGTCGAAGGCTCGGCCAAGGCGCGTATGGATCGCCGCGGCGACGAAGAAGGCCTGCAAGTGCTGCCGGTGCAAGTGCACGGCGACGCGGCCTTCGCGGGCCAGGGCGTTGTGATGGAAACGCTGAACCTCGCGCAGACGCGCGGCTACGGCACGCACGGCACGCTGCACATCGTCATCAACAACCAGATCGGCTTCACCACGTCGGACCCGCGCGATGCGCGCTCGACGCTGTATTGCTCGGACGTCGTCAAGATGATCGAGGCGCCGGTGCTGCACGTGAATGGCGACGATCCCGAAGCCGTCGTGCTCGCGACGCAACTCGCGATCGACTTCCGCATGAAGTTCCACAAGGACGTGGTCGTCGACATCATCTGCTTCCGCAAGCTCGGCCACAACGAGCAGGACACGCCGGCGGTCACGCAGCCGCTGATGTACAAGACCATCGCCAAACACCCGGGCACGCGCGCCGTCTACGCGGAAAAGCTCGTGCAGCAAGGCGTGATCACGGCCGACGACGCGGACAGGTACATCAAGGAATATCGTCAGGCGATGGACGAAGGCCATCACACGATCGATCCTGTGCTCTCGAACTACAAGAGCAAGTATGCGGTCGACTGGGTGCCGTTCCTGAACCGCAAGTGGACCGACGCGGCTGACACGGCGGTTCCGCTCGCCGAACTGAAGCGTCTCGCCGAGCGCATCACGACGATTCCCGAGAACTTCAAGGTTCATCCGCTCGTCGAGCGCGTGATCAACGATCGCCGCGCGATGGGTCTGGGCGAATCCAAGCTCGACTGGGGCATGGGCGAGCACCTCGCGTTCGCGTCGCTGGTCGCATCGGGCTACGCCGTGCGTCTGACGGGCCAGGACTCGGGCCGCGGCACATTCACGCACCGTCACGCGGTGCTGCATGACCAGAACCGCGAGCGCTGGAACGACGGCACGTATATTCCGCTGCAGAACATCGCGGAAGGCCAGGCCAAGTTCACGGTCATCGATTCCGTGCTGTCCGAAGAAGCGGTGCTCGGTTTCGAGTACGGCTATTCGACGGCTGAGCCGAACACGTTCGTTGCATGGGAAGCGCAGTTCGGCGACTTCGTGAACGGCGCGCAGGTCGTGATCGACCAGTTCATCTCGTCGGGCGAAGTGAAGTGGGGCCGCGTCTCGGGTCTCACGATGATGCTGCCGCACGGTTACGAAGGTCAGGGTCCGGAGCACTCGTCGGCGCGTATCGAGCGCTTCCTGCAACTGTGCGCGGATCACAACATGCAGGTGGTCCAGCCGACGACGCCGGCGCAGATCTTCCATCTGCTGCGCCGTCAGATGATCCGCCTGTTCCGCAAGCCGCTCATCATCTTCACGCCGAAGTCGCTGCTGCGTCACAAGGAAGCCGTGTCGGATCTGTCGGAACTGTCGAAGGGCTCGTTCCAGCCGGTCATCGGTGAAGTCGACGATGCGATCGAGCCGAAGAAGGTCAAGCGCGTGATCGTGTGTTCGGGCCGCGTGTACTACGACCTCGTCGCGCATCGCCGCGAAGCGAAGAGCAACGATTTCGCCATCGTGCGTATCGAGCAGCTGTATCCGTTCGCGCACAAGCAGTTCGACGCGGAACTCAAGAAGTACGAAAACGCGACCGAAGTGGTCTGGGTGCAGGACGAGCCGCAGAACCAGGGCGCCTGGTTCTATGTCGAGCACCATCTGCGCGAAGGCATGCGCGAAGGCATGAAGCTGGCCTACAGCGGCCGTCCGGCTTCGGCGTCGCCGGCAGTCGGCTACTACGCGAAGCACTACGAGCAGCAGAAGGTGCTCGTGGAAGGCGCGTTCGGCCGCCTGAAGGGCGCGCAGATCATCGCGAAGTAAGCATGGCTCGATGGGACCGGCTCAGCCGTTTGCGTAACGGCGGCTCCCCGGTCCCTCGCTCGAACACACAGACACGCATTAGGACAATACAGAAATGGCTATCGTAGAAGTCAAGGTTCCCCAGCTTTCCGAGTCGGTCTCGGAAGCGACCATGCTGCAATGGAAGAAGAAGCCGGGTGAGGCTGTCGCCCAGGACGAAATCCTCATCGAAATCGAGACCGACAAGGTTGTGCTCGAAGTGCCCGCGCCGTCCGCCGGCGTGCTGGCGCAAGTGATCAAGCACGACGGCGATATCGTCACCGCCGACGAAATCATCGCGAAGATCGACACCGACGCGAAAGCGGGCGAAGCGGTCGCCGCTGCCGGCGATTCCGAAGTGAAACCCGCGCCGGTCGCGGAAACGACTGCCGCCGCTGCTGCTCCGGCTACGGCGCAAGCGTCGGCGGGTGGTGCCGCATCGCCAGCCGCGACGAAGATCCTGGCCGAGAAGGGCGTTTCGTCGGATCAGGTTTCGGGTTCGGGCCGCGACGGCCGTATCACGAAGGGCGACGCGCTCGCCGCTTCGGCATCGGCTCCGGCACCTGCCAAGGCCGCCGCACCGGCTCCGGCCGCCGCGCCCGCGCGCGCCGCGAAGCCCGCGCTGCCGCAAGTCAGCGCGCCGGCATCGGCCGACCAGTGGCTCAAGGACCGCCCGGAACAGCGCGTGCCGATGTCGCGTCTGCGTGCGCGTATCGCCGAGCGTCTGCTCGAATCGCAGCAAACCAACGCCATCCTGACGACGTTCAACGAAGTCAACATGGCGCCGGTCATGGATCTGCGCAACAAGTACAAGGACCGCTTCGAGAAGGAACACGGCGTGAAGCTCGGCTTCATGTCGTTTTTCGTGAAGGCGGCCGTGCATGCGCTGAAGAAGTTCCCGCTCGTGAACGCATCGATCGACGGTAACGACATCGTCTATCACGGCTACTTCGACATCGGTATCGCGGTCGGTTCGCCGCGCGGTCTCGTCGTGCCGATCCTGCGCAACGCGGATCAGATGAGCCTCGCCGACATCGAAAAGAAGATCGCCGAATTCGGCCAGAAGGCGAAGGACGGCAAGCTGTCGATCGAAGAAATGACCGGCGGCACGTTCTCCATCTCGAACGGCGGCGTGTTCGGCTCCATGTTGTCGACGCCGATCATCAACCCGCCGCAGTCCGCCATTCTCGGCGTGCACGCCACGAAGGAACGCGCAGTTGTCGAAAACGGCCAGATCGTCATCCGCCCGATGAACTATCTCGCGCTGTCGTACGACCACCGCATCATCGACGGCCGCGAAGCCGTGCTGTCGCTGGTCGCCATGAAAGATGCGCTGGAAGATCCGGCCCGTCTGCTGCTGGACCTGTAAGAAAAGCAATTCGCCTCGGTGCGCGCGATAGGCTCGCGCGCACCGCACGAGGCTGCTCCGCATGAGCGGAGATAGACCCCAAAGGAAAGTCATGTCCAAGGAATTTGATGTCGTCGTGATCGGCGCGGGCCCGGGCGGCTATATCGCGGCGATTCGCGCAGCGCAGCTCGGCAAGACGGTTGCGTGTATCGAGAAGTGGAAGAACCCGGCCGGCGCGCTCAAGCTCGGCGGCACGTGCCTGAACGTGGGCTGCATTCCGTCGAAGGCGCTGCTCGCGTCGTCGGAAGAATTCGAAAATGCGTCGAAGCATCTGGCCGATCACGGCATCAGCGTGTCGGACGTGAAGCTCGACGTGTCGAAGATGCTGGCCCGCAAGGACGGCATCGTCGAGAAGATGACGAAGGGCATCGAGTTCCTGTTCCGCAAGAACAAGATCACGTGGCTCAAGGGCCACGGCAAGTTCACCGGCAAGAACGGCGCGGGCGTGCAGATCGAAGTGTCGGGCGAAGGCGAGACTGAAGTCGTCACGGCGAAGAACGTGATCATCGCGACGGGCTCGAAGGCGCGTCATCTGCCGAACATTCCGGTCGACAACAAGGTCGTCGCGGACAACGAAGGTGCGCTGTCGTTCGACGCCGTGCCGAAGAAGCTCGCCGTGATCGGCGCGGGCGTGATCGGTCTGGAACTCGGCTCGGTGTGGCGGCGTCTCGGCGCGGATGTGACCGTGCTGGAAGCGCTGCCGCAATTCCTCGGCGCGGCGGATGAGTCGCTCGCGAAGGAAGCCGCGAAGCAGTTCAAGAAGCAGGGCCTCGATATTCACCTCGGCGTGAAGATCGGCGAAGTGAAGACGTCGGACAATGGCGTCTCGATCGCTTACACGGACAACGCGGGCAATGCGCAGACGCTGGAAGCGGATCGTCTGATCGTGTCGATCGGCCGCGTGCCGAACACCGACAACCTCGGTCTGGAAAGCATCGGCCTGAAGGCCAACGAGCGCGGTTTCATCGACGTGGACGACCACTGCGCGACGAGCGTGCCGAACGTGTACGCGATCGGCGACGTGGTGCGCGGCCCGATGCTCGCGCACAAGGCGGAAGACGAAGGCGTGGCGGTGGCGGAGATCATCGACGGTCAGAAGCCTCACATCGACTACAACTGCGTGCCGTGGGTCATCTACACGGAACCGGAAATCGCGTGGGTCGGCAAGACCGAGCAGCAGCTCAAGGCCGAAGGCCGCGAGATCAAGACCGGCCAGTTCCCGATGATGGCCAACGGCCGTGCGCTGGGTATCGGCAAGGCTGAAGGCTTCGTCAAGATGATCGCCGACGCGAAGACCGACGAAATCCTCGGCGTGCACGTGATCGCGGCGGACGCATCGGACCTGATCGCGGAAGCGGTCGTGGCGATGGAGTTCAAGGCGGCGTCGGAAGATATCGGCCGCATTTGCCATCCGCATCCGTCGCTGTCGGAAGTGATGCGTGAAGCGGCGCTCGCCGTCGACAAGCGCGCGCTGAACATGTAAGAAGCTCGGCTTCGGGCAGTAAGGCATCGCAACGAAGGCGAGCGGATCAAACCGCTCGCCTTCGTCACTTCATACGGCAGAAGATGAACGTCACCGAATACTACGAAAACGAACTGCGCACGCGGGGTTATCAATCGGACGAGGCGCAGCTCGCGGCGGTCGCGCGCCTGCAGCGCTGCTACGAGGAATGGGTCGCGTACAAGGCCCGCCGCTCCAATGCGCTCAAGAAGTTTCTCGTACGGCCGGACCTGCCGCGCGGTGTCTACCTGTGGGGCGGCGTCGGACGCGGCAAGAGCTTCTTGATGGACAGCTTCTATGCCGTCGTGCCCGTGCAACGTAAGACGCGTCTGCATTTTCACGAGTTCATGCGCGAAGTGCATCGCGAGCTGGAAGAACTGAAAGGGCAGGCCGATCCGCTCGACGAACTCGCCAAACGCATCGCCAAACGCTTCAGGCTGATCTGCTTCGACGAATTCCACGTCTCCGATATCGCCGACGCGATGATTCTCTATCGCCTGCTCGATCGCCTGTTCAAGGCTGGCGTGCAGTTCGTGATGACGTCCAATTACCAGCCTGACACGCTGTATCCGGAAGGGCTGCATCGCGATCGTCTGTTGCCGGCGATCGAGCTCCTCAAGGAGCATCTCGACGTGCTCAACGTCGATGCCGGCACCGACTACCGCAAGCGCACGCTGTCGCAAGTGAAGGCGTACCACACGCCGCTCGGCGCCGCAGCGAGCGAGGCGTTGCGCGCCGACTACGCGAAGCTTGCGGCCGTCCCCGACGAAAGCCCGCTGCTGCACATCGAGAAGCGCGAGATCAAGGCGTTGCGCCGTGCCGACGGCGTCGTGTGGTTCGACTTCGCCACGCTCTGCGGCGGCCCGCGCTCGCAGAACGACTATCTCGAACTGTCGAACCGGTTCCATGCGGTCATCCTCTCGGACGTGCCGCAGATGACGCCGCGCATGGCCTCCGAAGCGCGCCGCTTCACGTGGCTCATCGACGTGTTCTACGACCACAAGGTGAAACTGCTGATGTCGGCGGCCGTGCCCGCGGAAGAGCTGTACGTGGAAGGGCCGATGGCCAACGAGTTCGCGCGCACGGTGTCGCGCATCGTCGAAATGCAGTCGAAGGAATATCTGGAAGCGCCACGGCGCGTCACGGATATTTCGCTGACCTAATACGAGAATCAAAAATCTGCGGTTAGCCAATCGGCATAAGGCTTTTGGGGCTTTTTCAAGATTCGGATCACTCCGATTTGCCGGCTTTCGGGTACTCGGTATCGTCGATACCAGTTATCGGTCAGCAAATTGGAGAAAAAACCGTGAAGCCCTACCGCGACATGTCCGACGAAGAATGGCAGATGGTTGCACCGCTGCTTCCCGAACTGCGTCCGCGTTCGGAGCTGCGGGGCCGGCCGCTCGCCAATACCCGCGCCGTGCTCAACGGTGTGCTCTGGGTGATGTACAGCGGCGCGTCGTGGTCCACGCTGCCGCGCAAATATCCGTCGTATCAGACGTGCCACCGGCGGTTCAAGACGTGGCACGAGTCGGGTGTCCTGCTGCGCGTGATGACGCAGTTGTTCGGTCCCGCCGGGGAATCGCTGTATGCGTTGATGACATCGCGCATGCGCGTTCCGGCGGAGTTCAAGCCCGAAATTGCGGACGTGCCTTCGGAGGCGCAAGCGGGCGAGACGCATCAGCGTCGCGCCGCGTGACCTCGCCGGGCGCACAGGCGAGATGAGCAAAGCCGGTCGAAGACACCCGTCTTCGACCGGCTTTGTCCTTTCTGAAACCTATGGCTGACGCACCCAGGTCTGCGAGCGCCCCAGCAGCGACACGCCGATATACCCGCGCACGACCAGTTTCTGCCCGCCGTCCTCGAGCTTCATCTTGCACTTGTAGAGCTTGCCGCTCTCGGGATCGAGAATCTGGCCGCCGTCCCATGTATCACCGTCCTGCCGCATGCCGGTGATGATCGTCATGCCCTTGATCAGCTGATCGCGACGCTCGTCGGTGCAGGCCGTGCAGCGACGCTCGGGATGATCGAACTCGCCGATGCCGCGCACGACCTTGCCTGACAACTGGCCACTGCCGTCGTCGACGATCTGGACGATCCCTTTCGGCTTGCCGGACTGATCGTCGATGGTCTGCCAGGTGCCGACGGGCGTCGCCGCCTGTGCGAACACGCTCGCGGCGAAGATGGCGCTGAGCGCGCCGAGCATCACGCGCGCGCCGCGCGAGCCGATGGAACGGGTCATGTCGTCTCCTTGTTGTGATCGCCCGAGCATACGAGAAAGCGACCGGTGCCGTCTGGGAGGAAACGTTCTAGCGCGCGTTCAATACTCAGACGCCGCCTTTCAGACCCGCTTCGAGTGCGGCGAAGGTGCGCTCGTCGGTGCGATCGAAGTGCAGCGGCGTGACCGACACGCCGCCGGACGCGACCACCGCCGTTTCGCTATCGGGCGAATTCGGGCGCGGGCCGCGCTGAAAGCGCAGCCAGTGATAGTCGATGCCGCGAGGATCGACGAGCGGCAGCACATCGATGCCTTCCACGAGTCCGACGCCTTGCCGCGTCACGGTGAGCGGACCGGCGGCGGATGCGTCGCAGTCGGGAAAGTTGACGTTCAGGCACGTGGGCGCGTCGTGGGAAATCGCGAGCAACTGGCGGATCACGCCGGGGGCCAGCGCGCGCGCCGTATCCCAGCGCACGTTCTCGCGATCCGTGAAGGTCTGGCTGAGCGCGATCGACGGGAGGCCGAGCAGCAGGCCCGTCATCGCGGCGCCGACGGTGCCGGAGAACATCGTCTCGACGCCGAGGTTCGCGCCGCGGTTGATGCCGGAAAGCACGAGCGTGGGCGGCGCGTCCTTCATGATGTGGCGCGCGCCCATCACGACGCAATCGCCGGGCGTGCCCTGCACGCCGTAGCGCCGTTCGCCCTGGCGCGACACGCGCAGCGGCGAATGCAGGCTGATGGAGTGCGAGGTGCCGCTCTGGTCGTGCTCGGGGGCGATGACCCAGACTTCGTGCGCGAGTTCGGCGGCGACGGCTTCGAGCGCGGCGAGGCCGGGCGCGTCGATGCCGTCGTCGTTGGTGATGAGTACTCGCTGCACGATCGGTGAGAGGGCGGACATCGCGAATCACTCCTTGGTCGATGGTGAAAAGTATCGACCGATTATTACAGAGTTCGCGTATTCGGGCGTCCGCTGCCCGGCGCTTCCTGACGCCTTACTTGACGCCCAGGCCGCGCAGCACCGCGTTGCCGTCGTCAGTCAGACGCACTTTCGGGGCACCGATTTCCGGCGACACGATCTCGACATAACCATATTCCTGCAGCGAGGCGACGTCGGGCGTGGCCGCCATCACGTCGATGGGCGCGTGCAACAGCAGCAGCAATGTGGCGATTTCGTGGTGGCTCAGCAGTTTTTTGATGGCGCGCACGGGAGCGGAGGCCGGACGGCGGAGGTTCATGAAAGATGTCCTCAGGTTTGCATGACGATTTGCGGCGCTCCCGGCGTGCTGCCTGTGCGCGGATCTTGATGTCGATGGAGTGCGGGCAGGTTATCGGCCGACACTTAGGCGAAACTTAAAAACACACGGCGCGCGGCGCGACCCGTTGTTACACCACGTGTCACGAATTCAGTGGGGATTTCATTCGCGTTTCGATCAGAAACGATAGTCGGGATTCTTCGGGTCGAACGTCAGGTCATCGAAGGGTTTGGTTTCGATGCGTTCAAATATGACACTTTCAAAAATAGTGCCGTCGTTGTCGTACGACTCCAGCGTGCGGAAAACCGGCCGTTCGAGGTCGAGCCCGAGCACTTCCTTCTTCGCGTAGAACGCCGGCTGTCCGTCGGGCGTTTCATACGTGAGCGCGACCACGCGTAGTCCGTCGACGGTCTTCACTTCGATATCCGACGGCTTCGTGATGCCCGCTTCGGCGAACTTGCGCCCCTCGTCGATGAAGCGCTGCGTGATCGCGTCGATGCCGAGTTCGCGGATCGAATGATTCGACTGCGCGCGGGCGAATGCGCCGTTCACCGATGTCCACATCGGCACGACGCCCAGAAAGCCGCCGAGATGGCCGTAGAGTTCGTCCGGGCGTTTGGAGCCGTCGTAGATGACTTCCTGGCCCGCGTGCGCGCCATCGGGCAGCCATTTTGCGTAGATGCGCAGCGGCTCGCGCGTGACGCGCACGAGCATGTGATCCGCGCGCCTCGGCCACTTGCCCTTGATGCGCTCGCGCCGGCGCATCGTGAACTCGCAGGACTGAAAGTCGCGCAAGCCATCCTGCAAGTAACGTGGCAGCGTGCGCGAATCGAGCGAGCGAAAGAGGGCGACGAGTTGCGCGTCGTCGAGTTTCGCAAGCGCGCCGCTCGCGGCCGACTGCGACAGCCATTGCGCCTGCTGCTCGACGCCGAGATCACCGACGCGCGCGGCTTCTTCGGCTGGCTGCGCATGCGCGCGCACGGGCGCGAACGAACCCGTGAACGCGATGCTGAGGCACAACAGGCCCGCGCACGCGAGCCGCAAGTCCGAAGCCCGGCGGCATCGCGCACGCGGCATGAGCATCTCCGAAGGTCAGTCTTACGATCCGGCATCGCGCAATTCGCGCCTGAGCACCTTGCCGATCGTCGTGAGCGGCAGTGTGTCGCGGAACTCGACGTAGGACGGCACTTTGTAGCCGGTCAGGTGTAAACGGGCGAACTTCAGCAGTTCTTCCACCGTAAGCGTGTCGTCGCGCCGCACGACGAATGCTTTCACGCGCTCGCCGGTCACCGGATCGGGCACGCCGACGGCCGCGACCGCGCGCACTTTCGGATGCGCGGCGAGCACTTCCTCGATCTCGTTCGGATACACGTTGAAGCCCGACACGATCATCATGTCCTTCTTGCGGTCGATGAGCCGGATGATGCCGCGCGCATCCATCACGCCGATGTCACCGGTCGCGAGCCAGCCTTCGGCGTCGATGACTTTCGCCGTGTCGTCAGGACGGTTCCAGTAGCCTTTCATCACTTGCGGGCCCTGTACGCAGAGTTCGCCCGGTTCGTCCACGTTGGCCCACGCGCCGTCCTCGCGGCGCAGGCGCACGCGTGTGGACGGCACCGGCACGCCGATGGTTCCGTCGAATTCGCGCGCGCCGTGCGTGTCGAGCGGCGTCGCGGCGACGAGCGGCGAACATTCGGTGAGGCCGTAGCCTTCGACGAGCGTGCGGCCCGTCATCGCCCTGAAGCGCTCGGCGATCACGCGCTGGGTGGCCATGCCGCCCGCCATCGCGAGCTTGAGCGTGGAGAAGTCGCGCGCGCGGAACGCGTCGTTGTCCATGAGCGCGCTGTAGAGCGTGTTGAGCGCGGTGATCGCCGTGAAGTTTTCGTGACGCAGCGCGCGCATGAGCGCGTTGATGTCGCGCGGATTGACGATCAGCACATTGCGCGCGCCGATCGCGAGAAAGGCGAGCGCATTCACCGTCAGCGAATAGATGTGATAGAGCGGCAACGGCGTGACGATGATCTCCTCGCCGTCGACGAGCCGTCCGCCCGCCCACGCGAGCGCCTGCAGCAGATTGGCGATCACGTTGCGATGCGTGAGCATCGCGCCCTTCGCGACGCCCGTCGTGCCGCCGGTGTACTGAATGAACGCGATATCGCCATGTCCGACTCTCACCGGCGCGAACTTCTGCCGCGCGCCGCGCGCGAGCGCTTGCGGCAGGCGCAGCGCATCGGGCAGGGCGTAGGCGGGCACCTGCTTCTTCACGTGACGCAGGAACAGGTCGATTGCGCGGCCTTTCACATTGAGTCCGTTGCCGAGCAGATCGCCGAGCCCGGTCACGACGATATGCCTCACGCGCGAACCCGGCTGCGCGTCCTGCACGGTCTTTGCGAAGTTTTCGAACACGACGACGGTCTGCGCGCCGCTATCCTTCAACTGATGACTGAGTTCGCGCACCGTGTAGAGCGGATTCACGTTGACGACGATCGCGCCCGCGATCAGCGTGCCGAACAGCGTGACGGGATAGACCAGCGTGTTGGGCATCATCAGCGCGACGCGATCGCCGGGCTTCACGCCGATACTCTGCAGATACGACGCGAACGCATGCGCCTTCTCGCGGAGCGCGGCGAATGTCAGCTCGGAGCCGAGACTCACGAACGCGACGCGATCGGCGAAGCGCCCGACGCACTCGTCGAAGAAATGCGCGAGCGAGCGATAGCGCGAAGGATCGATCTCGCGCGCGACCCCCGGCGGATACGACGCGTACCAGATGCCGTCTGTCGCGTGCGGGCTCGGGGCCCCGCGCGGCGCTGCCTGTCCCGGGCTCATGGGTGTCTCCGTTGGCGCGCTTCGTTTTCGCCGGCAGGCGCGCCTTATTTTCGCTTCTGCCGGCTACCGCTCCAGTATCGCGACGACGCCCTGGCCGCCCGCCGCGCAGATCGAGATCAGTCCGCGCAACGGCTTGCCGTCGCTGCGTTCGGGCGCTTTCGCCAGCATCTTCGCCAGCGTGCCGACGATGCGCCCGCCCGTCGCCGCGAACGGATGTCCGGTCGCAAGCGACCCGCCGTTCACGTTCAGGCGCGCGCGGTCGATTGCGCCGAGCGGGCCGCCGAGGCCGAGCGCGGTGCGGCAGTATTCGTCGTCTTCCCACGCGGCGAGCGTGCACAGCACTTGCGCGGCGAACGCTTCGTGGATTTCGTAGAAGTCGAAGTCCTGCAACGTGAGCCCGGCGCGCGCGAGCATCGACGGCACCGCATAGGCGGGCGCCATCAGGAGGCCTTCGCGCTTGTCGAAGAAGTCGACGGCCGCGGTCGCCGAGAATGTCAGGAACGCCTGCACCGGCAGCCCGCGCTCGACGGCCCATTGCTCGGAGGCGAGCAGCACCGCCGAAGCGCCATCGGTGAGCGGCGTCGAGTTGCCCGCGGTGAGCGTCCCGGCGTCGCGGTCGAAGACGGGTTTGAGTTGCGACAACTGATCGAGCGACACATCGGGACGCAGGGTGTTGTCGCGCGCGAGCCCTTTGTACGGCGTCATCAGGTCATTGAAGAAGCCACGTCCATAGGCCGCCGCGAGCGTGCGATGACTTTCCTGCGCGAGCGCGTCCTGCGACTCGCGCGAGATCTTCCAGCGCTTGGCCATCAGCTCGCAGTGCTCGCCCATCGAAAGACCCGTGCGCGGCTCCGCGTTGCGCGGCAGAAGCGGGCGGAAGAACATGCCAGGCCGCAGCTTCGCGAGCGCGCCGACACGCTGACTCGCCGAGCGCCCGCGATTCGCTTCGAGCAGAATCTTGCGCATGCGCTCGTTCACGGCAATGGGCGCATCCGAGGCCGTATCGACGCCGCCCGCGATGCCCACGTCGATCTGTCCGAGCGCGATCTTGTTCGCCACCAGAATGGCAGTTTCGAGCCCGGTGCCGCACGCCTGCTGCACGTCGTAGGCGGGTGTTTCCTTCGCGAGCGTGGTCGAGAGCGCCGCTTCGCGCGTCAGGTTGAAATCGCGCGAATGCTTGACGACCGCGCCCGCCGCCACTTCGCCGAGACGCATGCCATGCAGCCCGAAGCGATCGACGAGCCCTTGCAGCGTGAAGCTCAGCATGTCCTGATTCGACGCGCTCGCGTACGCCGTGTTCGAGCGCGCGAACGGAATCCGGTTGCTGCCGATGATCGCGACCCGCCGAACCTCGCTCATGGCAGCTCCCATTCGAAATGGCCGCGCAGATGCGGCCGGTCGCCCGCGAGATCGCGCACTTCGAAGTCGCGCGCGGCGGGCGAGGGCGCGGCGGTCCAGAGCGTCGCATCGCCGGGCAGATAGAGCGGCGATTTGAAATCGCCGTGCGCGTATCCGGACGCGAGCGCCTTGACCGGATGCAGCGCCGCGAGCGTACGCGCGAGCGTCCACATGCCATGCGCGATCGCGCGCGGAAAGCCGAACGCTTTCGCGCTCAGCATGTGCAGATGAATCGGATTGAAATCGCCCGATGCCTTCGCGTAATCGCGTCCGAGTTGCGGCGGAAGCTGCCAGCGCGCTTCACGGGCGAGGAGCGGAACGCGCGTGTCGGACGCATCGGCCATGTCGATCGAAGGCGCGGTGGCTTCGCTGCGCACGCCGCGCTTCAGATAGACGCTGTCGCCGTCCCACACGGCCTCGCCGCGACGGTAGATGCGCGTATGCAGCGTGAACGCCTGGCCCTTCTGATGCGGCATGAGCGGCCCGCATTCGACTTCGATGCGCAGGCTCTGGCCCGCCGCGAGCGGACGCCGCAGACGCACGCTGTTGGACAGATGCACGACGCCGAGCGCGGACCACGGAAACGACGGATCCGTGAGCATCATCAGATGCAAGGGGAACGCGAGCACGTGCGGGAAGGTGAGCGGCACGCCCTGCTCGGGAATGAAGCCGCAGACGCGCGCATAGCGGCCGACCTGCTCCGCGTCGATCCTGACGTTGGGACGCACGAGCCTGAGCGCCGGCAACTCCGGCGCGCGTGCGCGCCTGAAGAGCGCGGGCAGCGCGCGTCCGTAGAGCTTCGCGGGCGGCGGCAAGGTATCGATGACGACAGTGCGGGCGCGCGGCATAGTCGGTGCGTGCATGGGGGCTCGTCTCCTCACGCGCCGATCAGGCTCTGGCCGCACACGCGCACCACGTTGCCCGTGATGCCCGCGCTGCCCGGACTCGCGAGCCATGCGACCGTCTCGGCGACATCGACGGGCAAACCGCCTTGTCCCATCGAATTGAGCCGTCTGCCGGCCTCGCGCACGCCGAAGGGCATGCGCGAGGTCATATGCGTTTCGATGAAGCCGGGCGCGACCGCGTTGATCGTGATGCCGCGCTCGCGCAGCAACGGCGCCATCGCGCGCACGCGGCCGATCACGCCGGCCTTCGATGTCGCGTAATTGGTCTGTCCGCGATTGCCCGCGATGCCGCTGATCGACGAGACCGAGACGACGCGCCCCTGCTCGCGCAGCACGTTCTGCGCGAGCAGCGCGTCGTCGATGCGCGCCTGCGCCAGCAGATTGATGTCGATCACGCTGTCCCACATCTCCGGGCTCATGCGCGCAATGGTCTTGTCGCGCGTGATGCCCGCGTTGTGCACGACGATATCGATTCCGCCCGACGCGGCAAGCGCGGCGGCGATCTCGGCGGGCGCTTCGGGCGCGGCGATATCCGCGATGAGCGCTGCATGCGCGCCGCCTGAAGGCGATGCATCCTCGATCGACAGCATGGTCTGATCGAGCGCGTCGCGCGCGGCGTCGACATCGAGCCCGGTGACGATGGCGCCGCGCTCCGCCAGCACCGCCGCGATCGACGCGCCGATGCCGCGCGCCGCGCC
>LRBF01000032.1 GCA_001580565.1 Caballeronia megalochromosomata | reverse complement strand
AGACTCGTCGACATGTCTCACTTGCTCGGCGGCCTCACAACGGTGAGCCGCAATTTCTGCTGAGACAGATTGCATAATCAAGCGGTCTATGGCAGCCGGGCCTCTTCCTAAATTTCTGCGCTGCCGAGCAAGATTGTGCTTGCAAGCTCCCGCGCGCCCTCTAAGTGCGCCGGCGCAATCGACAAAAGTCGGTCAAACTTGCTTTGTATATCTCCGACGTCACCTTGCTCCGGAAAAGTCATCAACTTTACCCTTTTGGCATGGGAAAATAGCACGACCGGTGGGATGGAGAAGGCGGGGTTAACATGTTGACGAATGAGGGCGCTGATGACGCCGAAATCATCATTCGACCTGCCGCAGGTGGGGTCTGGCGTGTAGAGGTTCCTCGTAAAGGCGGCGTCTTTGTCAGGGAAGCAAACGACCAGGACGAAGCGTTGTCGCTTGCACGACAATTAAGCCCGAAGGCTCAAATTCGTCTCCTGCCTGCGGAAGAGTCCTCAGAAACGCTGCATGATGAGTTGCCCCTCCCGAACAAGCGACGAGGAACTGATGATTTTGCGTAGAAGAACCGCATGAAAGGTTTTCTATGGCATCAGGCTCGCGTCATGCTGAATGTGGTTAGCTCTCATTCTCGAAGGCTGACCATGAAAATAACTATTACAGCCCACACTGCCGCGGAGAGTGGGGACAAAGAGTCGCACCGTTTCCACTTTCTCGTAGAGGACGACGGTACCGAGGCTCGAACGGACTCCATCACTCTGCGCACTGCTCGCGTGTTCGTCCGCGAACTAGCCAACCACACGGGGCTGGACGCAATGATGCGGAAAATTGTCGCGACATCAGAGAGTGAATACGGAACCCTGATTGGCGCTCGCTTCGAAGGCCGTTAGCCGACCCTTGCCGGTTCGCTTGGTCGAGGACCTGTGCTTGAAACTGCTGCACGGGATGCTAGCGCGGCTACACCACGTTTTTCCCCAGAAAAAGGCGCTGTTCCAGGCGGAGGTCCGCACTGGTGGAAATCGCCGGCTCGAAGCCCGTGCGCCAGAAGAACCGCTTTCCCGACTGGTTCGTTCTCGACATTTCGACCATGAGAGTATGGTAGCCGGCTTTTGCGGCATTCGACTCCAGCCCCGCCAACACAGCTCTTCCGATGCCAGCGTTTGGCATTCGACTATATATGCAGACGAGCTCAGCGACACCGAAATCGAGCCGCCTGTACGCCCCACAACCAATAGCCTCACCCTTCACGGTTCGAGCAATAAGGAAACGCCCTCGGGCGGAGCTTATTTCACTTTGCGAGAAGCGTGACTTTGCGCTGGCGCCCAAATAGAGGGCTTGCATTGCCGCCATCTCGTCGAGTAGCACACGCCCGTCGTAGGACCATGTGCCTTCTCGTTGAACGAGCACAGTCAGGGAAGCAGATGTCATGCGAATGTCCAGTGACGGTTGTTCCCGTCAATCAGCAAGAAGAGAGCCACAGACACTTGTCAGTGGGAGATTCTAGGTTTCTCTTTTTCGGACGGCACCTGACGTGGCTCCGAGTGCAATGCCAGCACAAGTGCCGAATCCAAGGATTTGCTTTTTAGACTTTCGGTCAAATACACCGGCCTTGGTCGGAAAGTATGGAAATGATTTTTAAAACTCGTGTGGGCGAGGGTTTGCGTGCAACAATGAACACACGGAGCCGGCATCCAGGTCGAGAGCGTAGAAATCGTGCGAACACTAAGGGCGCGCACGACGTTGCAAGTCATTCGCACTTGCGATATCGGCGGCTGGCGTATCAAATCTCCTCGCAATGCCCGGGGGCATCGGCTGCCGTCACTAGCCCGAAACTTATCGCGTTGAAACGTGCCCGGCGGCTGCAGTCTTCCGAACATACTCGCGTCCGTCTGGTAGCGCAGTAAGTCAGGTGAGCAGCGACAGGGGCTATGGCGCTTTTCCAAGGAAGATGCGACTACGGGCCTGGGCCGCGAAAGAAATTTTGTCCTTCCATCCGAATAGGCCGAATCACTGGCAGACCCGTCGAACATCGCGACGGCGTATGGCGCTTTTTGAGGGCGCACAATGGCCACAAAAAATCAGCAAGTCTTCCCGTGCGTCGTTGTCCGCAAAGAGAGCGACGGCGTCTGGAGCATCGCGTTGCCTCACGCCGAACGGCCAGGCGACCATTTCATCACCTTCGCGAAGGATGAGGAAGAGGCCGTATGGCTCGCGGCCCGGCTGCGCCAAGGGATGGAAGTACAACTCGTCGATTAAGACGCGTTTCGCCTCGGCAGGACGTTTGCATGCTACTCGTCGTGGCGCGCTTAAGCCCTCTTTTGACACTCGATACCACGCCATCTGCTACTGCAAACTCGAGGACCAGGCGGTGCCGCGGCCGCTTCGATAGGAACGTCAGTGGCCACTCTGCAAGAATCTGAATCCAACCCCCGCAGCAAAGGTACGGTAGTTGCTGTCCAGCGTTCGTCATCTACTCAAGGAGCAAACTATGGCTGGCGATACTGCATACAAACCAGGCGAGCGCGTGAAAGTATCCGGTATCTATTCTGTCGTCCATGACGATGGCAAAGATACGTTCGAGGTGACCTGCGTAGAGGGCGAACACTTCCCACCGACACGCAGCGGCAAGGGAGCGCATTTCGAGTTGAAGTACGCCGCGACTCACTCGCACAAGCACGACGAGCTGAAGGGCACGGAAGCGCGCAGCTAGCTGACAAAGGGCTTCGGCGCCTCTCCGTTTGACCGCATGCAGTGACGGTCCAAGGCCCAGTTCTATATCGAAAACAGCACAACCACCAACTGTTAAGGCACGTAGTGTCTTGGGAGCACGTATGTCTGACCATGTTTACAAACTTATCGAAATCACTGGCTCCTCACCCGAGTCGTCCGATAAAGCAGTCGAGGTTGCGCTTCAGAAAGCATCGGTGACCGTGAAGAACATCGAGTGGTTTCAGGTGACGGAAACCCGAGGTCATATGGAAGGCGGCAGGATTGCGCATTGGCAGGTAACCCTTAAAGCAGGGTTTCGCGTGGACGACTGAAGTGCCGTCGTAGATTTGAAGCGACCAGCTGAATCAAGTCTACGGCAGTCGCTTCATCGCTCGGGTCAGCAACTGTTTTGTCGACCAGTATTCGGCCCATGGGTCGCCAGATTGGAAGCTCAGATACTCGCGTGCCGTTTGCACAGTCCACTGAGCGCCGCTCTTGAGGTCAGCAAGTTGTTCCCAAGCAACTGGCATCGAGACCCCCATACCTGGTCGAGCGCGAGCAGAGAAGGCTGCAGCAGTTGTCTGCCCCTTCCCGTTGCGCAAGTAGTCGACATAGATTCTTCCAAGCCGATTCGACGGTCCAGAAATCGCAGAGAAGCGTTTGGGAATCGTCTTCGCGAGATGCGCAACGAATGTCTTTGAGAATGCCTTGACTGTCGTATAGTCCAACCGCGGAGCAAGCGGCACGACCACATGTAGGCCCTTACCGCCGCTTGTTTTCAACCACGCGCGCAAGCCCAACTCCGATAGCAGCAAGCGGACAAGTTGAGCGGCTTCCTGGACGTGACTCCATTTAACGCCTTCGCCCGGGTCGAGGTCGAAGATGACCCGGTCGGGCGCATCGAGGCGCCGGACTACCGAGTTCCATGTATGAAATTCGACGGTATTCATCTGCGCGGCGGACAGCAGCGCGTCGACGGTGTCGACCGTCAGCAACGGTGGATGCTTTGGCCACAATTCTCGGTCGTGCGCTTTAAGCCCAGGCATCGCGGTGCGTTCAGCGTGCTTCTGGAAGAACAGATTGCCGGCGACACCATCAGGCGCGCGCACGAGGGCAACGGGCCTGTCTTTCAGGTGGGGCAATATCCGCTCGGCGACGCTGGCGTAGAACCGAACAAGGTCAGCCTTCGTGACCGACGCTGACGCGTCAATCACGCGCTCAGGGTGCGTTATCTTCAGTTGAGGAAGAGGCTCAGAGGCCTGCGTCGTTCCGCCTTCCCGGACTACGCCAAGAGCGTCCTTATCGAGACGCAAGCCTATGAACGACGCTTGACGAATCACCTCATCGGCGGTCCACTCAGTGAACTCGACCTCCGCGACTAGGATAGGCTTTACCCATCTCTCACTCCCCGCTGCGCGCTTTGACCATCGACCCGGTTTCTTGAGGAGCGTGTTAAAGGGTGTTGCGTCGACTTCGAGCGGCGTAAGTTGCTTCCAGAGGTCGCGCGCAGTCTTCGAATCCCAACCGGTTCCGACACTCCCTGCGTCATGAAGCTTGCCTCCCACGTAATAGCCGAGCAGCAAGCTGCCGACCTCTCCGTCGTTGCCGCCACGCGCGGTCATGCCACAGATAACGAGTTCCTGTCTTAGCCGAGCTTTCGCTTTTAGCCAAGTTTGCGTACGCCCCGACTCATAGACTGCATTGCGCCGCTTGAGCACCAGTCCTTCCAAACCAAGGCCTGTCGCAGCTTCGAATATCTGCGCTGGCGGAGCGTCAAAGTCCTGGCTGTACAGCAGCCGCTCTCCTGCGTTTTCAACAATCGGTGCAAGCAACGCACGCCTTGACCACAGCGGCACTTTTCGGAGGTCTTTGCCGTCGAGAAACATCACGTCGAAAAGGAAGTACAGGATGTCCTTGTTCGATTGCCCATCAACCGCGTTCTGAAGCGCGGAGAAACTTGGAATCCCGTTTTTTAACACGACGATTTCGCCATCCAGCCATGCGCTAGTTAGCTGGAGCTCTTTAAGCTCGGCTACGAGCAACGGGAATCGAGTCGTCCAATCATGACCGTTCCGGGTGAGGAGCTTCACTCTCTTCTTGTCGACTCGAGCTAACAGGCGGTACCCATCAAGTTTGGACTCCACTATCCACTCGCCGCCTGCTGGCAGTAAGGGCGCGAGCGTCGCGAGTTGCGGTTCAAGCTTAGCCGGCAGTGACGCCGTCACTGCAGCTGAGAGGTCAATCTCCGGAGCTTCGGCGCGCGGACTTCGGGGAGTGCGCGGTTCGCGTTCTTCGACAGGTCCAAGGGGATTCGCGATGACGCTGTCGGGGAGTGCCTTGATGACGTCGTATTCGGCGAGCGGACGCGCCCACGCATCGCGTTTCTTGAACATCATCCACTGGTCGGCCTTGTCTCCAGGCTTTGATATCCGTACCAGCTCCCACAAACCGGCGAGCTTTTCACCATGCAGACGAAAAATCAATTTTCCTGCTTGCATACCCTTGTCAGCATCTCCGACCGACTCCCACGTTCCACGGTCCCACACAATGACGGTCCCTGCGCCATATTGCTTGGGAGGGATAGTGCCCTCGAAGCTAGCGTAATCGACTGGATGGTCCTCGACGTGCACTGCCATCTGCTTCTTGGCCGGGTCATAGCACGGCCCTTTGGGAACAGCCCATGAGAGCAGCACGCCGTTGTGTTCGAGCCGGAAGTCATAGTGGAGGCGACTGGCCCAATGCTTTTGCACAACAAAGCTGCAGCCATGGGGTGGCGTTCGGTTTGCCGTACTCGCATTCGATGGGGACGGCTCAGGCGTGGCGGCAAAGTCGCGCTTATTCCGATAGCGCTCGAGTGGCGTAGCCGCTGCATTTTTGCGGGATGAAACCATCGCGGTTTCCCTCGTTTCGATGGGCTGATTACTGCAAATCGCGTGCCGCCAAAGCGACGCGTCGAGCGGCTGACCGCGCTTTGGGGTATGTCGCCGCCATTCCGTCTACGATACTGACGTGAAGTTAACCAAAACCCATGGCTCGGTGCGCGGACGTGGCCCGGCACGTGTAGTGCTATTCTGACCATCCCGCCGCCCGCAAGTCGCGGTCGACGATTCGCTCATGTGGTTACGTCAGGCGAATAATGTCGCCGTCTAGGAGAAGCCCATGGTCGCCCGTTCGATTGCGTCGCTCTCTCTTTCTTTCGGTCTGGTCTCGATTCCGGTCCGACTCTACTCAGCGACGGAGAGCTCATCCGAAGTGCGGTTCAACATGCTTGCGCCAGACGGCTCGCGCGTGAAGCAACAATACGTTTCCGAGAGCACGGGCAAAGTGGTTGAGCGAAGCTCGATGCAGAAGGGGTACCAATTCGAGAAGGACCGATACGTCGTCTTCACCGGTGATGAACTCAAGGCGCTGGAGGAAGGCGCGAGCCACGTTGTAGAAATCGTGTCGTTCGTTCCTGAAAAGTCCGTCGACCCACTCTTCTACGACAAGGCGTACTTCATCGCTCCCGACAAGCGCGGTGGCAAGCCATACAGCCTTCTACAGGAGGCGCTTTCCCGAACTGGCCGCTGCGCGTTGGCGAAGTGGGCGTACAAGGGAAAGACTCGCATTGTCCAAGTTCGTCCGACCCCGGACGGCATGGTCTTCCAGCAGCTTCTGTTTGCAGACGAAGTCCGCTCTCTTAGAGACCTCGATATCGAACATGCCGCGGTGTCTGAATCGGAACTGAAGCTTGCAGTCCAAATCATCGAGCAGGGTGCCGAGGACAACTACGACGCATCAGCGTATGAAGACGAAGAGAAAAAGCGCGTCCTGGCGGCCATCGACCGCAAAATTGAAGGCAAACAAATCGTTGCGCCCGAGGCTGGCGAAGCTGCGCCAACTGGCGAAGTGATTGACCTGATGGAAGCGCTGCGCGCTAGTCTCGCGAAGAGCGGCGAGAAGGCGAAGCCGGCAGACAAGCGGAAGACCGTGTCGAAAGCTGCGGAGGAGCCGGTCGTTCCAAAAACTCGCAAACCCGCCGCTCGAGCGCCAAAGGTTGCCGTCGAAACTCCGGCGAAGGTGCGCGCCCGAAAGTGAGCAAGCGCGACGTATCGCACTACGTGTCACTCGCCAAACTTCAATCGATGCTTGGCGTGTCGCGCGGCGTCGTCGATGGCCTCATCGGGTTAGGTTTCGTGACGCCTACACGAGGACCGCGCAACGCCTTGCGCTTCACGTTCCAGGATGTCGTCCTTTTGCGCACGGCATTGCAGTTGCGGACCGCGAAGACCACGCCGCGTAAGCTGCGAGAAGCGCTCGCCCGACTCAAGCGTGACCTTCCTGACGAGCTTCCGTTGTCTGGCATCCGCATCGCTGTCGAGGGAGACGCGATTATCGTCAAGACGGGACCGTCGCGGTGGGACGCGGTAACAGGTCAGATGCTGCTCGACTTCGAAGTGGCCAAGGTCGGAGGCGACGTCGTGCTCTTTGACGCGACGCCTGGGCGCAAGAGCACAGCAGCTGCGCAGGCACAGGAACGATACGAATTGGCTGAACAGTTGCTTCCGGCGGACCCGGGCGCTGCCGAGCGGAACTACAGGCGCGCCATCGAGCTGTCTCCCGAGCCCTTTTACGCTGCGTACGTCGACCTTGGCGCCTTGCTGTGCGAGGACGAACATCAATGCGGCGAGGCGCTTCGCGTGTTCGACGAAGCGCTAGAACATTTCCCAGACGATGCAGTGCTGCATTTTAATCGAGCCGTGGCGCTCGACACGATGGGGCGACTTGATGAGGCAAGGACGAGCTACGAGCAATGCCTGGCGCTAAATCCGGACTACGCCGACGCCCACCATAATCTCGCCATTCTGTTAGAAAAGGGCGGCGACCGCCGCGGTCTAATTAGACATTTGAACGCCTATCGACGATTGAGCAATTAAGGTCGGTCGTGGCGTGTCTCCTCGTCAATCGGGTATCGGCGAGGTCGGCTACGAGAACTTCAACGCACCGTCATTCGCGCAATTTCAATCTCTGCATCCAGAAACCGACCTGCGTCGTATTTGCATACACAGTGACCCACAAATTGATGAGCGGGTCACGTTCGCCAAATCGGTTTGTCCGACAAATCGAACGCGGGTGGTTCAACACGTGATGCTGTGCATCGGGAGATTCGAAATGGTCAAGTTTATGAAGTATGTCCGGGCGGGCTGTTTGTCGGCTTCTCTTCTTTTTGTATTGCATCCATCGCCCGTTCTCGCGGGTGGCAACGGGAACGGAGGAAACGGCAGCGGCGGCTCCCATGGCGCAGCGACATCTGGGATGACTTTTCACAGTGAGCCGGTTTCGAGCCCATGGAACCGGGTTCCAGGTGATTTAACTCGAACTACCGACGCATCAGCCACGTCCCTTCAACAAACGACGTCAGACGACAAGGGCATGTCGCGTAAGGCCTCGAACTGACAATGCGAGTCTCGCCGCGGTGACAGAATCTGGGAGCGCGGCGTTGTGCTTGTTCATGATGGGCTTCGACGTGCATCCCGCTGGATAGCGGAAAATAGTGCGCGACGAATTTCTCGTGGACGAGCTAAGCGCGTCTCGGCTGAAGGCTCACATGGACCTGTTTAGTATTGAGTGTTGAGCCGTGCCGTCCGACCACGACACGGATGTCCGCGTCAGCGCCATTCTGGCCAATGTCAAACTTGGGTGTGCAGGTCTCTAAGGGAATCGACGAGGGCAGCGGCGAAATACATAGCATCGTACGCTGCCCCGGTTACCTCCCCGGTATAAGCTTGATACAAGGGGGTGTTTGTTGCCGTGGGCGCACCGGCGTCGTGGCGGCTATTAGCTGGGGTGCGCATGACGCACCGGCCGCCCGGCCTCCCCTGGCGTTGGGGCATGAGAACGGGAGTCAACGGGACTGTTCCGACATATCAACGAGATGTTGAGCCTGAACCAGCAACTTCTTGCGCTGAGTATCCAATGCCGTCCAAGGTCAGAAGCTCGTTGCTCTGGATTCTCGAACCTCTCGAGGATGACGAGACGTATTTCCGAAAGCAAATGTTCGGCTGTGACGCGGCATATGTCGATGGGTTACTATGCCTGGTCGTTGCTGACCGGGATGAACCTTGGAACGGTTTGCTGGTATGTACATCCCAGGAACGACATGCAACCTTAATACGGGAAATTCCGGCACTGCGGCCACATCAGGTCCTCGGGAAATGGCTTTGCGTAAAGCAAAACGACCCGGCGTTTGAGGACGCCGCCCGCCGTGTCACATCGCTCGTTCTTTCGCGTGATTCGCGCATAGGCGTTGAATCGAAGCCCCGGCGGCGGGCATCAAAGTTCCGATAAGCGTCGACGCAGATTTGAATCTGAGACGTACGCTCTTAAACGATGAGGCCGCTTCCGCTGTCGTCACGTGGTTGTTTGTCCTGTCTTTCAGCATATGCCGCAGGCATCGAGTGTCGCGGCTGTGAGCCTGGTCCTTGGCAAACACCGTAACTGACCGTTTGAACGAGAGGTTTCGCGTATTGATGTGATTTGGTACGCAACCTTACACCGCCTAAAGGGACCACGAAGCATGGCGGTCTATAATCTCCAATCCCACTAATTGGTCTCGTTTCAATCGAAATCCGACAGTTCTCCGAACCCATGGCATATCAAAGTTCTGAAATCGCACAGCTTCGTGCCCAGCAGGAAGCATTAGACAAACAATTGGCTGAATTAAAAGAGCGCGAGACGCGCCAAGCGTTGAATGAAATCGTGGCAAAGATGCGCGAGTACGGCATCTCCATCAACGAACTGATGGGCCGCAAGGCGGACTCTCTGTCTGATGAGCATTCAGCTAAGTATCGAGACCCGGTGACCGGGTCAACTTGGAGCGGACGGGGGCGCGCACCCGGCTGGCTTGCTGGCAAGGACCGTAACGAGTTTCTGGTCGATACGCAGGCAGCCACTCGAGCCAAAGTTCAAGCGGCGTTGTTTGCTCGGGAACGGTGAGTAATCGTCGCTTGCAAACCCTTGGTAAGGGTTTATACTGGGTTCGTCTCCTCCATGTCTCAACCGACTTGGACTCAAGCCTGCGGTCACGCAGGCTTTTTCTTTTTCGGTGTCGTTTTTCGAGGCCCTGACTTTGACGTCAGCGTTGCGCTTCACTCCGTCACGCAGGTTTCAATTTCGCCGTCAGGTTCGAAGCGTCTCGTTGGAGTTATGCTACCTGACGTCGCGGTCGCCAACGGACAGCCTTGAATGCGAGGTACATATGGTCCGAACAGAGAAAGAGAAGATGCTGGCAGGCGAGTTGTACACGGCCAGCTCTCCAGAGATACAGGCTGACCAGGCTGAGGCCCGAGCGTGGTTGCAGCGGTTCAACGCAAACATCGACATGCCGCTTGCCGAGCGATACCAGCTGTTGAAAGACCGCTTCGCCAATGTCGGAGCGGACTCGATGGTCCGCCCGCCGTTTTTCTGTGACTACGGCTACAACATCACGCTGGGGGCTGGTGTATTTCTGAACTATGGCTGCACAATTCTTGATGTCGTGGCAGTGGAAATCGGCGACATGACGCAGATTGCTACCGGTGTGCAAATTCTGACCGCTGACCATCCGCGCGACCCAGCGGTCCGAGCAGGTGGCTTGGAATTCGGTCGTCCCATTCGGATTGGACGGAACGTTTGGATAGGCGCAGGCGCCATCATTCTTCCGGGAGTCACCATCGGTGACGACGCCTTGATTGGGGCCGGCAGCATCGTTACTCGCGACGTTCCGGCAGGGATGACGGCGGTAGGTAATCCGGCTCGAATTCGTACGGGCGAAACACGATAAATCGTGAGTTGACGACAGAAAGACAAGCAGTGACCCGCCATCGAATTCGCGTTTGTTCGTTGAGCTCCTGTACCGGAGCGGGCTTCAGTTTCGTCTGAATGCGAGACGCGTCCAGGTGACACCTTGGTTTCGATTCGACTCTTGAATGGAACCGGTCGTGTCGCTGTGCACACAACGTAGGCCGCAAACTGCAGCTAGCTGCACGGTTTCCTCGTGAGCTACCTCGAACATTCGACGTCCGGTGGGGACCGGGCCGTGCCGTATCGTCATCAGGACATGTCCTCCGTGAAGTAAAAGTGAGCTCAGGTGGCGCATTGCGCGCACACGCTCTGACGCGTCGATGTGCATCCAGACGGCGGTCAGCATGGCCACGTCGAATGCGAGGTTCATCGAGCGCACAACGTTGAGGTCCGGAAGACTGTCGTCGACCCACTCGATTCGGCTCGACCTATGGCGCGTCGACCCGAAATTGCGAAGCGCATCTACGGGCTCAACCGCAACAATGCTGTGGCCCATTTCGGCCAGCGCTGACGCGTCCCTTCCGCTGCCGGCTCCGACGTCGAGAATAAGCGAGGGCACTTCTGGAAGGAAGTGTGCCACGTCGCCATGAAGGTCGGAGAATGGCATTCTTTCCCAGCGCTCAATCATTTGAGCGGCGTATTCAGCGTAGCCTTCAGTACCTAAGACATTGCTCGACATATCAGTTCCGGCTCTTAAGAGTAGCCCGCCGCGCCCGTTCGACTTCTGTAGGCTCAGGGGTACTTCGTTGACGAGACAGTCGTCGGCGTCGCGTGTGGGACTGCAATGACCCTCCTTCGTGGCGGTTTGCTCCTGAATACGGCTTGTTGTTCAGGTGGGCTTCCCCTGGTTCACACGTCACTCAATGCACCCCTTACGGTGTCGCAGAACCACTGCTGAGCGCCCGAGTCCTCGGCGTGCGGGTACCAGTACAAGTTCACCTCGAAGGGCTGTATTTGGAACGGAAGCGGTAGGACCTTCATGCGTCCTTCGCTTGCGAATGCTCTGGCGACTCGCGTTGGCAGCGCGAGCACCAGGTCCGTCGTTGCAATCGAGGAAAAGAGGCTGGTGAAGTGGGGAACCCGGAGGACAATCCTTCGTTTGAGTCCCATCTCGCTGAGCACATCTTCGACGAGATGATGGCCCGTGAAAGGTGCCACCACAACGTGATTTGCCGCCACGAACTGCTCTAAGGTCAGGGTATCGCCGATGCTCGGATGCGATGCGCTCAACAGACAAGAATAGCTTTCTTTGAACAGAGTCGCTTTTCTCGCCTCGCCGCCAACAAACTGCAGGTTTCCTACGACAGCGTCTACATATCCGGTCTGCAGCCACTCAGCAACAAGGTTACTGTCAATCTGTACGATTTCGAGCCCGATGAAAGGCGCGATGGCCTGAAACTCGCGAACGAGGATGGGCAGGAAATACAGCTCGCCCAGGTCGGAGAGTGCCAGTCTGAAGGTGCGTTCCGACCTCGACGGGTCGAACTGTCGCGTTGCTGAGATGGCCGATTCAATGCTGTTCAGTGCGGCTTTAAACGAGCTGAACAGCTGCGTCGCGCTGAATGTTGGGACCATGCCGTCCCGGCTACGGGTGAATAGCGGGTCGTGAAGGAGGTCCCGCAGTCGATTCAACGAGTAACTGACTGACGGCTGCGTAATGCTCAGACGTTTCGCTGCGCCGCTAACGCTCTGCGTCTCATAGATTGCGACGAACGTCCGAATCAGGTTCAGGTCAATGCTCATGGCTACCACCTATATAGATGGCATCTATTTTAAGAACAAAAAAGAGATGATTGGTCTTATTCCTTCGGCACTCATAGCATAGGTGCATCGAACGGAACTAACGCCATGAAAACTATTCACCAAGCGTGCTACGAAATCCTCCGCAGCCAAGGCCTGACCACCTTCTTCGGGAATCCGGGCTCGAATGAGCTTCCGTTTCTCAAAGATTTTCCGAGCGGCTTCGACTATGTCCTCGGCCTTCATGAAGGCGCCGTGGTCGGAATGGCAGATGGGTACGCGCAGGCGACCGGACGACCGACGTTGGTCAATCTGCATTCGGCCGCAGGCACGGGTAACGCCATGGGTGCACTTGCTAACGCCTGGAACTCCCACACTCCGCTGGTCGTGACGGCGGGTCAGCAAGTTCGCGCCATGGTCGGCGTCGAAGCTCTGCTGGCAAACGTCGATGCCGCTTCGTTGCCGAAGCCGCTGGTCAAATGGAGTTCGGAGCCGTCCAGCGCGCAAGAAGTACCGCTGGCGCTGAGCCGCGCGATTCACACTGCTGGCACCGGCGCAAAAGGCCCGGTCTACCTGTCGGTCCCGTATGACGACTGGAAACAAGAGGCGGCTTCCGGTGTTGACCACCTCGCGACGCGCCGCGTTGAAATGGCGGGCGTCCCCACACCTGCGGTGCTCCAGAAGCTTGCTCGCGAGCTGGACCAAGCAAAGAACCCGGCGCTGATTGTCGGTCCAGACGTCGATGCCAGCGATGCCAATGGCTTTGCGGTGACGCTTGCCGAAAAACTCGCGATGCCGGTCTGGATGGCGCCTTCGGCTCCGCGCTGCTCTTTCCCCACGACACATGCGTGCTTCCGTGGCCTTTTGCCCGCTGGCATTGCGAGCATCAGCAGACTGCTTGATGGCCACGACCTGGTGCTGGTGGTGGGCGCGCCCGTGTTCCGCTATCACCAATACGAGCCTGGCGAGTTCCTGCCGCAAGGCACGCGCCTTATTGCGATTACGTGTGACATCAACGAGGCAACGCGTGCTCCGATGGGTGACGCAATCATTGCGGAAATCGCGCCGACTCTCGAGGCGTTGAGCAACGTGGTCTCGAAGACTTCTCGCCCGATGCCCGCCGCTGTTCGTCGGCCGGAACCGGCACCTGCCGAAGCGGGACGTCTGGCTCCAGAGCGAGTGTTCGACATCCTCGATGAAATGGCGCCACGTGACGCAATCTATGTGAACGAGTCGACGTCGACGACAAACGTACTCTGGCAGCGTCTGCGCATGACGGAACAAGGCAGCTATTACTTCGCTGCTGCGGGTGGTCTCGGCTTCGCGCTCCCGGCAGCGGTCGGCATCCAGCTGGCAAAGCCCGAGCGTCGCGTGATTGGCGTGATTGGTGATGGCTCTGCAAACTATGGCATCCAGGCTCTGTGGACGGCTGCACAATACAACATCCCGACCATCTTCATCATCATGAAGAACGGCACGTATGGCGCGCTGCGCTGGTTTGCTGGTGTTCTGCAAGCTGAGAACGTGCCGGGGCTGGATGTGCCTGGACTGGACTTCTGCGCGCTCGCGCGTGGGTATGGCGTCGAGGCGCTCCATGCAGATACGGCCGAGTCGCTCACTTCTGCACTTCGACAAGCACTTGCCGGAAACAAGCCTGTGCTTATCGAGGTTGAGACTCGCGCTTAACGCGCAGAGGTAGCGTGTCATGAAAAAGCTTGTGAACGTCGCGGATTATCGCGCTAGCGCCAAGGCCCGGCTGCCCAAGATGGTGTTCGACTATCTCGAAGGCGGAGCCGAAGACGAAATTGGTCTTCGTCACAACCGAGATGTTTTCGAGACAATCAAGTTTCAGCCGCGCCGTCTTGTTGACGTCAGTACCCGCAACACGCAGGTGAACATCCTCGGTAAGGCGGCGAGCGCGCCGCTTGTTATTGCACCGACTGGCTTGAACGGGATTTTCTGGCCGCAGGGCGACCTCGCGCTCGCGCGCGCTGCTGGCAAGTTCGGCATTCCGTTTGCGTTGTCGACCGCTTCGACGGCTTCAATCGAAGAAGTGGCAAAAGCAGCGACCGGCGAAATCTGGTTCCAGTTGTATGTAGTTCACAGGAAGCTCGCCGAGTTGCTCGTCAAGCGCGCGCTGAATGCGGGTTACACGACGCTCATTCTGACCACCGACGTTGGGGTTAACGGCAAACGCGAGCGCGACATGAGGAACGGCTTCGGGATGCCCATGAAGTATTCAGCGAAGACCATCCTTGACGGCGCGCTTCATCCGCGTTGGTCGCTGGACCTCGTTAGACACGGCATGCCGCAACTGGCGAACTTTGCAAGCCAGGATGTGCAGGACACAGAGCTGCAAGCAGCGCTGATGAGCCGGCAGATGGACGCCAGTTTTGCGTGGAATGACTTGAAGTGGCTCCGCGGCCTGTGGCCGCACAAATTGCTGATTAAGGGCATCAGCCGAGCTGACGATGCGCGGCGCTGCATCGAACTCGGCGCAGATGGTGTGATTCTGTCGAACCACGGTGGTCGGCAACTTGACAGCGCCATCGCGCCCGTCGAAGTGCTGCAGGAAACGGCGAGGAGTATTGCTGCTCCGGTTTTCATCGATAGCGGCATTCGCCGCGGTTCGGATGTGGTGAAAGCCGTTGCGCTGGGAGCAGGTGCGGTTCTTCTTGGACGTGCAACGCTGTACGGGCTTGCAGCGAGTGGAGAAGCCGGCGTGGACGCAGTCCTCTCGCTCCTCAAGGTCGAAATCGACACGACGCTGGCGCAAGTCGGCTGCCCATCGGCAAGCCAGTTGAACTCTGATTTCTTATGGAACGGCGGTCAGTGCAAAGTCGGTGACCCCAGCACCGCTGATTCCATTTCTGCTTAGAAGGTTGTCGTCATGGAAGAAATTCAAATCACTGACCTGCGTGCACGCGCTGTCAACGTGCCGCTTCAATACCCGGTCAAGACGGCAGTCGGCACTGTCGCTACGTCCCCGCTGGTACTGATTGACCTGCTCACGAACGCGAACGTCACCGGACACGCGTACGTGTTCACATACACCCCTCTTGCACTGAAGCCTACGCTTCAGATGGTCGACGAGTTGGAGACGCTGATTAAGGGCATGCCGCTGTCACCTCATGACATCGACCGTGCCTTCAATGCTCGCTTCCGCCTCATCGGCAACACGGGCATCGTGCGTATTGCCACCGCAGGCATCGACATGGCCGTGTGGGACGCGAAGGCCAAGGCCCACCGCTTGCCACTCGTGGAATTGCTCGGCGGTAAAGCACGGCCGCTGCCTTCATACGACAGCCACAGCATGGACGACCTGGAACTGGGCACAAGGCGCGCCCGTGACGCCGTGGAAGCTGGCTTCAAGGCCGTCAAGACCAAAATCGGCTACGCGACGCTCGAGTACGACTTGAAAGTCGTGCGTGCGCTGAAAGAAGTCACAGGTGACGCGGCGCAGTTGATGGTCGACTACAACCAGGGCCTGTCGGTGCCAGAGGCGAAGCGTCGCGGCCGAGCGTTGGAAGCTGAAGGGATTGCGTGGATTGAAGAGCCAACGCTTCAGCAAGATTATGCAGGCCACGCGTCAATCCGCGAAGTACTGAAGATTCCGGTTCAAATGGGTGAAAACTGGTTCGGCCCGGACGAGATGCAAAAAGCGGTCGACAGCGGCGCATGCGACTTCTGCATGCCGGACCTCATGAAAATCGGTGGCGTGACAGGATGGATGAAAGCGAGTGCCATCGCAGAACAACGTAGCTTGCCGATGTCGAGCCACATCTTCCAGGAATTTAGCGCGCACGTTCTCGCGGTGAGCCCAACCGCCCATTTGCTCGAAAAGATGGACATAGCGGGGCCCGTTCTCCAGCCGGACCTTCATTTCAAAGATGGCGAGGCCCACTTTGGCAACGAGGCCGGCGCTGGAATCCGCTGGAACGAGGACGCCGTAAGTCGTTTCCTAGTTTAAAAAGAGCACCAACTTCTCGGACCAGCATAAATTTAAACCTATTCGTTGTACTAATCATAAGCCGCTAAGAGCTAGTACTCATTTGGAGACAAAGATGGACCATCCCGCCCCCTCTGGTGACGCGTTGTTCAACACGCGCCTGAACTCTCGCCATCTCATGGTGATGTTCTGGTGTTCGATGCTTATGCTTTTCGACGGATACGACCTCGTCATTTATGGGTCAATCCTTCCTCAACTCATGCATGATTGGGAGCTGTCTCCGGTCACTGCAGGCTTCATCGGCAGTAGCGCGCTCTTTGGCATGATGGTGGGCGCCCTGACATTGGGCAGCTCTTCTGACAGATTCGGCCGCCGCCGTATCATCCTCCTTTGCCTGGTGCTGTTTGGAATTGCGGCTTTCGGGAACGCCTTCTGCACCAACACGACGGAATTTGCCCTCTGCCGATTTATGACTGGTGTAGGCCTTGGCGGCATGGTGCCGAATATCGTGGCACTGGTCACCGAGATGTCGCCGCACAGCAAGCGCAACATCATGGTTACCGTCATGTTGAGCTTTTTCTCGGTGGGTGGTGTCATTGCCGCTCTTACCGGAAAAGCCATCACACCCGAATTCGGCTGGCGCGCCAACTTCCTTATTGCTGGCATCCCGCTGCTGTTCTTCCCGGTCTTCTACAAGTGGCTGCCGGAGTCAATCAGCTATCTGATTTCTCAAAAGCGCTTCGCACAAGCAGAACCGATTCTGCGCCGATACGCCCCGGACTTTCAAGGCAGTGCTGCGAGTCTGGCAGCTGGGGAAGAGGACGTGGAGCAAACGCGTGTGCGTGCAGTCGAACTGTTCTCCCATGGTCGACTCTTGGACACGCTGTTTCTGTGGGTCGCGTTCGGAATGTGCATGTTGATGGTCTATGGGCTTAACACGTGGTTGCCCAAGCTCATGGCTGCAAACGGCTACTCCTTGGGCTCGAGCCTCTCGTTCCTGATTACGCTGAACATCGGTGCGGTCCTGGGTGGTCTCTGCAGTGGCTGGCTGGCGGACCGCTACGGTGGCAGGCCGACGTTGATTCTCTTTTTCGCAGTAGCTGCCGTTTCCATTGGGCTGTTGGGTTACAGGCAGTCGCCCATTGTCTTGAACATTCTGCTGATGGCAGCCGGCGCAACGACTATCGGAACGCTCTGCATCGCTCATGCATTTGCCGCGCAGCTCTATCCGGCAGGCATCCGTTCGACTGGCGTGGGTTGGGCCGCAGCTGCTGGACGCTTCGGCGCTATGGCTGGCCCCGCTCTTGGCGGATATCTCCTGAGCCAGAAATTCGCCATCAGCTTCAGCTTCCTCGTATTTGCGGCGCCCGGAGTCGTTGCCGCCATCGCAGTCTTACTGATTTCAAGCCGCCGCGTGCGCGCTGAGATTCCGGTGCATACGCTTGCGTCGCAGGCGAAGTGAGCTTCCAGGGTAAAGCATCAACATGCATCACGGAGAAATAGCATGAGCAATATTGGCGAGTCGCAAGCTTGGAACGGGCGCATCTTTTCCGACGGATGGAAGACTGCGGCGGGCGGAACGCAGGCAGTCGTCGAACCGGCGACTGGAGAGAACATCGGATTGATTGGCGTCGGTTCGCCCGAAGACATCGATAGCGCAGTCGTTTCGGCAAAGAAGGCTCAGGAGGCTTGGGCGGCAATGCCGTTCGACCAACGTGCGGCCGTTATGCGAGAGGCAGCGCGACTTTTGAAAGAGCGTGCACCGGAAATCAACGAATGGAACGTTCGCGAATGCGGTTCGACGCGGCCGAAGGCTGAATGGGAACTGCACGCCACGTATGAGCAATTGCAGATGTCGGCTGCGATTCCCATGCAGCCCGAGGGAGCGCTTTACCCATCCTCGATTCCTGGTCGCATGAATATCTGCCGCCACGTACCGGTGGGTGTAGTGGGCGTTATCGCGCCCTGGAATTTCCCGATTCTTCTCGGGATGCGCTCGGTGGCGCCCGCTCTTGCGCTCGGCAACGCCGTCATCCTGAAGCCAGACCCGCAGAGCGGTGTCGCAGGTGGCCTATTGCTTGCCAAGGTCTTCGAGGATGCGGGCTTGCCTGCAGGTGTGCTGCACGTGATTCCGGGTGGTCCGGCTGCAGGCGACGCGCTCGTGCGTCACCCGAAGGTGGGCATGATTTCGTTCACGGGCTCGACAGCGGTGGGCCGCTCCATCGGCGAAATCTGCGGTCGCATGCTGAAGAAAGTCGCGCTCGAACTCGGCGGCAATAACGCCCTCGTCGTTCTGGAAGATGCGGACGTCGAAGCGGCAACGTCCAGCGGCGCATGGGGTTCGTTCCTGCATCAGGGCCAAATCTGCATGCAGACCGGTCGTCACCTTGTGCATCGCTCTATCGCCGAGAAGTACGCACAGCGGCTCGCCGAGCGTGCTCGTAGTCTGGCGGTCGGCAATCCCGCCAAAGAGCAGGTGCATCTGGGGCCGCTGATTAACCAGAAGCAGCGGGACCGAATCGACAACATCGTGCAAACGAGCGTGAGCGCCGGCGCAACCGTTCTGGCTGGTGGGCGTTATAGCGGCCTCTTCTACGAGCCGACGGTCCTTGCAGGCGTCAAACCCGGGATGCCCGCGTACGAGCAGGAAATCTTCGGTCCCATCGCGCCCATCACTGTCTTCGATAGCGATGAAGAAGCCGTGGAACTCGTCAACTCGTCCCAGTACGGGCTGGCCGCCGCCATTCACACGCAATCGATGTCGCGTGGCCTTGCTCTCTCCGCGCGGATACGCGCCGGCATGGTGCACGTCAATGACCAAACGGTGAACAACGAATTCCACGTTCCTTTTGGCGGGATGGGGGCGTCGGGCAACGGTGGTCGCTTCGGTGGCCCTGCAAACGTGCACGAGTTCACCCAAACGCAATGGGTCAGCCTCACCGACAAGCCCATCCAATATCCGTTCTAACCCACATATAAGCAACGTTACCTGTTAAGGGCTCAGCGCCGGCAGCGGGTTAAACAACACGGCTGGAAAGCTGTAGACTTGGAGACGGTCAATGAATAAGCCCAAATCGATGAGTCGACGTACCTTCGTTACTCGCGTAGGTTCCCTCGCTTTAGCACCCGCCGTCGGGGCGGGCTTCTCGGCATGCGGTGGAGGAAGCGACTCATCCTCACCCTTGTCGACCGACCAGTCACAGCAGTTGTCGCTGACGGCAACGCAGGCCGTTTCCGCGATGGCATCCGGCCAGCTGTCGGCTGAGACGTATGTCCGTACACTGCTGGGACGAGCAAGCTCGCTGTCCAACCTTCACGCTTTCATCACGCTCAACCAAGGTGCCATCGCTTCTGCACGCGCGGTCGATGCGGCACGTGCGGCCGGGCAAAAGCTGCCGCCATTGGCTGGCCTGCCCATCGTTGTCAAAGACAACATCAACACGAAGAACCTTCCCACGACGGGCGGCACGCCGCGTTTGCAGAACTTCCAGCCAAACAACGATGCGGTCGTTCTTCAGCGACTGCTCGCGGCGGGCGCTATCGTCCTTGGCAAAGCCAACATGCACGAGCTCGCGTTCGGCATAACAACCACCAACTTCTCGCCATTCGCTGGCTTCGCGCGCAATCCCTATGACACGAACCGGATGGTGGGCGGCTCTTCAGGTGGGACGGGCGTTGCAATCGCGGCCCGAATGGCACCGGTAGGGTTGGGCACAGATACGGGCGGCTCTGTTCGTATCCCCGCGGCGTTAAACGGCATCGCGGGATTGCGTCCCTCCGTTGGCAATGGCGGCGCAGAGCGCCGTTATGACGGCACTGGTGTGCTTCCGCTCAGCCATACGCGTGACACGGTTGGGCCTATGGGTCGCACCCTCGAAGACGTCGCGCTTCTCGACGCTGTCATCACCGGCACCGAGGTGCCGACGGCGACTTCGCTGAGCGGATTGCGATTCGGCATCCCGGCGACGTACTGGGACGTAATGGACGACGAGGTGCTGCAAATAATGAATGCAGCAAAAGCGAAACTTCAGGCTGCTGGCGTGACATTCGTCCCTGTCGACCTGCCCACCATTCGCGACCTGGGCGCGAAGGTTGGTTTCACCGTGGTGTTTCACGAGGCCTCGCTCGAGATTCCGAGTTACTTGGCAGCTAGTGGTGGCAGCGATATCACGCTCGCTCAAATCTCCGCCGCGATTGCTAGTCCCGACGTCAAAGGCGGGTTTGCGAACGTTGGGTCCGCCGAATCCGCAGCGGCTTACTCAGACGCAGTGAACGTCTATCGTCCGCAGATGCGTGCGCTCTTCGATGCCTATTTCGCGTCGAACCGAATCGACGCTATCTTCGCCCCGATGACACCGCTCCCCGCTGTGCCCATCGACCCCGTCAACGGTTCGTCGACCGTCAGCGTCAATGGCGGACCTCCGGTCGACGAATTCGGCACGTTCATCAGAAATGCCGACCCCGGCAGCATCACCGGCATACCGGGTGTCACGGTCCCGGCTGGCCGCACCGCCTCAGGCCTGCCCGTCGGATTGGCTCTCGACGGCCCCGTTGGGAGCGATAAGAGGCTGCTCTCCATTGGCATGGCTGTTGAAAAGCTGCTCGGCGTGTTAGCGGCGCCAAACGTCTGAAGCGCCGTCTAGCTTTTGATGGCAGCAACCGTTCGCTCGGACGGAAAATTGCATCCGTGTGGCTGCGCAGGGAGGCCGGCATCCGCGAACTCGCTGCGGCTGGTATGTAGGTCGGCCTCCCTTGTATAAATGCGTCTCGCTAGAACTTATAAAGAGCTCGCACCCACGAGGAAGCTTCTTCCTAAACAAGAAAGGAAAGAAGCCTCTTTACGCGCGCGTGAGAGGGAGAGTCAGCTCGGTCTAGGGATGTTTTCACGGCGCTGAGTAAGCTGCTTTGAAGTGTCCGGGCTGAAGATGGCGCGTACCACCTGTCGGGCGAGTCCCCTGTACTGTATCGTCTCCGGAGGCAGGTGCAGGCGGGCCTTGCAATGCAGGACTCCACCAAAACGCTTCAAGTTCGCGTCGAGAATACTGGCTGCAGTTGCTGATATAGAGTTCGGAACGACGCTAGCCGGTCCGAAAGTATCGAATGCCGCTCAACGTCCGGAACGAATTCCTGCAATGCGGTTGGCGGACTGACCACGACCGAGAAATCGCCGTCAGCTGCTAACCATCCGAGGCGTGCCGCTCCGAGCGCAGCGATGCACTGGGCATCAGGCACACGACGTATCGGAACTCCAAACGCGTCAGCAATCAATTGCGTCCAGAATGTGCTGCGTGCACCGCCACCGATGAGACTGATTGAGGTTTCGCGGGTGCCGTCCGCACGGAGAGCATCGAGGCCGTCCGTCAAAGCAAACGTCACGCCCTCGAGAACCGAATAAGCAAGAGTGGCTCGGTCGGTCGAATCGCAAAGTCCTAAGAACACGCCTTGGGCGTATGGGTCATTGTGAGGCGTCCTTTCGCCGGAAAGGTACGGCAGAAACAAGGGCGCTTTTGCCCGAGCGTTTGCGCAGAGAGTTTCGACCTCAGCTAGCAAACATAGTTCGTCAGCGGAAGTGAGTTTGCAAATCCAACGAATGCAGCTAGCCGCGGATAGCACGACGCTTGTTCGGTGCCATCTATCTGGAATAGCGTGGCAAAGTGCGTGCAATCCCAGTTCCGGGCTCGGTCGGAAACGCTCGGTGACGACGGAAAGGACGCCGGACGTACCCAGAGACAAGAAGCCCTCTCCCGGCTCCGTCGCTCCGACACCGAGCGCGCTTGTCGCCGTGTCGCCTCCGCCCGTTGCAACCAATACGTTTGGCGGCAAGCCGAGTTCGCTAGCAACGCTTGAAAGGACGCCGCCGCATGCTTGGCATCCCTCCAGAATCGGAGGAACCTGCGTCTGTGTGATGTCACAAGCATGTAGAAGCTCGTCGGACCACTGTCGCCGTTCAACGTCTAGCCAAAGCGTTCCCGACGCATCAGACGCATCAGTAAGCTTGTCACCGGTTAAGCGCAGGCGAATGTAATCCTTCGGTAGCAGCACGCACGACAACTTTCGAAAACATTCAGGCTCGTGACGCGCCAGCCAGAGCAGCTTCGGTGCAGTGAGTCCAGGCATCGCGCAATTGCCTGCTATCTCGCGCAGTCTCGGCGCGCGTGCTTCGAGTTCGGCGCATTCGCTGGCGCTCCGCATATCGTTCCACAGTATCGCGGGGCGCAACGGTTGGTCATTTGCGCCCAGCAGAACAGCACCGTGCATCTGACCTGACAGGCCAATGGCCTGTATGCTAGCAAACGCATCGGGATGGTTATTGCGTAGCGTTGAAAGCGCAATTCTCGTGGCTTGCCACCAGTCGTCGGGGTCCTGCTCTGACCACCGATGTCGCGGCCGTGAGATTTCCAACGGATGACGAGCGGTACCGACGATACTTCCGTCGCTTGAGAGCAAGAGGACCTTCAACTCGGTCGTGCCGAGGTCAATGCCGAGAAACATCGCTGAAGCTCGATTGAGGCCTGCCTGGAATAACTTACAGGTCAAAATTGGTAGGCATCAAGACCACGTCTCGTATCGTCAGGCCGCGTTGCCGTGTCAGCATGAACATGATTGCATCCGCCACCTCACTAGCCTCAATCAGACTCCCGGATTCTTTGGCTTCTTTCAGTTTCTCCTCTGGCCAATCGGCCAGTAGCGCGCTGATAACCGGGCCGGGCGATACAGAGCCGACGCGGATTCCGTGCTTAAATACCTGGCGCCGCACTGTCTGGACGAAGCAGTTAATCGCCCACTTGGACGATGCATAGACCGGCTCCCAAGGCGTCGGAAAGTGAGCCGCCAAGGAACTGGTCACCACAATATCTCCGGTCCGCCGAGCAATCATGTGTGGCAGCACGTCGTGAACGTTTTTCATCACGACATTCACGTTGAGATTCAGCATCCGGTCTATTGCAGCCGTGTCTGCTTCGACTAGCTCGCCGCCTACATACGTACCAGCGTTCGCGTGCAGGATGTCGATTTGCCCAGTGATGTCCAGCACACGGGGTATAAGGGACGAGCACGCTGCCGGGTCGAGCAAGTCGACGACTAAAGGAATAGCCGGGTCGCCGTGCGCGCCGCAGATTGAAGTCAGTGCCGCCTCATCGCGGTCAACCAGCACGACCCGAGCACCTGCAGTCAACATCGCCTGCGTACTTGCTAGACCTATCCCTGAACCGGCGCCAGTTACCACCGCTACCTTGCCCTTTAATTCTCCAGCCATGAGAATGCCCTCCATGTTGCTCGCATGCGAATTTGCTAAGGGTTGCAAATGTTCCAATGACTTTGCCCCTTATAGCGACCCGTGCAACGCCGCCGTCGATTTTCCGGCTAGGGGCGCGCCACGCGCCTTGGCCGCCCAGCCTCAGCTATCCGGCGAGAACAGCCATACGAACAAATGCTCAGTGGAAGAGCAAATAATCAAGTTCAGAGTCGTCATTGTCAAGGCGATTTGAAGAGGGAAAACCCGCGGACCGTTGTGGCTTATCGCTCGGCTACCGTCCTGAAGTCGACCCACTCGATTCGACTCGACCTATGCGCGTTGAGCCGCAGTTGCGAAGCTCATCCACGGGCTCGACCGCAGCAATGCTATGGCCCATCTCGGCTAGCGATGCAGCGTCTCTGCCGCTGCCAGCTCCGACGTCGAGAATAAACGCGGGCGCTTTTGGAAGGAGGCGTGCCACGTCGCTATGAAGGTCGGCGAACGACATGCGTTCTCACCGTTTGATATTGCCGCGACGTCGCAACACCCAGATGGGCCGCCGCGTTGAGGAAAACCCGCGATGCGGGCGCATGTTCCGAGATGCGGGTTATTCCGAGCTTCCTCAATTTAAACTAAAAGTTAGGATAGGTCCTGAGGCATGTGCCGAGAGCCCGACTTCTCTTTGATGCAAGTAAACGCAATGAGCGACGAACTAAGCGACGACAAGTCCAATTCGATTCAGGTAATAGCGAGGGCAGCCAGGATTTTGAACGTCTTGAGCGACGAACCAGAAGGTATGCGTTTGGCAGACATTTCGCGGATAGTCAATCTTCCGCGTTCAACCGTTCAGCGTATCGTGTCTGCCCTTTGCCAAGAAGAACTCGTCCGGGCTGACCGTGGCGAGGGTGTGAAGCTGGGACCTGCTCTAATGCGGATGATTGGACGAGTCCACACCGACGTCGTTGCGATAACGAGGCCTCATCTCGAACTACTCTCAAAGCAACTGCAGGAGACAGTCGTCCTCTGCCGCATGAGTGGCCGGCGTCTAGCCTACGTACATGTCGTTGTCGCGGAACACGTTTTAAGGGTAACGCCAGGTGTGGGTGGCGACCTTCCACTTCATTGCACAAGTGGCGGCCGCGCACTATTGGCTCTGCACCCGGAGGTCGATGATGAAACTCTGCTCGGCGCAGATTTGGAAAAGATGACGGAGGCCACGGTGACCGATGCCGCCGAGTTTAGGCGCATCGTAGCTGAAACCCGCGACGCTGGATTCGGATGGGAGTCGGAAGAATCAATGGCAGGCGTTTCGTCCATGGCCGTCGCAATCGATACGGTCCACGGTCAATATGCTGTAGCGGTTGTGGCTCCCACGGCCCGTGCTCTTCCTCAAAAGCAGAAAATGGCGGAACGCTTGCTCAAACTAAAAGCCGAATTGCAGGTCGAGCTGGGCGGTAGCGACACCGCTAACTGATTCAGCTAAGCGTGGGCAGATAGCCAGCCCGCGTGCCGCATAGCATTAGTACACCTATTTTCTTGCATGTTCTCGTTCGAGGTGATTCGGGCGTGACCGAGAACACGCTATTCGTAGCACTTGTTCGATGCGGATGTCACCTGTGCGACCCGCAATCAATTTTCGGAGACTGATTATGCAAAACACTGCCACTATGCACGCGATGCGATTACACGAATCCGGTGGAAGCTTTCGGCTCGACGAGATTGCAAGGCCGCGAGTTGAACGAGCGACCGATGTGGTCGTGCAAGTGAAAGCATCGGGAATCGTTCCGAACCTGCGCAATGTCATGCGCAGCTACGGCGAACGCGCCTACCTCACCGTGCCCGATTTGCCCGCAATTTACGGATTAGACACCGCTGGTGTCGTCGCGGAGATTGGCAGCGATGTCACAGGCTTTGCCGTCGGCGACCGCGTGTATATCAATCCAGGACGCTCGTGTGGTACGTGTCACGCCTGTCGGATTGGGGACCGAATCAGCTGCCAAGCCTTCACGTTTCAAGGGTACTTTGGTTTCGGCCCGCGTTCGAAGGAAATTTACCGGCGTTATCCATACGGTGGCCTGTGCCAGTACGCAACGGCTCCCGCCGACGGGTTGGTGAAATTGCCAGAACAGGTCAGCTTCGAGCAAGCCGCACGCTTCGGTTATCTAGGGACGGCCTATTCAGGCTTGCGGAAGGCAGGCGTGGCCGCCGGGCGGACGCTGTTGGTTTGCGGTGGCACCGGCACGCTCGGCCTTTGCGCCGTTCAGATTGCTCGTGCAATGGGCGCCACGAAGATTCTTTGCGTCGCGCGCAACGAAGCGAACCTTGCTCGTGTGCGGGCGTTGGACCCAACGAGAGTCCGCACTTTCTCGTATGGCTCTGGGACATTAAAGGACTGGGTGCTTGCGGAGACAGAAGGGTCCGGGGTTGACGCAGTGGTGGACGCCATCGGTCCTGGTGCGTCGCACCAAATCACGCTTGACTGCATCTCTTCACTGCGACGTGGCGGAAGTCTAGTTGAGATTGGCGCGATGTCTGACCCGATGCCGGTCAACATGCACGAACTCATGTGCGCGCGGGTAAGCCTCATTGGCTCGCTTTGGTTTTCGGTGGCGGAAGGCCAGGACTTGGCCGCCATGGTCGCGGCGGGCACGCTGGACCTGAGCGTATTCGAGCATCACACATACGCTCTTGAGCAGGCTAACGAGGCTCTTGCGGACGCAGAACGTCGTGTAGGCGGATTTGTGAACGTCGTAATCTCTCAGTAAGCAGCTCGGATAGCGATGCGGGGCTCATCGCTCGCACGCAACGTTTCGTTGGTGTTCAGTTTCACCTATTTGCACTTCAGAACCGACTGAGGAACCCCGTTGAATAACTGGTATAGGCGGATTGCATAACTGAAGCAATCAAGCCTGCGGTACCTTAATCTCGACGGAGATATGCGAAGCGTTCGGCCAGCCTGTCATTCTCAGTTGTTTGAGTTGGCTTATAGAAACGGTTGGTAGTCCCATCCGGCAACGTCCGTATTCACGGGCGTGTTTCGGAGCGAAGCTGAAGAACCTCGCTATCCAATCAGTTGTACATAGAATATTCAACGGAGACGATGTATGAAAACCATGCGTGCTGCGCGGTTGCACAAGGTCGGAGACCCTTTTCGTGTCGATGAAATTCCTGTTCCTGAGCCCCGCCCAACGGACGTTCTCGTCAAAGTTCAGGCATGTGGCGTAGTCCCGAATCTGCATAACGTTGTTGCTCACTATCCTGAATGGTTCCCTTTCCTCCCTCTGCCCAAGCTGCCGGCAATCTACGGTCTTGACGCGGCTGGTGTCGTGGAACAAGTCGGCAGCCACGTCGTAGGCGTAAAGCCCGGCGACCGCGTATACGTCAACCCGGGTCTTTCTTGCGGCAGCTGCCCGGCATGCCGTAGACGCGACAACACAAACTGCCCCGCTTACACGTTCCAGGGCTATTTCGGATTCGGCGCTGGTTCACAACGCCTCTTCGAGGATTACCCCTACGGCGGCTTCGGCGAATATCTGACTGCGCCGGCGACCAATCTGGTGCAGCTCCCGGAGTCGATTTCCTTCGAACAAGGAGCACGCTTCGGTTACATCGGTACGGCTTATGCCGGACTGCGTCGGGCTTCGCTCGAGGCAGGGCAGACTCTTGTCATTGACGGTGCCACCGGAACGCTCGGGTTGGGCGGCACCCTCTGCGCCCTTGGCATTGGCGCACGCAAGATTTTCGCGACCGGTCGGAACCGGGAGCTCCTGGCTCAATTGAAAGAGCTCGCGCCTGAACGAATCCACCCCGTGCCACTCGGGGAGCGTCCCATACACGACGTTGTGATGGAGGCAACGGACGGGTTCGGCGTCGATGCAGTGCTGCAATGCCTCGGACCGAATGCACCGGTGTCGAACGTACTGGATTCCTTCTCTGCGATGCGACGCGGCGGAAAAATGGTCTCGGTCGGCGGGGTGTCGGACCCGATTCCGCTGGAGCCATTCCCGCTCATGTGCCAACAAAAGTCGCTTATCGGTTCGCTCTGGTTCACGCCGGCCGAAGGCGAGAATATGGCTGCCATGGCCGATTCGGGCACCCTCGACCTTTCCGTGTTCGAACATGAAGTTTTCCCGCTCGAAAAAATCAACGAGGCACTGGAGGCGGTCAACCACCGGCATGGTGGCTTCACGAACGTCGTCATAAATCCGACGCTGGTTTGAGCCGGAGGCCAAAATGACTCGACGTGTCGTAACTGGCCACGACGGAAGTGGCGCCTCGACCTTCGCTAGTGACGGTCCCGCCCCGTGGTGTGCGTCTTTCGCTTCTGTGCCCGGATTCGAAGTTTCAATGCTTTGGGCGACGGGCGGAGCTGTCGCCCCTTCCATCGAACATCTTGAGGAATCGGGAAAGTGGCCAGAATCTTGGGTACCAGCGGCCGATGAAAGTCGCGTACTGCTCGTCACGTTCCCGCCCGACGCCGTCTTCGCTTCAGACGGTTTCGATGGCATGGCGGCACATCGCGAGCAGATGGAGAAATTGCCGGGTCTTGCCGAGGCGTTTGAGGGCGACAACCCTGGCATGCACACGACTCAGACGCTCGATTACGGTGTTGTCCTTTCAGGCGAAATCCACCTCGAGTTGGATAACGGTCAGATGCGAAAGCTGAAACCAAAAGACTTCGTCGTGCAACGTGCCACGCGCCACGCTTGGCGCAACCTCAGCGCAGAGCCAGCGACGGTTTTGTTCGTGCTCCTGGGCTCGAAGTAACGAAAGCTAAGGGACGAGCCTCACGGACCTCGCTGTCCGTGAGGCGGTCGTCTGCCGTCGCGCCCGCGCCATCCCAACCAGTCAAAAACTACGCCCAGCTCCTTGGAGTTCGGGCAAAGGCACCCGTGTGCCCAAATAAGGAACGAGCATGAACAAAAAACTGCTCACCGTCGCGCTTGCGGCAATCCCGCTTCAGAGCTACGCCCAGAGTTCGGTCACGCTTTTTGGGCTGCTCGACGAAGGCGTAACCTACGTCAGTAATGCTAGTGGCCACTCTCTCGTGCAGATGGCCTCGGGCATTCAGGCTCCGAATCTTCTGGGCATCCGCGGCACTGAAGACCTCGGAGGAGGTCTTCAAGCGTTCTTCGTGATGGACTCAATGCCTGACATCAATACCGGGAAGCAGAACGGCGGCGCCTTCACCGGCCGAGAGTCCTACGTTGGTATCGCGTCGCCGTACGGGACGCTGACGCTGGGCCGCCAGTTCGACTATATGTTCGACAATCTCTCGATTGCGCGCTGGGGACATCAGATTCCTTATGTCAGCCTCTACCAGCTGCCCGGCGGACCATTTGCCAAGCTCGGAGCTCCGCTTGGCACTTTTGACTATACTCGCATCGCAGGCGGTGAAGCGACACCGAACGCCATCAAATATACGTCGAAGTCATACGCAGGCTTCGACTTCGGCGCGATGTATGGCTTTAGCAATATCGCCGGGCAGACCGGCAGCAATAACTTGATGAGTTTCGGTGCCAATTACAATAATGGACCGTTACGCCTGAATGCGGCCTATACATATTCGAAGGAAGACGGCATTGATGATGGGCATCATGGCATTCGGAACTACGGGTTCGGTGGTCGCTATGACTTCGGTATGCTTGCCTTGGACGTGCTTTATACGAACACGCGCAATACATTCACGAATGGCCACGTTGACAGCTACGAAGCAGGTTGGTTGGTTAAGTTTGCGCCCGACACTTTCCTCTACGCGAACTACATCTACGCGAAGGGCAACGACCAACTGGACAACAGCCACTCCAATCAGGGCGGACTGACCTTCGACTACTTGCTGTCCAAACGCACCGACGTCTACGTGAACGCAATCTACCAACGGGCAAGCGGGGCCGGTGCGGTGGCCTCAGTCAACGGCACATTTGCCACTTCGTCCAGCCAGAATCAAACCGTACTTCGATTGGGTATGCGCACTTTGTTCTAACTTTTTCGCGGCTGGTCGATTCCCTAATACATCGGCCAGCCTGTAATCGTTGGGTACGAGACCCTCGTTTTTACGTTTCTTCGTAAAGCTCGATGGCGGGCGCCTCCGCTGTCTTCTTGAGTCTTTCCGCGCCAAGCCAGATACCACTTTCCACGATTTCGTTGACGACCTGAAGCACCAGCCTCTGGCCTTCACGGACCGCCTGTGAGTGCGACCGTGCTGTGTTCTCGCACAGAGCCCAAGTCATGAATGCCCCACGAATGGGGCTCCAGGAAAGCGACTCTTCCCAGTAGGGGTTGCCGCTGACCGCACAACATGGAGTAATCGTATCGGCCACCCCTTGGCGCGCAAGTTCCATCGACAGGTGCATCGCATCGATTTCGAAGAGCGTCTTGAATTCGAAGCCTCGACGCGACATCGAATTCTCAATCGTTGTGCGGATGACGTTCGGCCTTCCAGGCAGGGCTAGCTGGAGATTGTCCAGCTTCGACAAGGCGACGGGCTTGTCCGGCTGCAGCTCATCTGCCTTTTTCCCGACGAGTATGAGCGGCTCACGAATGAGCGGCGTGTGGGCATATCCCTGCGGCGGTGACCCCTCGAACGGCACGATTGCGAGGTCCAGCATGCCAGAGTGCATCACTTCCCGCAGTTCGTGACTTGCGCCTTCATGCACGCGCAGGGAAACACCAGGATACTCGGCGACTAAACGGGGTATGAACTTCGAGGTGAAAAGATACCGCCATGACGGTGCGACACCAATTGAAAGCTGTCCTGCGGCGCGGTCGCCAACCTGTTCGACGAGCTTGGTCAATTGGCGAAGTATCGGGCGAGCGCGTTCAAGCAGTAACGTTCCTGCTTCCGTGAGCAGCACGCCGCCTTGTGTTCGAGTAAACAGCTTGGCTCGGACCTGGTGCTCGAGAAGTGCAATGTGTCGCGATAGCGCTGGCTGGGAAAGCCTGAGGTCCGTCGCCGCTTTGTTGATGCTTCCAAGCTCGGCAACTCGCAAGAAATACTCAATCAGACGCGAGTCCACGTTTGTCTCCGTTAGGCCCATTATGACCAACCTTGGGCCATGTTATCCACCAAACGATTATAGGTCCGAGCCCCGCTGGCCCCCGAATAGGGGTTTGCCCGAATCAATAGATTGGGGTGAATTACCGAAAGGTGCTCAACGTAACTATCTGAATATAAGCAGATATTTGCCGAAAAATAAGGGAAAACGCGGATAACCGAATTTCGGATGGACCTTATAGAAAAGTCGCATTATTCGGATAACAGTCGTCTCGCTACTATTTGTTCAACGTCTTCGAGCGCACCGCGACATCAGACAAGCGCTCGAACAGCCAACCATCGAGTTGGCGTGGTTACAGACATGAACAAGGAGACGAGCCGTGACATTGGCTGTGCTGTGTGCATCTCACACTCCGTTGATGAAGGACGGAATCGCTGACGACGAAGTTCGCTCCAGCGTTAAACAGGGTTTCGAATCCCTCGCGAAGCGGGCGGAAGACTTCGCGCCGGACCTTCTCATTCAGTTTGCTCCAGACCATTTCAACGGCTTCTTCTATGAAGTCATGCCCAGCTTCTGCGTTGGTATTAACGCGACTTCCCTCGGCGACTGGGACACATCGACGGGTCCACTTCCCGTTGTTTCCGACGACGCGCTTCAGTTGAGCGAGATGCTCCTCCATGAGGGTGTGGACGTCGCGGTTTCCTATCGCATGGAAGTCGACCACGGCTTCGTGCAAATCTGGGAACGTATGTTTGGGAATTTCAGCCGCTTCCCGACGATTCCGATTTTCATTAACTGCGCCGCGCCTCCGTTGCCTACGTTTAAGCGGGCGCGCTTGCTCGGCGAGGCAGTCGGCCGCTGGGCTGCGGCATCCGGCAAGCGGGTTTTGATTTCAGCGTCTGGTGGCCTCTCCCATGACCCACCCACGCCAAGCATCCTCACTGCACCGGACGAGGTCAAAGAGCGCCTTATCAGCGGTCGATATCCGTCCGAGGAAGTCCAGCGTGCTCGGGTTGAGCGTGTGTTGGCAGCGGGGGCCCGTGCCGTGAATGGCACGCCCGAGATACTGCCTGTCGACCCCGACTGGGACGCCGCATTCATCGAGAAGCTCCAGAGCGGAGACCTCGAGGCGTTCGACGCAATTGCCATGAAAGACGTCCGAGCAAAAGCTGGGCGTGGCGGTCCCGAGGTTCTCGCATGGGTTGCGGCTTTTGCCGCGCTCTCTACGCAGGGCAAATATCAGGCTGACCTCGTTTATTACGAGGCCATCCAGGGATGGATTGCGGGCATGGCAATGATGTTCGCAGAACCGAAAGCAGACCGCGCATAGCGCGAGCACATATTCAGGAGATTACGACATGGGCATTCGTACAGGTCAGCAGTTCATCGACGGATTGAAGAACAGTCCGCGTGACGTCTGGGTTCGTGGAGAGCGCGTCACTGACGTCACGACGCACCCGGCGTTCAAGGGCGCAGTTGAGCAACTTGCGGCGCTCTACGACACCCAGCACGACCCGGAACTGCAAGACAAGGTGACCTATGTCGTCCCGGAAACGGGAGAGCGCGCAGGTTTGGCGTTCATGCCCGCGAGGTCTGCGGACGACCTGCGCAAACGCCGCGAGGCTTACCGCCTCTGGGCAGAAACCAACTTCGGCCTGATGGGTCGCTCGCCTGACTTCATGAACGTCACGCTGTTGGCGTTCTGGGAAGCACATAAGGATTTTGCGAAGGGCGGCGAGCAGTTCGGCGAAAACATCGTGAAGTATTACGAGTACATTCGCGACAACGACCTGTTTTTGAGCCACGCGCTGATTACGCCGCAAAACGACCGCTCGAAGCAATCCTCCGAGCAGGCCAGCATGCACCTACGCGTAGTGAAGGAAGCCGAGGACGGTATCTACGTGAGCGGCGCGCGCATGATTGCGACGCTCGGCCCCGTATCGGACGAGATGATTATGTACAACCTGCCGCAGTTCAAGGCAGGCGATGAAGACCACGCACTCATCTTCGCCGTTCCTACGGACATCAAGGGGTTGCGCCAGATTGCTCGAGACCCGTACTACGTCGAGCACCACGATAGTTACGACCACCCGCTGTCTACGCGATTTGAAGAGAACGACTCTCTTCTCATTTTCGACAACGTGTTTGTCCCTTGGGAACGTGTCTTCTGCTATCGCCAGGTCGAGTTATCGAATCAGCTCTACTCGCACACGGCACTGCGCAACCACACTGCGCATCAGACGAATACGCGTGCCCTCGTCAAGATGCAGTTCTCGGTGGGTCTCGCTATCGCAGTTGCGAAGTCCATCAAAGCCGACCAGTTCTTGCACGTGCAACAGATGCTAGGCGAGTTGCTCGGCTACGTCGAGCAGGTGAAGAGTGCGCTCGTGCGCTCGGAATATGAAGCGGAGCCGTCCGACGTTGGCACGGTGCGTCCTTCGCTGGCGCCGCTGCAAGCCATTCGCACGATGCTGCCGTTCGCGTACCCGCGAGTCGTCGAGGTGCTTCAGACCATCGGTGCTGGTGGCTTCATGCTGATGCCGAGCGGTGCCGACTTCCGCGCACCCGAACTCGCTGATGACATGGCGCTGTATTACCAAGGCGCCGGCGGCATGCCGTCGGTCGAGCGTGTGAAGCTCTTCAAACTTGCCTGGGACCTGGCCGGCGAAGCGTTTGGTCAACGTCTGGTGCAGTACGAGCGCTACTACGCCGGCGACCCGGTCCGCAATCTCGCAATGAACTACTTCGCGGGTAGCCGTGATTCTGACATGCAGCGCCTCGTCGACAAAGCTCTCGCACTGGCAGGCGACCCCGCTGAGACGTTCGATGAACAGGCGCCATCAAGCGCTGAGCTTGAAGTCGAAGTGAACTGACTTCGAATCGGCCGGCACACGCCGGCGCGATACAGGAGAAAACCATGTCGGAATCCAGCAATCAGGCGGGCGTGCTGAGTCTCACGGAGGCGGATGGCACTGCGTTCCGCCACGCGCTCGGGCACTTTGCGACGGGCATTACCGTGATGTCGACGCGAGACGTGGATGGAAGGCCCTACGGCGCAACGGTCAGTTCGTTTTCGTCGTTGTCGCTTGACCCGCCGCTCATTCAATGGAGCCTGACGACTCGTTCGTTTTCGTATCCCATCTTCAGTCAGGCCAGTCACTTCGCGGTGAACATTCTGGCGTCAGACCAAGAAGAAGTCTCGCGTACGTTTTGTCGGCCTGTTGACCGCTTCGCGCTTGTCGAGTCCTACGAAGGTGTCGAGCGCCTGCCTCTCGTGTCTGGCTGCCTCGGCTGGATTGAGTGCAGTTTGGAGCGGCAAGTCGAAGCCGGCGACCACACGATTTTTATTGGTCGCGTGCTCAACGCACGAGTGTCGAATAAGTCACCGTTACTTCACTGGCGCGGGGCATACCACCCGCTTGAGGTGGACGCAGTGTCCTGAGTCGTAGCGAATTTCACGAAGGAACATCATGTCTGACGCAACTCTTGAGCAGCCCGTCGCTGGTGCTGCGGACGTAGAAGCTCTTGCGGCGGAACTCCGCCGATGCTTCGAAACTGGTGAGACCATTGCACCGCTGCGTGACCGTGTCGCAAACAACGACGTCGATACCGCCTACGCCATCCAGAACGCGAACACGCGTTTCTACGAGTCTCAGGGGCGTCGCCTCGTCGGACGAAAAATCGGCCTGACGTCGAAGGTTGTTCAAGCGCAACTCGGCGTCGACCAACCGGATTTCGGCATGCTGTTTGCCGACATGGCGGCCGGCGAAGGCGAGCCGATTGAAGTCAGTCGGCTTCACCAGCCGAAGGTGGAGGCAGAGGTTGCCCTCATTTTGGGCGAAGACCTCAATCTGGAATCGCCGACGGTGGCTGACCTTATTCGCGCCACGCAGTATGTCGTTCCGGCTCTCGAGATTGTCGGCAGCCGCGTTTCGAAATGGGACATCCGCATCTTTGACACTGTCGCGGACAACGCCTCATCCGGGATGTATGTGCTCGGAGGGCCTGCGCGTCGAATCGAAAGCCTGGACCTTCGTGGTCTCCAAATGACGATGACGCGCGAGCGCGCAGAAGACGGTTCAAGCACTGGTCCGAATATCGTCTCGACCGGCAGTGGCGCTGCATGCCTCGGCCACCCTCTCAATGCAGCAGTGTGGCTCGCGGGCGAAGTCGCTCGCCGTGGCCGCCCGCTGAAAGCCGGTGATGTCGTGCTTACCGGCGCCCTGGGACCCATGGTTCCAGTTACCGCCGGCGACACCTTTGTCGCCCAGATGTCGGGACTCGGCGAAGTCACGGCGAAATTCGTTTAACGAGGTTGCTCATGTCAAAAACCAAAGTAGCCATCATCGGTTCCGGCAACATCGGCACCGATTTGATGATTAAAGTTCTTCGCCTTTCCGATGTGCTCGAAATGGGCGCTTTCGTCGGCATTGACCCGGAGTCGGACGGCCTGAAGCGCGCTGCGCGCATGGGGGTTCCAACTACCGCTGAGGGCATCGACGGCCTCGTGAAGATGCCAAACTTCAGTGAGATTCAGGTCGTATTCGACGCGACCTCCGCTGGCGCCCACAAAAAGCACGACGCAATCTTGCAAGCACACGGCAAGCGCGTTATCGATTTGACGCCTGCTGCCATCGGCCCCTACACGGTGCCGTGCGTGAACGGTGAGGCCAATCTCGACGCGCCTAATGTCAACATGGTGACGTGCGGCGGCCAGGCAACAATACCTATCGTTGCCGCAGTCAGCGCCGTCGCGACGCTTCACTACGCGGAAATCGTCGCTTCCATTTCTTCGCGCTCAGCGGGCCCGGGCACGCGCGCGAACATCGACGAATTCACCGAAACGACCTCGCAGGCAATCGAGCGCGTGGGTGGTGCGAAGCGCGGTAAGGCAGTCATCGTCCTGAATCCTGCCGAGCCGCCGCTCATCATGCGCGACACCGTCTATTGTCTGTGCGAAGGCGCGGACGAAGACACGATTGAAGCGTCAATTCAAGCCACGGTCGAAAAGGTGCGCGCATACGTGCCGGGTTATCGCCTGAAGCAGCGCGTTCAATTCCACCGTTACACGAAGGACAACCCGCTTTTCATTCCCGAGATGGACCAGACCTTCATCGGCATGAAAGTCACCGTGTTCCTTGAAGTCGAAGGCGCTGCCCATTACCTGCCGGCTTACGCGGGCAATCTCGACATCATGACCTCTGCGGCAATGTCGACCGCAGAGCGCATCGTGCGCCGTCAGACGCATGAAAACAGCAAAGCGGAGGCGCTGTGAGCAACGATACCAATACAAAGCTGTATATCCAGGACGTGACGTTGCGCGATGGCATGCATGCCATCCGCCATCAATACAGCCTGGACCACGTTCGCACAATCGCGAAGGCTCTGGACTTGGCAAAAGTCGACGCAATCGAGGTTGCGCATGGCGATGGGCTCTCAGGTTCCAGCTTCAACTACGGCTTTGGTTCCAACACGGATTGGGCATGGATTGAGGCGGTCGCGGAAGTCATCACGCACGCCAAGCTCACGACTCTGCTGATTCCCGGAATCGGCACCGCTCATGACTTGAAGCACGCATACGAAATCGGCGTTCGTTCGGTCCGGGTCGCGACGCACTGCACTGAAGCGGACGTGTCGAGGCAGCACATCGAATACGCGCGCTCCTTGGGCATGGACGTCTCCGGATTCCTCATGATGTCCCACATGGTGGCTCCGGAAAAGCTGGCAGAGCAGGCGAAGCTGATGGAGTCGTATGGCGCCCATTGCGTCTATGTCACGGACTCGGGCGGCGCAATGACCATGGACGACACGGTCGCTCGCTTCCAGGCGTACGACAAGGTGCTGAAGCCCGAGACCCAGCGTGGCATCCACGCACACCACAACCTGTCGCTCGGCGTCGCCAACTCTATCGTTGCCGTCCAGAACGGAGCGATTCGCGTCGACGCGAGCCTGACGGGCATGGGTGCGGGCGCCGGCAACGCTCCGCTGGAAGTGTTCATCGCGGCAGCCGACGCCCATGGCTGGAATCACGGCACGGACCTCTATGGCCTCATGGATGCCGCCGAGGAACTGGTGCGTCCGCTTCAGGACCGCCCGGTTCGTGTGGACCGCGAAACCCTCAGCTTGGGCTATGCCGGTGTGTACTCGAGCTTCCTCCGCCACGCCGAAGCGGCCGCCAAAGAATACGGCCTCGATACTCGCACCATCCTGATTGAGCTCGGCAGGCGAAAGATGGTTGGCGGTCAAGAAGACATGATTGTCGACGTTGCACTTGACCTCGTGCGCCAAAAGCAAGAAACCGCCGCCTGAGAGGTCATGCACTGAAAGGAACGCCTGGCCTAGTGAGGCCAGGCGCAAGGATAAGGACAACAAGAACTAAAGATACCTGTTTGGAGGAAGACATGAGCAGCACACTGAGTCCCAAGTACGAGCCCGATGGCGTGAAGCGCAGGGCCTACCGAAAAATCTGGTGGCACATCATTCCGTTGCTTTTTGTTTGCTACGGAGTCGCGTTCATCGACCGCATCAACATCGGCTTTACGAAGCTGCAGATGAGTGAAGCCTTGCACATCAATGCCACTTGGTACGGCATCGCGGCGGGAGCGTTCTTCATCACCTATGCACTCTGCGAAATTCCGAGCAATCTGTTCCTGGCCAAGTGGGGCGCGCGCAAGACCTTTGTTCGCATCATGTTCCTATGGGGACTGGCGACCGCCGCAACGGCTTTTATCTCGAGCGTCGGGCATCTCATCACGCTGCGGTTGCTGGTCGGTGCGTTTGAAGCTGGATTCCTGCCCGGCATCGTCCTGTACCTCACGTACTGGTTTCCGGCGGCCATGCGTGCACGCGTTACAGCGGTCATCTTCGTCGCGAACGCTGCTGCAGGCGCCATTGCTGCGCCGATTACAGGCTGGATTCTCTCTGGACTGAACGGTTTCTTGGGTCTCGCCGGCTGGAAATGGGTATTCATTGTTGAAGGTCTGCCGGCATGCGTTCTGGGCGTCATCACTTTCATCGTTCTGCGCGACCGGCCGGACGACGCCGAGTGGCTCAGCGACGAAGAGAAAGCGGCGGTCAAGTCTGACCTGGCATCGGAAGTGTCGGTGCAGGCCGACCATTCGGCAGGTCTTGTCCGTCAGATTCTGGCAAACCCACTCAACTATCTGGTCGCTTTCCTTTTCTTTACTGCTATCTGCAGCAACTATCTGCTGTTCTTCTGGCTCCCGACGATTGTCAAGGAGAGTGGCGTCGCATCGATGGTCAACATCGGTTTGCTCACGGCGATTCCGCTTGGCATGGGTTTCGTTGGCGCCGTCGCACTCAGCTGGAGTTCCGACAAGCTGAAGGAGCGCCGCTGGCACCTTGCACTCTGCTTCTGCTTGATTTCCCTCGGACTGATTGCAGCGATGTCAACTCAGAATCTCGTTCTGATGCTGACGGCTTTCGCCGTAACGAGCTTCGCGACCGGCGCGAGCGGCCCACTGATTTGGTCCATTCCTCCGGGATATCTCAGCCAGAAGGCAGCACCCGTAGCGTTGGCGTTCATCAGCACTCTCGGAAACATCGGCGCCTTCGCGAGCCCTCCTTTGCTCGGCTACATCAAGACCGTGACGGGAAGTCTCTACGGAGGCGTGATTGCCATCGCTGTCTTGTCCGCAATCGGTGCTCTCTGCATTGCCTTCGCCTTCCCTGAGCGCGCTGTGCGAGTGCGAGACAAACACCTTGATGGGCTTGAACAGGCCTGATGTCACGACGTTGCCGAAGAACGGCAGCGCAATTCAACTTCGACTAAAGCTGAAGACGGCACATCCGCTCTGTAAGCGTGCGTGCAACCAGTGGCAAGTGGCCATGGATGCCGGTTAAAGAACTTTTAGGACAGGAAGAGACTATGGACACCTCCACTGATTTCGATACCGACGTTGTCGTCGTTGGCTCTGGCCCGATGGGCGCGACGACCGCTTTAGCTTTAGCGACCTACGGCATCCGCTCGCACATCATTTCCCGCTGGAACTGGCTGGCTGATACCCCCCGCGCTCATATCACCAATCAGCGCACGATGGAGGTCTACCGCGACCTTGGCATTGAAGAGGACGTATCTCGCAATTCGACGCCATGGGACCAAATGGGCGACAGCCTCTTTACCACGTCGCTGGCAGGCGAGGAACTCATCCGCCACCGCGCCTGGGGAACCGGAGAGGAGCGTCACGGTGACTACGTTAAAGGTAGTCCGTGTCCGCTGGTCGACATCACCCAGCCGAACATGGAGCCTATCCTGCTTAACAATGCTGCAAAGCGAGGCGCAGTGTTCTCGTCAAACACCGAGTACCTGAGTCACACCCAAGACTCTGAAGGTGTAACCGTGCAGCTCGAGGACCGGCTCACTGGTCGCCAATACTCGATGCGGGCGAAGTATCTGGTCGGTGCCGACGGTGCGCGCTCTAAGGTGCTAGAAGAGCTGGACCTGAAAGTTGAAGGCGAGATGGCGCGTGCCGGCACGGCGTACGTCATCTTCAATGCAGACCTCTCGCAGTATGTGAAGCATCGCCCGAGCATTCTTCACTGGATTGTCAGCCCGCACGCCAGCTTCGGCGAAATCGGTCTGGGGCTCCTGCGCGCGGTCAAGCCCTGGACCCAATGGATTGCTGGTTGGGGGTTCGATATTTCGAAGGGCGACCCGGATTTGAGCGAGGAAACTGTCCTCGAAAAGATTCGAGTCCTCGTCGGTGACCCTGACGTGGAAGTCGAAATTGTTCGAAAGTCGGTCTGGTACGTCAATCAAGCATATGCCACTTCCTATTCGCGTGGCCGCGCATTTTGCGGCGGCGATGCTACCCACCGGCATCCGCCCTCAAGCGGCCTTGGCCTGAACACCTGCGTGCAAGACGCCTTCAACTTGGCGTGGAAGTTGGCCTATGTTTTGAACGGCTACGCCACTCCGCAGTTGCTTGAGACCTACTCGGATGAGCGAGCACCGGTCGGAAAGCAAATTGTGCTCCGAGCCAATCAGTCCCGGAAGGACTACGCCCCCATCAAAGCAGTATTCAGCGTCGAAGGAGCAGAGAACCCGGTCGCTGCGGGTATCGCCCGATTCAAAGACCCTGGTCCTGAGGGCATGAAAGCGCGCGCTGCCGCACAGGAGGCGCTCGAATTGAAGAACAAAGAATTCAACGCTCAAGGAGTCGAGATGAACCAACGGTATTCGTCGAGCGCCGTTGTCGACGATGGGTCAGCACCGGAGGCGTGGGCGCGAGACCCCGAGCTTTATCTGCAGCCGACGACGCGCCCGGGCGCGAAGTTGCCGCATGCATGGCTGGTGAATAAGGCTGGCGACCGTATCTCGACCCTCGATGTCGTGGGCAAAGGAAAGTTCACCCTTGTGACTGGCCTTGGCGGCACGGCATGGGCTGACGCTGTTGCGAAGTTGGACCTTCCCTTCCTCAAGACCGTCGTCGTCGGCTCTGAACGCTACCAGGACCCGTACTGCGATTGGCAGCGTCAGCGCGATATCGAGGAAGCCGGAGCGCTGCTGGTGCGTCCGGACGGATATGTTGCCTGGCGTCAAAGCGCGAACGTCTTCGATAACGCTGAAGCGTCGCAGTTGCTGCGCACTGCTCTCGAGACCGTTCTGGGCAAAGCGTAAGTCTTCACCTCGAGATTGTGACGCGCAAGCTGGCGCTTCACGTTCCCGACTCCACAAATCCTGTAATGCAGAGGAAACGAGAATGAGCACGCAAACCGAATTGACCGAAGCAGGTACGAGCAAGTTCGCCCGAATCAAAGAGGGTGACCTCGACCTTCAGATTCACTACAACGACATGGGCAAAGGTCCTCAGACCGTGGTGATGCTGCACGGCTCAGGCCCCGGCGCGAGCGGGTGGGCGAACTTCAACCGCAATCTTGAGCCGCTGGTTGGAGAAGGCTATCGTGTCATCCTGATGGACTGCCCGGGCTGGAGCAAGAGCGACCCGATTGTGAACAAAGGCTCGCGCTCCGAGCTGAACGCCAAGGCACTAAAAGGCCTGCTCGACGTGCTCGACATCCAGAGCCCGGTCCATATCATCGGCAACTCGATGGGCGGACACAGCGCCGTCGCGTTTGCGTTGGCAAACCCGAGCCGCGTTGGCAAGCTCGTCTTGATGGGTGGCGGCACCGGCGGCCCGAGCCAGTTTGTGCCGATGCCGACAGAAGGCATCAAGCTGCTGAACGGGCTCTATCGTGAGCCGACCATCGAAAATCTGAAGCGCATGATGAATGTGTTCGTGTTCGACACGAGCAACCTTACCGAGGACCTGTTCAAAACCCGCCTGGACAACATGCTTTCGCGCAAGGAACACCTCGAAAACTTCGCGAAGAGCCTCGATGCGAATCCGAAGCAGTTCCCGGACGTGGGCCATCGTCTCTCCGAAATCAAAGCGCCGACGCTGGTGATTTGGGGCCGCGACGACCGATTCGTTCCGCTGGACGTAGGTCTGCGTCTGGTTTGGGGCCTGCCGAACGCCGACCTGCATGTGTTCAGCCGCTGCGGGCACTGGGCGCAGTGGGAACACGCGGATAAATTCAACCGCATGGTGGCCGACTTCTTCGCGAACTGATATCGGCGTTCCAAGCCCGGTGTTCTCGCAGAAGACCTAGTCGCCGACTCCGCATTTCGAAACCTTTGGTTCCTCTGGCCCCTTCCATCACCACGGCTGCCCGATGCAGTCGTGGGCTCGCTTGCGTTAGGTCATTGGAAGTCTCGGTCAAGTAGATTCCACGTCGATTAGACCGATAGTGTTTCAAATGGCATCCAGACCCTCTTGAAGGCTGGACTAACTATAAGAAGTATTTTGGAGACTCTAAGTCATGAAGAAGACCGTCTTTGCCGCGGGTTGCCTTGCCGCGTTCACTACTTGCGCTCATGCTCAGAGCAGCGTCACGCTGTACGGCATTATCGATGAGGGATTTAACTGGACGTCCAATTCTGGCGGTAAAAGCCTATACAACCTCTCAAGCGGCGTCATGCAAGGTAGCCGGTGGGGCTTGCGTGGGGCGGAAGACCTGGGTGGTGGACTGAAGGCGATTTTCGTGCTCGAGAACGGCTTTGACGTCAACAACGGCTCGCTCGGCCAGAAGAATCGCGGAAGCACTCAGGGATTGATGTTCGGGCGTCAGGCATATGTCGGTCTCTCGAGCCCCTATGGCACGATGACCCTTGGCCGTCAGTACGATTCCGTCGTGGATTATGTCGGTCCGCTCGAAGTTGGAACGCAGTGGGGCGGGTACATCGCCGCGCACCCTGGCGACCTCGACAACTTCAACAATGCCTACCGCGTCAATAACGCTATCAAATTCACCAGCGCGGACTACAGCGGCCTCCGATTCGGCGGCGTGTACAGCCTTGGCGGCATTGCAGGAGAGACGACGCGGAATCAAGTGTGGTCCGTTGGGGCAGGATACACGCGTGGCCCGCTCGTCCTCGGCGCAGCTTACTTGAACGCGCGGAACCCGAACGTGGGCTTCTTTGGCGACAATGGGGCAAGTACTGCGCCTGCGGCGAATGCGAACTTCATCTCGTCGCCCGTCTACAGTGGCTACGCGTCCGCGCACACCTATCAAGTCATCGGCGCTGGCGGGGCGTACACGTTCGGTGCCGCAACAATCGGCGCAACCTACTCTAACGTGCAGTTTAAAAGCTTAGGCGACACAGTCACGTCAGGCCCGAATCCTCGCGGGTACACCGGGAACGCAACGTTTAACAATGCGGAAGTGAGCTTCAAGTACCAGGCCACGCCGGCGTTGGTGCTGGGAGCTGCATTCGATTACACGAAGGGTGGCAGTGTTTCCACCGCTACGAGCTCGACTGGAGGAGCAAAGTATTACCAAGGCGCCCTCGGGGTCGACTACTTCCTGTCGAAGCGAACGGACGTCTATGTAATCGGCGTCTATCAAAAGGCCTCCGGCACCGATTCAACGGGTGCCACCGCAGTTGCGGCGATTAACAACCTGACGCCTTCCACTAGCGACCGCCAGACGACGGTCCGCGCGGGCATCAGACATAAGTTCTAAGTCGCAATAAGTCGCTATGGCAGTCGAGCGCGATGCTTATTTCGCTGTCTCGATTGCCGGCGGCTTCAGCCCTGACTGTAGTCCCCCGACAACCTTCGCATAGCGGTCCTATCGTGAAATCATTTATTACACGCGCGGTCCTGGTCGCAACAATCATCGGTCTATTGTCCTGTTCAAGCACCAAACCGGCGGCAAGCTCAGCACCGGCTCGCATCGGCTTCGTGGCTGGTGCGGGTGGATTCCAGAAGATGGCCGTCACAAATCAGGCGTTTTTCGACACCCTAGCCGAGGCGGGCTACTCGAACGGCGGCAAGCTTGACGTCGTGTTCCGAACGGCTGACGGAGACATGGCGCGGATGCCCGCGTTGGTGCGAGAGGTCCTCGACCAGAACGTAAGTATCCTGGTCGTATCTTCATCTCCTGGTTGTGCTGCTGCGAAGGCCGCGACCACGACGGTACCTGTACTCTGTATTTCTGTTCAGGATGACCCTGTAAAAGCTGGTCTTACGCGAGAAGTCGCGAAAGCAGATGGAAATGTCGTTGGTGTCTACAGCTACCTACCTGACGGTATCCCACAGCAGATGGATTGGCTCGGTCGGCTTCGACCCGGGGTCAAGACATTCGGCGTGTTGTTCAATCCAGAAAATGCAACGCACATCCGCCTTCTTTCGGAGTGGTCAGAGCTCGCCAACCAACGCGACTTGAAGCTCGTCAAGATGCCCGTTGTTAAAGCGGCCGACATCGAGCCTGCCATCAAGTCGGCAGTCGCTCAGCACTGTCAGATTGCGATTGGCCTCCTTGGCGCGGACACCTACGCACTGAGGAAAGAAATCGCCAACGCCGCCCGAGCAAAGAACTTTCCGATTGCAATGGACACCCCAGGCGGCTACACGCAGCTCGGCGGGGTCGCGGTAATCGGCGTGGATATCGTGCCGCTCTATCGAAGGGGTGCACGCGAGCTGATGGTGCCAATGCTTGAAGGGAAAGCGCCCTCACAACTTTCCTGGCTGGGCCCCGACCGAGTGTCGGTAACCGTCAATCGGACAGCAGCTCAGTTTTTCGACATCGCTGTGCCAGCCGGCGTCGATGCGGTCCAGTGAGGTCGACGAGCTGCGGAACGGATGAGAAGCAGCATGAAGATACTCGTTATCGGTGCTGGTGCCGTAGGCACTTACTGTGGCGCGGCTCTCGCAATGGCCGGTCACGAAGTAATTTTTGGCGTTAGAAACTCCTGCAGAAGAAATATCACCCTTGAGGGACTAGAGTTAACGGGTCCCCTTGGTGACTTCCATGTACGCAATGTCTCGCACACTGCTGACCCGGCGGCTGTGACCGGCATGGACATCGTTCTATCGACAGTGAAGCTGTACGATGCGACGTCCAGCGCTCGCCAGTGGCGGGTGGCGCTAGAGGCGTCCGACATAGCGATTAGCTTGCAGGATGGGGTCGACGGTGTTGAGAGAATGCGTACTTGCGCGCCGAATACTAACGTCATCGCTGGACTTGCATCCACTGCTGGAACATCCGTTTCGCCTGGGCGAGTGAAGTACCCCTGTGATACTTTTTCTCTAACAGTGGGAACTGCTCCGAGCGGACAACATACGGTAGTGCGGAGACTTGTTGAGAGCATTGGCAATGAACGTAATCCTTTGAAGATTGCAATCGACCAAGTTCAAGACATCGAGCAAGCACAGTGGCGTAGGTTTCTCGCGCTTGCCACCCACGCCGCACTCACTTGTCTCATTCGGCTTGGTGCCGGTGCGATTTACCACGACCCAGCGCTAATTGAGGTCGCCCGACGGTCTATAAGAGAGATTTTTGATGTAGGCCGTGCCGACGGCGTTCGTCTGGACTATGCGGACAACGAAAAAGCGCTCGCAATGCTGCAGGCTCTTCCCGATGACATGGTTGCATCGATGCACCACGACCTCGTGTCTGGCCGTCGTCTCGAACTGGATGGACTGAGCGGGTTGGTTTGCCGGAAAGGACGTGTTCATGGAATAGCTACACCTTTCCACGATTTCGCATATGCCTGCCTTAAACCCCACATGGGCGGCGGAAGTGCTGGACTTTTCTGAGTCTTATGCGTTGCTAGCTCTTCTCTGACAGCTGCTCTCTGATATATTCAGCTACGAGAGGCAGTTGACGGTCGGCGCCAGTCGACCGCATGAAAAGGAGCGACATGAGCGGTACGAGTGCAACGCGGGCGTCCTCTGAAACAAGAGTGGCGTCGGAAGCTGAGCGGCAGGTGAACTACGGCTTTCTCCGGTCCAATTTTCCTTTCTCAATTCGTTTGCTTCGCGGCTTCGTGCGACGTGAGAGTCAACGAATCTTCGATGAAGTGGGCATCCTCCCCGGCGACGCGAGCGTGGTAGCAATTCTCGCGCTTAACCCCGGAATTACGCAAACAAAGCTTTGCGACTCGCTGTTGCTGAAGAAGTCGCAACTCGCTGTGATTCTTCGCGGAATGTCCGAGCAAGGGCTGCTCGTCCGCAAAGAGTCTGCGGAGGACCGACGCATTAACACTCTGCGCTTGACGAAAAAGGGCGAGAAGCTGTGGGAGAAGCTTCGCGAACGCATCGACCAGCATAACGAGCTCATTCTTTCTCCGCTCTCAGACGGAGAAAGGCGCGCGCTCAACCAGCTCTTCGACAAAATCATTGGTGGATTCGAGACGCGCAGCATGCCGGGCGACGTAGCAGCGCCAGACGCTGACTAATCAAGCGAGCCGTGCATGCACGGGCTCCTCTTTCTCTGATTAGGCTTTTGACGTAAGCCGCAGCGGAGTCGACGAGGGTCCGAACTCGACCCAGTCAGTCATCTTGACTTCGCCGCCGAGGTCAAAACCATCGGTCATACGCAGCAAGGCTCCAATGCCGATTCTCAGTTCAAGGCGCGCGAGCGACGACGCAGGACATTGATGTGCTCCGCGGCCGAAGGCGATGTGACGATTCGGCTGTCGGAACATGTCGAACTCGTGTGGGTTTGGGAACACGTCCTCGTCGCGATTCGCAGATGGAAAAATCATCGTTATCGCTTCGCCTGCCTTTATGCGGCGCCCACCGATTTCGACGTCCTGCTTTGCGGTTCGAGCAAATACCCGGTACGGCGCATACATCCGAAGAAACTCTTCAATGGCGCGCGGAAGTAACTCTGGATTAGTCCGCAGGTTTGTTTGGAGTTCCTGGTCGCGCGCCAAGTGGACGGCAATGCTGCCGAGAACTGCGCCGGGAGCAGCTTGAGCTGCCGACAAGAACTGTCGAATGCTGGCGACAACGAGTTGCTCAGGAATGGCCGTGCCTCGCTCGCCAGCGAGTAAAAGCGCGGAAACCAAGTCTTCATCTGGGTTCAACAAGGCGTGCTTCCGAGCGTCGACGATTTCGCGCGCGATAGCGTAAAGGTCGGTGCTCGCCTGAATCATCTCGTCCTGATTCATTGACGTTGTCGCGCGATAGTAGCGCACGCCCACCGCCCGTGCCCGCAGCATCATCTCAAGCGGCAGAGACAATATCTCGCCGAAAGCATGCGCTGCAAAATATTCAGCGAAGTCCTTGGTGAAATCTGCATGTCCTCGCTCAACCAAGGGAACCAGCAACTCTTGTGCGTAGCTTTGGAGCGAAGACTCCAGCTTGTCGATACGCGACTTTCGAAAAATGCGATTGATAGGGTCGCGGAAGGTGCTGTGTTCCGGCGGGTCGAAGTGGAGAGGCGGTCGAGGTCCGTCCTTGCGCGTTACGCGTGGGACGATGTTCTGCTCGGCCGTACTGAACGACTCAGTGTCCTCCTGAAGACGGATGACATCGTCGTATTTGAACAACGCCCAAAAGCCACCGAACTCGTTGCTATGCGCCACTGGGCACTTGGCACGCATCTCCGTGTAGTACGCGTGCGAGTTGTCAAACGTCTCTTCGTAAAGAGGATTGAATTCCGATTCTGTCTTCCCTTCTTGCACGACATCCCTCCGAGTCTGAGCGTACCGTGGATGGCAGCCGTTCGCGCCACCGTCCAGTCAGTGTTCGTTTCGCAATCAGCTGAGCACGTCCGTCGCGCTCCACCACGCGGCTACTGCGTCAGGGGCTTCCCGGATATGTCAAAAATGGATTTTCGTCATCCAGTTTCGACATTAGCTAAGCACCTGCCGTTGGTCCTAGTATAGCAATCGTTAAGAATGTTAACGAATTTATTTGCAGCGATTGCCGAGGTTCTCAACGGCTACGTATCGGCCCGGGAGCTTCGCGGATTCCCGTTTGGATGACTAGAAAAACAGCTTGTGGAGACACTCAATGAGAAAGAAAGCGATGGCGTTCCTGGCTTGTGCGTTGACTGGCGGCGCTGCTCATGCGCAGAGCAGCGTGACGCTGTACGGAGCGATTGATGCCGGCATCACCTACACGTCGAACCAGGGCGGCCATAGCAATACGTTCTTCCAGTCGGGCGTGAACAATCCAGACCCATGGGGCTTGAAGGGCGTTGAAGACCTGGGAGGCGGGACGAAAGCGCTTTTCAAACTTGAGGGCTACTACAACCTGGGAACGGGTGCCATGAATGGCGGTGGCATCTTCGCGCACCAGGCGTGGGTCGGAATCCAGAACGACAATTGGGGTACGGTCACCGCGGGCAACCAGTATGACTTCATGCTCACTTCGCTTGCGTCGCGGCGTTGGGGGCCGATGATTCTCTACGTGTCGCCTTTCATGACGCAAGCGGGTCCGTTCTCGAAGCTGAATGCTCCAGGGCCGTTTGGGATGTTTGACTTTGACCGAACCGCAGGAACTGTTCGGATGAACAACTCGGTGCTGTATCAAAGTCCGGTCATCAACGGCCTGACAGCCGGTGCCATGTATGGCTTTGGCGGTCAACCGGGGTCGTTCGGTCTGAACAGTTCGCAGAGTTTCGGTATCGATTACGCGAACGGTCCGCTCGCGCTCGACGCCGCTTACACCTACCAGAAGTACCCGACCATCGCGAATGGCAGCAAGGGTATTCGGAACTTCGGCTTCGGTGGTCGATACGCCATCGGAAAGAATTTCGTGGACGCGCTTTACACCAACACGGCAAACACCGACAACGGCGCTCGCATCGATGTGTACGAAATCGGCGCGTTGTTTCCCATTGGCGCGGCGTTGAATCTCCACGTCGAATATCAGTTTATGCAGGGCAACAAGGTGCTCGACGAGAACAAGGCTCATCAGGTCGGCGCCACGCTCGACTATTCAATTTCAACCCGTACGGGCGTGTACGCGAGCGTCCTCTATCAGCACGCAAGTGGCGACGGCCCGGCCAATGCGTACATCATTGGGATGCTGGGGCCATCGTCTTCCGGAAATCAGACGGCCGTTCGCGTCGGCTTGAGAACGCGTTTCTGATTTTGTTAGGCGGATATTTTGCGCGCCATTGGAAAGACGGCCTCGGTCTGAATGCTAGTTGGACAGGAGACAGGAATGACACTCGAAGCATCTACGTTACGCAAACTGAGACTTCGCATCGTCTACTTTGTGTTCGTGCTGTACATGCTTTTCGCCCTCGACCGTGTGAACATCAGCTTCGCAGCGCTTCAGATGAACAACCATCTGGGCTTTGATGCGAAGACCTATGGCATGGGCGTAAGTCTCTTTTACGTGAGTTATCTCGCCCTCCAGCTGCCGAGCGCCATGCTTATCCGGAAGCTCGGTATCAAGGTATGGCTTGGGGGCTCCCTTGTTCTCTGGGGTCTGCCGTCCGCAGGGTTGGCGTTCACAAACAGCAAAGAGATGTTCTTCGTCTTGCGCTTCGTTCTCGGAGCAGCGGAAGCCGGTTTCGGAACGGCCATCATCTACTACCTGAACAACTGGTTTCCGAAGCGCTACCGCGGTACGGCTATCTCCAGCACGTTCCTCGCCGCGCCTGTGTCTGTAGTCATCGGCGCACCTCTGTCAGGCTGGTTCCTCTCATTTTCCGGGGCGGGACTTGCCGGTTGGCAGTGGATGTTCCTTCTTGAAGGGTTGCCGACCATCTTGCTTGGCGTTGTATCGCTTTTCTATATTTCTGATAGTCCTGCGGCCGCGCGATGGCTCACCGACGACGAACGAGGCTGGTTGACCGCGGAAATCGAACGTGAACACAGTTCTGTTCGGTCCGCAGGCGGCATTGAGTCACTACGTTCGGTCTTCTTCAGCCCACGCGTCTGGGCCGCCGCTGGCGCACTGTTCTCGCTTATTCTCGGCTTCACTGGGATGCTCTACTGGCTGCCGCTTGTCCTCAAACAGGTTTCGAAGCAAACGGACTTTGGCGTCAGCGTCCTCAGTGCGATTCCGTGGGTGGCGATGGGCTTGGGTATGTACTTCAATGCCCGGCACTCAGACCGGCACCAGGAGCGACTCTGGCACGTGGGCGGAGGAATGTTCGCCGCCGCTGTCGGCCTGGTCATCGGCGCAGGAGCACCGGCACCATACAACATGCTCGGTCTTCTGATTGCAGGGTGCGGGATTGGCGCAGCGCAAGGCATCTTTTGGACAATACCGCTTGGTTTCCTGAGTGGTTCAGCCGTTGCTGCCGGGTTGGCGCTCATTAACCTTGTCGGAAATAGCGCCGGCCTGGTCGGCCCGAACGTTATCGGCTGGCTGCGTCAGGCGAGCGGGTCATTCGTGCAACCGACACTTTTTCTCGCTGCCGCGATGGCTGTGGGCTTCGTCCTTCTTCTCCCCTTGCGCAAAGTCATCGGTGCTGTCGCCGTAGTTGAAGCCGGCCGGTGAATTTGAGACAACCACGATGAAAAACGATAACGACATTGTGCTCCTGGCCGTCGGAGACGTTGGCCCATGCAGGGCCGACCCTCGTTCGATATTCGAAGACGTGCGCGAAGAAATGCGTCGAGCCGACATTGGGTTCTGCCAGCTCGAAGTGAACCTCTCCGAGCGGGGTCAAAGGCTTCCGCAGGTTCGCCATACCACAAAGGCGCCACGCGAAACGGCCGACGCCATCCGGGAATGTGGCTTCAACGTCGTATCGGTCGCTGGCAATCACTGCATGGACTGGGGCCGAGATGCGTTCGACGACACGCTCTCTGCATTGGGGGACGCAGGTATCTCTCCGGTCGGCGCGGGTGCAGACATAGAACAGGCGCGGAAGCCAGTGTTCGTCGATTGCAAGGGAACCAAGGTCGCGTTCCTCGCATACTGCAGTATTCTCCCCGAGGGCTTCTGGGCCGACGAGAACCGGGCGGGTTGCGTGCCGATGCGTGCATGGACGGTCTACGAGCAGGTCGAAAAGGACCAACCTGGAACGCCTCCGCGAATTCATACCTACCCAAACCGCGACGACCTGGAAGCAATGCGGCGCGACATTCGGGCAGCGCGTGAGACAGCTGACGTAGTCATAGTGTCCATGCACTGGGGCATCCACTTTATTCCTTTTGCCATTGCGGACTATCAGCGAGAAGTCGCGCGGGCGGCAATCGACGAAGGAGCCGACGTCATTCTTGGCCACCACGCGCATATCCTGAAAGGAGTAGAGCTATACCGCGGGAAGCCCATCTTCTACAGCCTCTGCAATTTCGCGCTGGATGTGCCGCTAAGCCCAAAAATGATGGCGAGCAAGGCGTTCAAGGAGATTCAGTCACTTAACCCCGAATGGCACCCGGACCCGGACGCTTCATACACCTTCCCGCCCGATTCACAGATGACTGTCGTAGTACGCATGGTCATTAGCGAGGGAGAAGTGGCCGAAGTCTCGTTGCTGCCAACATTCATTAGCCAACATTCACGGCCAACCCTGCTTGTGGCTGCGGACCCACGATTTCATAGAGTCGTCGACTACTTAGAGCAGGCTAACGCGCATGCCGGATTTGAGACGGGCTTCACACTGTCTGAGGGAAGTGTGGTACTGACGACCCTTTCCGAGGCCCGATTGGCTCGGCAAAGGGAGTCCATCAATGGATGAGTCGCGAGTGCTTGCGCGAAACGTCGCAAATACGCGCTTCGCGAATCTTCCGCTGGAGGCCGTCCGAGCGGCCCAATTCAGTCTCTTGGACGCACTCGGCGTGATGTTTGCAGCAACTGGCCTAACTGATGCCTGCGGCCCATTTCTCAATCTCGCTCGTACTATGGGTGGTCGGCAGGATTGTCTCCTGCTTGCCACCGGCGAGCGTGTCCCGGCGCCGGTAGCGGCGTTGGCCAACGGGGCGCTGGCACACGCGGTCGACTTCGAGGATACCCACGACGGTGCGGTGCTGCATCCTAATGCTGCGGTGATTCCTGCGGCTCTGGCAGTAGCGCAGATGTCGGAAGCAACAACCGGGGAGGACTTGCTAGCCGCAATCGCAGTGGGCGCGGACTTAGTTTGTCGTCTTGGTCTTGCATTGCAGACAAACCCACATGACCGGGGCTGGTACCACCCGCCAATGCTGGGCGCATTTGGTGCCGCCGCCGCAGCGGCGAGCTTGCTTCGGCTAACGGAAGAACAGACCGTCGCGGCGCTTTCACTCGCAATGAGCCAGTCAGTTCTCACGGCTCAGTTCGAGGACGACGCACAGTCCTCCATTCGGGCCGTAAGGGATGGCTTCGCGGCGCAAGCTGGTGTTGTCGCCGCGCTGCTCGCTCGCGATGGTGTCAACGGTTTTGCTCAACCCTTGGAGGGACGCGCGGGCTGGTTCGCGATGTATGCAGAAGGACGTTTCGACAGGGACCGTATCGTTAAGGATATAGGGCAACGATTCGAAGGGGCGTTTGTGAGCTACAAGTCCTGGCCGTCATGTCGAGGCACCCACCCTTTCATTGAGGCGGCTCTTGAACTTGTCCGCGACGACGACCTCGCCCTCGACAATGTTGTGGGCGTGGAGCTGACCGCTAGTTCGTTGACCCGAATGCTCTGCGAGCCGTTTCAGCAAAAGCAACGTCCCGTAGCCGCGATTGATGCCAAATTCAGTATCCCGTTTGTCACGGCATCGGCGATGGTTCATCGGCGCGTCGGCCTCGATAGTTTTTCAGCAGAACGGCTTGCGGACCCGCTCGTCCTCTCCCTCATAGAGAGAATGAGCTACAAGATTGATACGGGCGCAGATTTCAAGGCAGCCCTTAGCGGAACGGTGAGTCTTGCGACCAAGGACGGACGAACCAGAACCGTGACAGTAGAACGACCGCGTGGCAGCCTTGAAAGTCCTATGACCGAGGCCGACCTGCTCGAGAAGTTTTGCGAATGCTGCGCGTATCACGCAAGACCTATTGGTAGGGAACTGGCTCGTGGCATAGCGACGACAGTGTTAGATACACATGCGATGAAAACCCTTAGCCCGCTCTGGCGAGCAATTTCCCCAACCTAGGGGTGTAGCGCCCTTGTGGCGAAATCTTTGAACGACAACGAGGAGACGTTGATGAGCAAGACGATTCTGGCTGTGGGAGCGGCGCTTGTGATTTGCTCGACGTTAGCAAATGCGCAGCCGCAGCAGAACCCGAAACCGCCCCGACAAGCGGGAGCTAGCACAGCCCACAGCGACACCCAGGGATGGACACCGGGCGCGCCGCTTCCACCTTCCCGTAAGGCCAATACCCATCGTCCTGCGTCCGGCGCGGGAAAATCTTCATTCTTTCACAAGAAGCAAAAACCAGCATCGGGTGCGGATGCGAATTAGCGCAGTGCTCTTTGACCGGAAGCGCGTGAATTGTGCTTGTAGCGCGCTCGCAACACGCGATTCGCGTTACTGGAACCTGAGGTGCACGGGTGGGTTCGTCGTAATTACCAGCGTGCTGACTGTTCATGACGAGCGGCATACAAAAGTGCGTTTGTAGATTGTCAGGCTGCGATAGTCGATACGTTGGCGCCGTTCGTTCACCTTCGGACCACAACCCACGGGAGTGGACATGATGCTGTATTGATGGTCCTCCGATGCTGCCGCGCAACGGCTTCGCGACGAGAAAACAGTGCTGGGGCGCGACGCCGAACGATGTCGACATCCGACAGACTTGCAAACCACCTATAAGGGTTTATACTGGTTTCGTCTCCTCCATGTCTCAACCGATGTGGATTCAGCCCGCCACCGAGCGGGCTTTTCTTTTTTTCCCGATTTCAAAAGTCACCTGACGTCGCTCGGCAGCTATTGGGCGAGGCCGTCCGGGCGTGCTCCTTGCCCCACGAAGCGAAGCGCTGTTCGACTCGCGCGGGATTCAAGCAACCTGGCCGTGCACTATTTGCTCTCAGAAATTGCTCAACGAGCGACTTTTTATTAAAATCGTCGAACGCTCGGGGGAAGACCGTTAGGCCGCGGACCGTTCGAGTTGTTTCAGGTGAAAGGCCATGTTGTAACTTCCTCCCGCGATATTCGTCTCCCGTGATGCGCGCAATTCGAATGGCGCGCAGTCTGCAGTCAACCGACGAATCTTTCCGACTTTTTCTTCGGAGGATTCGTTGTGTCCTTTTTTGCTGCAGTTTACCTTTACCTTCCACCTGTATCTACGCAGGCTCGCCGCGGCTCCGAGTGGTCGCGTGACATCGTCGAGCGCATTTTGTTCGACGCAGCCCACCCCCAACTCTTGGGGGGCGCAGAATGAGCAGGCTCGTTCAAACGAAGGGACGTGGCAGCAGTGATGGCCTGCTCATTGACTCCAAAGCCGTGCTGCGAAGCGCACATTGGCAGACTTCCTATCCGATTCAGTATGTTAGTCCGCGAGCGCAACTTGCAATCACGCGGCTAACTCAAGAGCGGTGTAACAGAACCGTAAGCAAAGGAACGCCCGTTTTCTTGCGCGTGCTGGAGGCCTATCTAGCCGTGACTGGACGGACACTGAGTTTTTCGGATGGTCGTTTCGGCCCTGAAAATACGGTTCTCGGATTTTTTGGGGCTCTTTACTCGCGAAAGTTCTTGTATGCAACCAAAAGCAGCCGCCATGTTTGGGCGCGAACTTGGCGAGTGCTAGCGAACGATGGATGTCCCCGAGTAGAAGAGGAAGTCCCAAGTCCAAGTCTAACAAGGCCGCAAGCTTGGTTCATCAAGGCCGGTCGTGACTTCGACGCGCTTGAACTGAATACAGTCCAGGTCGACTTTTGGCGAGGATGGGTGTGCGTAAATAAATCGGGTGAATTGAAGTGGTTCGATTTTCGGGGAATTTACGAACGTTTCGGAAAGTCCTTCGCCGATGGCATGGGAAGGGCCGCATGGCGGTATTTTAACGGACGGCAAGCACAAGACCTACCGTTGGTTCAAGCCTTCGCCGATTACTTGGTTGCATTGCCGAAAGACTGGTCAAGAGAAAAACTATTATCGCCCCTTCATCTCAGTAAGCTGTTGGCTAGTTTCGTGAAATGGAAAGCCAAAGACTTTGCGGCTCGAAATCTTCAATATTCTAGCCTTCGTGACCAGTGGTCAAAATTTACGCTCTTCCTTAGGACGTATGCATGTAATGGGAAGCTTCTGGCTAAGCACGCGAGGATTCAGAAGCTACCCGGTAAATCGCTCGACAGTGCGAAGACGCATCGAAGAATTAGCAAAGAAGGGGTTGCCTATGTCACAAAGCTACTGACGGAGCTGCCGCTGTACGTAAGCAATAAGCGAGCTGTAGAGCTGGTTCACGAACAAATCTCAGGGGACATCGAGGCCATCCGCGGTTGGGCTGTTTTCGAAGTCGAGAAGCTATGGTCGCGATACTGCCGAAGGATTGAGCTAGCGAAAAAAGGAACGCCTAAGGAAGTTCAGTGGGGAGTGGCGGCGAAATCGCGTAACGATAATGTTCAGCGTGGAGCTCCCAATTGGGAGGAAAACGTATGCGCTACTTTCGAACATTACGGCTTCCGTCCAAGTGCGGATGGACAAATAAAAACGTTTTATCCTGACCCATTGGCAGATTTGGCTTCAACGACGCTTGCTCTCCCGACAAAAGGGTCACTCGTGCCGCACATGACACTTTTGGTGATAGCGCATCCACGCTTGACTGCCTCTTTCTTTCAGAAGGTCGTGCTGTTCGACGCTGACGAGCAATTAGCCGGCGTCGCTGAAAGCGACGCTGGATGGATACTCGATGGAGTCAAACTGAGAAAAGGGCCTGAAAAGGCGCAGCAGACAATCCATCTATCCGACGCAGATTTGGAGATTATTCGCCAAGTCATCGCATTGACGCAGCCGTTGCGAGCGTATTTGAAGGCAAGAAACGACCCATTGTGGCGACTCCTTTTCTTGCAGTGTGGAAAAGGCTTTACATATCCGACTCCGATACAACCTTCCGAAGATACCAGCTACCGTCGCCGCGGCTATATCCATAATGGTGGGGCGGACAGTGCGCTGTCTGCCAGTTTTAGAGCTTGCGGACGCATAGCGGAGAAAGATATCGACCGCTTAACGGCATCGTTCTCGCTTACCACGCTGCGGGCAAGTGTCGTGGTCCGTCACTACATTGACACTCCAAGCATCAGGAAACTCGCCGAATTGCTGGGGCATGAAAGTGTTGACATGCGTCTCGTGCGAAGGTATTTGCCGCCCCCATTGCTTGACTTCTTTCAAAACCGTTGGGTCCGACTCTTCCAATGCGGGCTCATTCTCGAAGCTATGGGAGATAGTCCCTACATTCTGTCTGCCGCCGGATTCACAACCTTGGAAGAGATGTCCGAATTTCTGGTCAATTACGCTCTTAAATGGCGTCCGAGAGTGGCAGAAAACGGCCAGATTAAATTTTCCCAAGCAGCAGCGCAAATGGACGATGAGGTTGTTTTCGCTGTAAGTGTCGATAACCTTAAGATACTTGAAAGTCTGTGTTTGGCTATCGCCGATATTGACGACGAGAAAATCTCGACGCACGCGAAGGTGTGGCGTGATTTCGCGAATGGGTTATTCGCTTATATTGAAAAGAGCTCGCCTCCACGGGACGACTATATCGCAATGCTTGCTTTGGCTAGAGAGCAGGCTTCTAAACAGATGATTTCAAAGGAGGCTCTTTATGCTTAAAGGGGCGCCCGATGGATTGTTCGAAATGTTAGATAAAATGGAGGCCGACAGCGCTAATTATTTTGAAAGTGCTTCTTGGCTTGAGAGCGATTTTCTTGCCCCAGAATGGAATTTGAATTTTGACGGAGTTCGAAGGAAAATAGATTGGCGCGTTCACTTCGGAGAAGGCTTACTCACTGACCCCCAATACTCGAACGTCCTACGTATATTTAAGTCAAGTCTTATCGCTCAGACTGACAGCTCGACGGAAAGACAACGGAACCCGTCCGACGCCACAGCAAAGCATGCGGTAGCGGCGGCTTGCCGCATCGTAGACTATTTTCTGCTGCATCAAGATGCTTTAGGGCTCTCGCAACATGGTCTCCGGCTCATTTCCGTCGATGACATCACGAATTTGATGTATCGCTTCGAGCGTGGGCCGACGGATGCTGAGGCTATCTACGACTGGACCGGTGCACTGTCGAGATGGCTCGAACAGAAGTTGCAACTCCACCGTGCCCACGCCGAAATATTGGTTGAGAAGCATGCTGCTTTCAGGGAACTAAGCGTTCCGATTGAGGAGTGGACCCTGCCAGTAGATGCAGATGTGTTGCCGTATTGGAGGGCGGCTCTTTGGCTTGAAGGAGGCTACAAGCGTGCCAGAGAGCACGTGGACTATCGGTTGGTGCCTCATACGAAACTTTTAGCATCCGAGATGTACCAAGGGACCATCGCAGGCAAAGGTTCAAAGCCTGTGTTCGAGGAGCTTTCCCTTTACCCCGTGGAGAAATACCTGCGGGAGTACCCTGGCGTCAGTGTGCGCACCGGTACGGGAGCAGGACCGGAGGAACACTACCTTGGCACGCGCCGTAGGGCCGTTCTGAATTGGACTTTGCTCGAGGCGGCAGGGCTCGAGGTTCCAGCAGACTCATTTGAAGAGGCACGCAATTACAAGCCCGTAGAACCTCAGCGTATAGCGAAGGCTGGCCGCTTTCGCAACCCGCCGTTCTGGCAGGTGATGGATGGCATGAGAGACGGCTACCATTATTGTCGAGACCACGGAAAAGACCTTCTGGACAGCTACAAGAATATCTTATTGGCGGCGCGAGAACATGATGTGTCGCCCTACGTGCTTCTTCTGAATCACGACATCGAAAAATTTCTTACTACTGGCACGAGGACCATGGGAGTCACTCAATGGTGCTTGCGCGTTCGCGCGAATGCCAGTCACTTGGGTAAGCGCTTTCTACATGGTCGGGATACGGAAAGGTGGGACAAAGCCCGCTTCTTCTCTGACTTCCGAGCGGGACGCGGATTGCTTCAGAATATCCGCGTTTTTTACGGAGGCATGTCGCATCTGATAGGCCCGCATACCGCACGCCGGCAAGCTGAACTCATGCGACTGCCGGTTCACGGCTGCCTGGACAAGTCGCGCACGTTCATTCATTTTCAAAATGGGAAATCAGGAACAGAAGGACTACTTGAAAAAGAAGTTCGCCCAATTCCGCCGGCCGTCGAGTTACCGATTGCAATCGTTCAGCAGTTTCATGAGCAGATGGCGGCTGAGGGCCTCATCCGACAGCCGCGACTGCTGTTCGATATCCCTGGTTTCACCGGGATTAACCGGTGTTCTACTACCTCATTCAATCGGTCGTTGGATGAGTTCTGCGACTTTTTCCAGACTCCATTAACAGACGACCAGAGACGCTACTATCTGAGGGAGCATCAATTTCGACGTTTCTTCATAATCGCATTTTTCTTCAGCGCTCGAAACGGAGATTTGGGTACGCTTCGCTGGTTTGTCGCTCATACAGACGCTGAGCACCTTTACAACTACTTGACTAATAATATTTCAGGAGACCTTTATAGAGAGGTGTCGGCATATTTTCTCACGGACGAGCTTCGCCTTCCGGAGGAAGAGCGTGTTATTGAAATGCACGAGGGCGTCGAGGAATTTCTGAGGAAATTAGTTCAGAAAAATTTCGGAACAGGAAAATTTTCCGTAATTGATGCGGATGCTCTTGAGGCATTTCTGGAGCTGCAAGTGGGAAAAAGCGTGCAAGTTGAGCCGGAATTCTTTCCATACGCAGCGGACAGATTTCCCTACAAGATTGTCGTCAAACTGAAGAGGGCAGGATGACCCCTAAATATGCCCCAAAAACAGCTAACGAAAAGAGCATAGTCGCTTTAGCCCGATTGATTGAATCCGTGTCGAAAAGCGCGGGCGAATATGCGGAGGACGCACAATTGTTGTCGGCCCTGAAGAGGCAGAGCCGCCTTGGGCAATTCAGTCGGGATAAGCTCGGAATCGCGCCCACGTCGCGCTGCACGATTGAACGGGTTTCCAACCGAATCTTCGAAGGCGGGTTCGCCAGATTCGATGAGGAGCGGAGAGGCGCCCTTTCACGTCTACAAGCGGCCATCGCTGAGCACGAGAGGCCGGCACGTCGCACTAAGGCAAGCGTGCAAGTGCAACTCGAATCCGCAGAAATCAAGCATGTTCAAGCGCTAGTGGATTGTTGGCATCTAACCAACGCTTTTCACGAGTCATTGAAGCGAGCGCGGGCGCTCGTCAATCTCACTCGCGACCCTGCACTTGTTCAACATTGGGATAAGCAAGAGGACGTTCTACTTGCAATGTTCGACATGGCAGAGCGTCCTGTGGTGAAAACCAAAACGGAGGCCGAGAAATGGCTCAAAAGGCTACGGTCGTAAGTCTGCCGGTCAGGCGAAAACGCAAAAATTTCATATCGGCGCCGCCCGGCACACGACTCTTTCGGCTGCGCAACGGCAATAGAACTGTTACACATGATGTCTCGGGTCTTCCCCTTCCTCTCTGGCCGGATGGTAGATGGTGCGTCGAGTTGGCGGCCTATATGCATCAGTTGGCTCTGAGGCGTCTCTCATTGAAGGACCGAGGAGGAACGCCGGGGACTTACGCCTCAATTTTAAGCCACGTCGTGCGGTATTGCGATGTGAAGAAAATCGACTTTCATCAAATGACTGACGGAAACTTCGTTGAATTCGTTGAGCAATTGCAAAACGAGAAGAAGGCCGATGGAGAACGCGTTAGAAGTGATAGTCACGTTGTTGATGTCGGGCATCGAACGTTGGATTTTCTTGATTTTGTAGGTAGGCGACGTCGAATCAAAGATTTTCTGTCGCTGGAAGGCGCTCATATCTTGGCCGAGCGGAGAAGCTTCACTCGTAAAGGTGGCCGTGGCAAACGCGCGATATCCCGAGAGTATTGGCACCACTCGTGCCTGCCGCAGCGCGACCCGGAAGATAAACGGTATCCCGTGCCCGAGCAGTACATTGACAGGCTTCGGAAAGCGACTTTCTCGGTAAAGTCGTCTTCATTTATTAAGAGGCGTCGGTTGGTGTTGCTTCGCGTTCTGGAAGCAACAGGAGCGCGACGGATTGAGATAGCCAGTCTTACCGTAGAAAGCGTGCTTGCCGCGAAAAAGATGGAGCGCCCCTTTCTTCAGATGCTGACTTTCAAGCGCGGTGGCGAACCAGTACCTCGATTGGTTCCAATCAACCACACTGACCTTGCTTATTTGGTTGAATACATAGTCTATTTCAGGTCAACTATTGTGGAAAGGAAACTTGGTGATACTGACCACGGCCTAGTGTTCATTAACGAGCGAAGTGCAAAGCCGTTGAAGCCGGGCACGGTAACGTTGGAACTCCATATCCTGAGGAAGGCTGCAGAAATCAAAGGACGCGCCCACCCTCATTTGTTTCGACATCGTTACGTGACGATGGCACTTTATCGATTGATTCGTGCATATAAAATCAAGGATAAAGACCATTTTTCAGATGCCCTCTTCAAGCTACGAGATTTTGCCCAAAGGGTTATGGAGTGGACCGGTCATAAAGATATTGAGTCCTTATCCAGGTACGTTGATTGGGCGTTTGCACTGTCCGCTACCGTGGAGGGTAAAGCGGAGGAGGTTGATATCAGCGAATTGGCTAGAACAGGGCGAATTACGTTGCAGGAATTGAAGGAAATGCGCCACGACATGTCTGCTGCCGACTTTGCTAGCGAAGTGTTGAAGCGATTCCACGTCTTTGTGAAGGACATGTCACGTATCGACGGCGAAAAAGGCGTTGCTTCTGTTGAATCTGCCTTGGGCCGTCTGGGAGGGGCGGCTACCTGAACGGAAGCGAAAACCCGCCGCGGCATCTTTTTGACATCGGGTTATGTCGCTGCGCGACTGTTATGGTTCTAACGACTGTTGCTCACTTGCAGATTGCTCGCCATGGTAGATAACTGTCTGATAGTTTGAGTAAATTTAGGTGAGCAACATTGGACTATAAAGCGAAGATGGTCATTCGTCGAGAAATAAAACGCCGAGATGCGCGAGCGTGATCTCGCCCGGCTGCGGCGGATTGCGCCCGCCGACGAGCGCCGCCGCACTCGACGAGTGATGCGGCGCGCGGAACGGCCGTCGACGCCACTGCTCGGGTGCGAAGCCGGTCGAGCTGGCCGAGAGGATCGCGGCGGAGGTGAGCGCTTCGTCGTCGTTCATCGGCGGAAGCAGGCCCGGCAGGCGCGCGGCGAGCATCGACTTGCCCGCGCCGGGCGGCCCGACCATCAGCAGGTGATGTCCGCCCGCGGCGGCCACTTCGAGCGCGCGCCGCGCCGCGGGATGGCCGATCACATCGGCGAGATCGGCGGCGGGCGCGGCGCCCGGGGGAAGCGGCGCGGCCTCGACCGGTCTCAGGCGCGCATCGGGGACATTGTTCAGGTGCGCGCAGAGCGTGGGGAGGTCTGCCGCGCCGAATACTTCGATGCCCGGCACGAGCGCCGCCTCCGCCGCGCTGGCGAGCGGCACGTAGATCTCCGGGATGCGCGCACTGGCATCGCGCATCGATGCGTAGTGACGCGCCGCGCCGCAGACCATCGCGAACGCGCCGCGCATCGGACGCAGCGCGCCGGTCAGCGAGAGTTCGCCCGCGAACTCGCGATGCTCCAGCGATTCGGCCGGAATCTGCCCGCTCGCCGCGAGTATGCCGAGCGCGATGGGCAGATCGAAGCGGCCGGTTTCCTTCGGCAGATCGGCGGGCGCGAGATTGACGGTGATTCTGCGCACGGGAAAGTCGAAGCCGCAGTTCTGGAGCGCGGCGCGCACGCGCTCGCGGCTTTCGCGGACTTCGAGATCGGGCAGGCCGACGATGGAAAACGACGGCAACCCGTTGGCAAGATGGACTTCGACGACGACTTCAGGCGCGCGCCCAGGAGCTGGCGCGCGGCTGCGTACCACGGCAAGCGACATGATTTCACCTGAAACGGCGCGCCGAGCGCGCCGGCAATAGAACTAGAAACTCACGGCTCGCTAGCCGAGGTATGCGAAAGGACCAGGCGTGGCGCCTAGTCCTGCGTGGTGCTGGGGCTTCCGCCCGCGAGCCGCTGCTCCAGTTGCGCGACGCGCTTCTCGAGTTCCTCCAGCCGGGCGCGCGTGCGCACGAGCACTTGCGTCTGCGTGTCGAATTCCTCGCGCGTCACGAGATCCAGCTTCGAGAACCCCTGCGAGAGCATCGCCTTCATGTTCTTTTCGACGTCTTTCGCCGGCGAGTTCTTGAAGAGCTCGCTCATCTTTTGCTGTAAATCGTTGAAAACGTCGTTGGGCTGCTTCATCGTTTCTCCCTTCTTGCACAAAAATAGTGCATTCATTGTTAGGTCAGTGCCCCGAAGTATCGAATGTTCGATATTGGTGCGCGCCGCCGAATACGCCGACACGTCCCGAGGCACCTCAGAGGCGCCGCGATTTTAGCGCTGCCGCGCCCTCGCGTTGTCCGCCCATGCCCCTTTTTGCGGGACCTCCAGACCACTCTAGCAACGAACACACCCCGGCGCCAGCACGTGCGGCGCACGTTGGCCGTTCGGCCGACCCCTACGAAGAAAGCTTTCCGTAAATCGCCGAAACCCGCATAAACACTCGCATGGCATACGAGTTGCATAACTGCCGCGGACCTTTTCTGAACCTTTCTCTGAGCGGCCCGGCAGGGCAGACGTCGCGGTAGCACCCAGCGCATTCCGCTTTAGAAGGCATCGAAGGATCAGCACACCAACGCGAGGGACACATGAAGCTCATTACCGCAATCATCAAGCCGTTCAAGCTGGACGAAGCGCGCGAAGCGCTGTCGGCCATCGGCGTCTCGGGCATCACGGTGACCGAGGTGAAAGGCTTTGGCCGACAGAAAGGGCACACCGAGCTTTATCGGGGCGCGGAGTACGTCGTCGACTTCCTGCCGAAAGTGAAGATCGAAGCGGCCGTATCGGACGACATCGTCGATCAGGCGATCGAAGCCGTCGAGCGCGCCGCGCGCACGGGAAAGATCGGCGACGGAAAGATCTTCGTCACCGCAATCGAACAGGTCATTCGCATCCGCACCGGCGAGACCGGCGCCGACGCGCTCTAACAAGAAATTGGCGATAAGAGGAACCAGAAGAATGCGTAACTTTTTGATGTCACTGTTGGTGGCGGGCGCGCTGGTCGGCGCGAATGTCGGCACCGCTCTCGCCCAGGATGCGTCCGCTCCGGCCGCTGCCTCGGCACCCGCGTCGTCCGACACCGCCGCAAGTGCACCGGCCTCCGCCAATACAGCGATGGCCTCGTCCGCCGACGCCGCATCGGCGGCAGCGGCAGCGTCGGGCGCGTCGGATGCCGCGCCCGCCGCGCCGACCGAACCTGTCATGATCGATTCGTCCAAGATCAGCTCGGGCGACACCGCCTGGATGCTCACCTCGGTCGCCCTCGTGCTGTTCATGACGATCCCGGGTCTCGCGCTCTTCTACGCCGGCATGGTGCGCAAGAAGAACGTGCTCGCCACGGCGATGCAGAGCTTCGCGATCTGCTGTCTCGTGACGATTCTCTGGACCGTCGTCGGCTACAGCATCGCGTTCACGCCGGGCGGGTCGTTCATCGGCGGCTTCTCGCGCGTGTTCCTGCACGGCCTGGCCTACATCAAGGGCGACAAGGCGACCACGCTCACCGTGAGCCACCTCGCCACGACCATTCCGGAGTCGGTCTACTTCGCGTTCCAGCTGACGTTCGCGATCATCACCCCGGCGCTTATCACCGGCGCATTCGCTGACCGCATGAAGTTCTCGGCGATGCTCGTGTTCATGGCGCTGTGGTCGCTGATCGTCTACTCGCCGATCGCGCACATGGTCTGGGAACCGACCGGCTGGCTCGCGACGGCAGGCGTGCTCGACTTCGCTGGCGGCACGGTGGTTCACATCAACGCCGGTATCGCGGGCCTGATGTGCTGTCTGGTGCTCGGCAAGCGCGTCGGCTACGGCCGCGAAGTGATGGCGCCGCACAACCTCGTGCTCTCGCTGATCGGCGCATCGATGCTGTGGGTGGGCTGGTTCGGCTTCAACGCGGGTTCGGCGGTCGCGGCTGACGGCCGTGCCGGCTTCGCGATGCTCACGACGCAGATCGCCACCGCATTCGCCGCCTTCGGCTGGATGTTCGCGGAATGGATCACGAAGGGCAAGCCGTCGGTGCTCGGCATCATTTCGGGCGCGGTCGCGGGCCTGGTGGCGGTGACGCCGGCATCGGGCTTCGTCGGCGTGACGGGCGCCATCGTGATCGGCATCGTCGCGGGCGTGGTCTGCTTCTGGTCGGCGACGTGGCTCAAGCACAAGTTCAACTACGACGACTCGCTCGACGCGTTCGGCGTGCACGGCGTGGGCGGGATCATCGGCGCGCTGCTGACGGGCGTGTTCGCGGTGAAGGATATCGGCGGTTTCGACGGCAGCGTGCTCGTGCAGGCGAAGGGCGTGCTCGTCACGCTGGTCTACAGCGGCGTCGTCAGCTTCGTGTTGCTGAAGATCATCGACATGACCATGGGCCTGCGTGTCACGGAAGAACAGGAACGCGAAGGTCTCGACGTCACGCTGCACGGCGAGCACGTCGAATAACGAGTTCGTCGCAGCCGGACGCCGCGAGAGGGCGTCCGGCGCGACGCAAGGAACGAGCGCAGCGACTTTGCCCGCCTTCATGGCGGGCATTTTTTTCGCTGCAGGCTTTCGTCGGGTTTTCGTCGAACGCCGGCGCGGTGAGGGCCGGGAAACCTTGTCAATTGGCGGTTCATACCCAATTAGGCAAAGCAATTGCTCTACAATCTTTCGTCCCCATGTCGGCCAGAGTCGGCGTTTGATTGCCCGACGCTGGTCCCATGCAACGCACCGCGAGTAATCAATGGTTCCGCACCTAGTTACGGCGTTAAGTGGCCCGCTGCTCGACCTCGAGCGGAAAATTCTCGAGGCCATGCCTGCTATCGAGCGGTGGTTCCGGCTCGAATGGCAAGAACATACGCCGCCGTTTTACTGTTCGGTCGATCTGCGCAACGCGGGGTTCAAGCTCGCGCCCGTCGACACCAATCTTTTTCCCGGCGGATTCAACAATCTGCCGCAGGAAGTGCTGCCGCTCGCGGTGCAGGCGGCGATGGCGTCCATCGAGAAAATCTGCCCGGACGCGAAGAATCTGCTCGTCATTCCCGAGCGTCACACGCGCAACGCGTTTTATCTCGAGAACGTCGCGCGTCTCGCGCTGATCATGCGGCAGGCCGGACTCAATATCCGCTTCGGCACGCTCGACGAGAACATCCACGGTCCGGTGACCATCGCGCTCGCGGATGGCCAGAAAATCGTGCTGGAGCCGCTCGAACGCACGCCGCGGCGTCTGGGCCTGAAGAACTTCGATCCCTGTTCGATCCTGCTCAACAACGATCTCTCCGCCGGCATTCCGCATGTGCTGGAGAATCTGCACGAGCAGTATCTGCTGCCGCCGCTGCACGCCGGCTGGGCCGTGCGCCGCAAGTCGACGCATTTCTCCTGCTATGACGACGTCGCGAAGAAGTTTTCGAAGCTCGTCGAAATCGATCCGTGGATGGTGAATCCGTATTTCGCGCACGTGGAAGGCGTGGATTACGAAGCGCGCATCGGTGAGCAGGCGCTCGCCGAGGCCATCGACGGCGTGCTCAAGAAGATCGCGAAGAAGTATCGTGAGTACGGTATCAGCGAGCGTCCGTATGTCGTGATCAAGGCGGACGCCGGCACTTACGGAAAGGGCGTGATGACCGTGCACGACGCGAGCGAGGTCGCCGCGTTGACCAAGCGCGAGCGCACGAAGATGAACGACGCGAAGGAAGGACTGCAAGTCCACGACGTGATCGTGCAGGAAGGCGTGCATACGTTCGAGCGCGTGGAGAATGCGGTCGCCGAGCCGGTGGTGTACATGATCGACCGGTATGTCGTGGGCGGTTTCTATCGCGTGCACGACTCGCGCGAGCGCGACCAGAACCTCAACGCGCCGGGCATGCATTTCGTGCCGCTCGGTTTCGAGCACACGGCGCTTCCCGACACGCACGCCAAGCCTGGCGCCGCGCCGCCGAACCGCTTCTACATGTACGGCGTGGTCGCGCGGCTCGGACTGCTGGCGGCATCGGTCGAACTCGAAAAGACCGATCCTGAAGCGATTCAGGTGTGATCCGGCGGCTTGCGGTAAGCTCGCAGGCCGCGCACCGAACTAGCGAATTGTCATGAACATCCTCTTTATCGCCGACCCGCTCGATCGCTTCAAGATCTACAAGGACACGACCTACGCGATGATGGCCGAGGCCGCGCGGCGCGGCCACGTGCTCTACGCGTGCGAGCCGCAGCATCTCGCGTGGACGGGCGCCCGGGTCGAGGCGGGCGTGCGGCGCATTGCGATCGTCGGCGACGAGGCGAACAGCGACCGCTGGCCGTGGTACGCGGCCGAGCAGGCGGAGCATCTGCCGCTCACGCATTTCGATGCCGTGCTGATGCGCAAGGACCCGCCGTTCGACCTCGAATACGTGAATTCGACCTGGCTGCTGGAAATCGCGGAGCGCAACGGTGCGCGCGTCTTCAACAAGCCGCAGGCGATCCGCGATCACTCGGAGAAGCTCGCCATCGCGGAATGGCCGCAGTTCGTCACGCCGACGCTCGTCACGCGCGACGCCGCGCGCCTGCGCGCCTTCCACGCCGAGCACGGCGACGTGATCCTGAAGCCGCTCGACGGCATGGGCGGCATGGGCGTGTTCCGCGTGAAGGCGGACGGCATGAATCTCGGCTCCATCGTCGAGATGCTGTCGGAGGACGGCGCGCGCACGGTGATGGCGCAGCGGTTCATTCCCGAGATCACGGACGGCGACAAGCGCATTCTCGTGATCGGCGGCCAGCCCGTGCCGTACTCACTCGCGCGCATTCCGCAAGGCAGCGAGGTGCGCGGCAATCTCGCGGCGGGCGGTCTCGGCCGCGCGCAGCCGCTCTCGGCGCGCGATCGTGAAATCGCCGAAACGCTCGGGCCGGTGCTGCAAGCGCGCGGCTTGCTGCTTGCCGGGCTGGACGCGATCGGCGATTACCTCACCGAAGTCAACGTCACGAGCCCGACGTGTTTCCGCGAGATCATGGATCAGACGGGCTTCGACGTCGCCGGCATGTTCATCGACGCGCTCGAACGCGCAGCCGGCTGAGTCTGCCGACGAACGGAACGCGCGCGGACATCGCGCCAAACTCACCTCGGCGGGACTGTTACAATTGACTTCCCGTCGCTTGCCGGTTTTAGGGCGCAATCACGTCTTAAAGCACGATTAAGCATCGAGGCGCAGGCTTGGGGTAATGGAACTGGAAGGCGGTTGATTTCCGCCCGGCCAGCATCCACGTTAGTGTTGTGTTCCGCGCCGCTCGCGCGCTTTTCGAGCGAACTCTGACGTTATCGTCTGATTTTTGTCGCTAAATTGTCGCTGGGGCAATATCCTGACATGGCTGGCATCCTGATCATCGCGCATGCACCTTTCGCCACCGCGCTCCGTGAGTGCGTGGCGCACATCTACGGCGGTCTGCCGGCGCGCATCGGCGTCATCGATGTGTCGCCGGACTGCGATCCGGTCGAGGTGCGTGCGTTCGCGCGCTCCGAAATCGATCGTCTGAAGGAAGACAACGGCGCGATCGTGCTCACCGACGTCTTCGGCGCAACGCCCGCGAACATCGCGGCGAGCCTGCACGACACCGACGTGCGCGTGCTCGCCGGCTGCAATCTGCCGATGCTGGTGCGCGCCGTCTGCTACCGCGCGACCCCGCTCGACACGCTCACCGAAAAAATCCTGCAGGGCGGCTCGAAGGGCATCCAGGAGCTGGATTCGTCCACGCCGCTCAATCCCTGCGCCCTCGCGACGAAGGCCGCCGGCTCGCCCGATCCGGCATGCTCGGCGAGCGCGGATCTCGTCAGCGCCAAGGCCGCCAGTCACTGACGCCGCTCAATTCACCATCTAGCGCTTCGGAGCATCATGCTGCAACAAGAAACAACAATCGTGAACAAGCTGGGGCTCCACGCACGCGCATCGGCCAAGCTCACACAACTGGCGGGCAATTTTCAATGCGAGATCTGGATGAGCCGCAACGGCCGCCGGATCAACGCGAAGAGCATCATGGGCGTGATGATGCTTGCGGCGGGCATCGGCAGCACGGTGACGATCGAAACCGAAGGCTCCGACGAAGCCGAAGCCATGCAGGCGATTCTCGGCCTGATCGCCGACAAGTTCGGGGAAGGGCAGTAAACGCTTCGCTGCCGGGCACATTCATCGAAGAGCCGCGCATCGACGCGGCTTTTTCGTATCCGCACCACGCGTTCGCGTAATTTCGTGCAACCGTTCCGGCCCTGTCGCGACAGTGTGTTCAGGGACTTACCACGGCAATCGAACTTATAATGGACGCGCGGTTTGCGCCCGCCGAGGGGGCTCCTGACAGACCGCGACAATCAAAATTAGAGGAGGTGCGCGTGTCTTTCACGCTGCATGGAATTCCCGTCTCGCGCGGCATCGCCATTGGGCGTGCGTACCTGATCGCGCCGGCAGCGCTCGACGTAGACCACTATCTGATCGAACCCGATCAGATCGACGCTGAAATCGCCCGTTTTCACGCGGCGCAGGCGGGCGTGCTCGCGGAACTCGAAGCGCTGCGCGAAGATCTTTCCGCCGACGCGCCCAGCGAAATGAGCGCGTTCATCAATGTTCACACGATGATCCTGAACGACGCCATGCTCGTGCAGGAAACCATCGATCTGATCCGCACGCGCCGCTACAACGTCGAGTGGGCGCTCACGGAGCAACTGGAAATCCTCGGCGGCTATTTCGACGAAATCGAGGACGAATACCTGCGTGAACGCAAGGCGGACGTCGAGCAGGTCGTCGAGCGTCTTTTGAAGGCGCTCGCGGGCGCGCCGACGGCCGCGTCGCTCGTCGTGCACACGGCCGCGAGCAACGGTCACAACGAGATGATCGTCGTCGCGCACGATATCGCGCCGGCGGACATGCTGCAGTTCAAGACGCAGGCGTTCAAGGGCTTCGTGACCGATCTCGGCGGCCGCACGTCGCACACGGCGATCGTCGCGCGCAGTCTCGGCATTCCGGCGTCGGTGGGCGTGCAGCAGGCGAGCGCGCTGATTCGCCAGAACGATCTCATCATCGTCGACGGTGATCATGGCATCGTCATCGTCGATCCGGCGCCGATCGTCCTCGAAGAGTATTCGTACCGGCAAAGCGAGAAGGTGCTCGAACAGCGCAAGCTCCAGCGCCTGAAGTTTTCGCCGACGCAGACGCTCTGTGGCACGAAAATCGAGCTATGCGCGAACATCGAGTTGCCGGATGACGCGCAAGTGGCCGTCGAAGCGGGCGCGATGGGCGTGGGCCTGTTCCGTACTGAATTCCTCTTCATGAACCACAAGGATCAGTTGCCGGAGGAAGAGGAGCAGTTCGAGGCGTACAAGCGCGCGGTCGAACTGATGAACGGCAAGCCGGTGACGATCCGCACGATCGACGTCGGCGCGGACAAGCCGCTCGATTCGATGAGCGGCGGCGACGGTTACGAGACCGCGCCCAATCCCGCGCTCGGCTTGCGCGCGATCCGCTGGAGCCTGTCCGAGCCGCAGATGTTCATCACGCAGCTCCGGGCGATCCTGCGCGCGTCGGCGTTCGGTCCGACCAAGATCCTGATTCCGATGCTCGCGCACGCGCAGGAGATCGATCAGACGCTCGATCTGATCCGCGAGGCGAAGCGTCAACTGGACGAGGAAGGCGTCGCGTATGACCGCCAGGTTCAGGTCGGCGCGATGATCGAGATTCCGGCTGCGGCTATCGCGGTGCGGCTGTTTTTGAGCCGGCTCGATTTTCTGTCGATCGGGACGAACGATCTGATTCAGTACACGCTGGCGATTGATCGTGCGGATAACGCGGTCGCGCATCTTTACGATCCGTTGCATCCGGCGGTGCTGAATCTGATCGCGTTCACGCTGCGTGAGGCGAAGCGCGCGGGGGTGCCGGTTTCGGTTTGCGGGGAAATGGCGGGTGATCCGGCCGTTACGCGGCTCTTGCTCGGGCTTGGGCTGACTGAGTTCTCAATGCATCCGAGTCAGTTGCTTGTCGTGAAGCAGGAGATTTTGCGTTCCAATCTGAAGGCTTTCGAGAAGCCGGTTGCCGATGTGCTCGCGGCTTATGAGCCTGCTGAGTTGCAGGCGGCGTTGATTGCGTTGCAGAAGATTTAGGGTTCTTGTTTTTGCTTTCGTTGGATCCCGTTTTCGCGTCGGTCTATTAGCGTTGCCCCTGTGCGGGGCGGCACCTACTTTCTTTGCTGCTGCAAAGAAAGTAGGCAAAGAAAGCAGCTTTCCCATCCAAAGTGCCTCACACCGGCCGCGGCACAGGCGATCGACCTAATGGCCCGGCAGTAGCGAGTGCCCACACAAAACTCGCGCGGCTTGGATCGCGCACGGTCCGCCACATCGTGACGCGCGCGTGACTGGTTCAGCACGAAATGGCTCCGGCCCGCTTCGCGGCCGACCGGTCAATCGGGAGGGGCGCATGCTTCTTCTTCGTTGGTTTCCATCGCATACCCCACGGCAGCGCGTAGCGCTGTGCCGAAGCTATTTCGTGCTGAACCAGCCACGCGAGCGGCGCGATGAGTCAGACCGTGCGCGATCCAAGCCCGGTGAGTTTTGTGGGGGCACTCGCTACAGCCGGGCCATTAGGTCAATCGCCTGTGCCGCGGCCGGTGTGAAGCACTTTGGATGGGACAAGCTGTTTCTTTGGTTACTTTCTTTGCAGCAGCAAAGAAAGTGACTGCCGCCCCGCACAGGGGCAGTGCTAATAAACCGACGCGAAAACGGGATCCAGCGAGCGAGGTCAAAAACGCTCTAACAAAG
>LRBF01000031.1 GCA_001580565.1 Caballeronia megalochromosomata | reverse complement strand
CTGAACCAACACGCTAGAACTTCTGGCTCGTCAGACCGTGCGCGGTCCAAGCCGTGTTCTGCTTGTGGGGGCACTCGCTACTGCCGGGCCATTCAGCCAATCGCCTGTGCCGCGGCCGGTTTGAGGCACTTTGGATGGGGAAAGCTGTTTCTTTGGTTACTTTCTTTGCAGCAGCAAAGAAAGTGACTGCCGCCCCGCACAGGGGCAGTGCCAATAGACCGACGCGAAATCAGGATTCCACGAAAAACCAAAACCAAAACCAAAACCACTAATGCCCCCGCCGCCCCACAAGACTCGCGCCATACACGAACGCGGCGAGCATCGTGATCCAGAAGCTCGTCGGCCAGTCGGTGTAATACGCGAGCGTGAGCCCGACCCAAGCCTGCCCGAGCGCGAACAGGGCAGCGAGCACCAACCCTGAAGACAACCGCGTCGTCACATTCTGCGCCGCGGCCGCAGGCCCGACCATCAACGCAAAGACAAGCAGCACCCCGACAATCTGCGTACAAGCCGCAACCGCGAGCGCGGTGATCGCGAGAAACAGCACTGAAACGAGCCGCAACGACACGCCCTTGGCTTCCGCAAGCTCCGGCTGCAACGACGCGAACAACAGCGGCCGCATGATGAATGCAAGCGCGCCGAGGCTCACGATGGCGAGCCCCGCCAGCACGACGAGCGTGTCATGGCTCACACCGAGCACGTTGCCGAAGAGCAGTGCCGTGGCCTGCGTCGCATACGCGGTGAAGAAGTGCAGGAACAGCAAGCCGAAACCGAGCGACAGCGAAAGAATCACGCCGATCGCCACATCGCGGCCCGAGAGGCGCTCGCCGAGCGCGCCCATGCCGACGCCCGCCGCGAGCGTGAAGCCGACCATCCCCCAGAGCGGCGGCATGCCGAGCAGCACCGCGCCCGTCGCGCCCGTGAAGCCGACGTGCGACAGCGCGTGACCCGCGAAGGTCTGCCCGCGCAGCACCAGAAAATACCCGACGATGCCCGCCAGCACCGCGACGATCCCCGACGCCGCGAATGCGTTCACCATGAAGTCGTATTCGAACATTGTGTTTTCTATTTGACGTGGCTGTGGCCGTGAGTATGCGCATGGCCGTGCTCATGCTCGTGTTCGTGCTCATGTTCATGCTCTTCGCCTTCCTCGTGCGCGTGATCGAGCTTGTCGATCTCGACATCGCCCGACATCACGAAGATGCGGCCGTTCACGCGCATCACGTCGATGGGCGATCCATACAGACGCGACAGCACCGGCTTCGAGATGACTTCATCGACCGTGCCGAGCGCGGCGCGCCCGCTGCCGAGATAGAGCACGCGGTCGAGCGAATTCAGAAGCGGATTGAGCTCGTGCGCCGAGAACAGCACGGTGATGTTCAATTCGCGCTGCACGCGCCGCACCAGTTCGACGACGCCCGTCTGATGGCGCGGATCGAGACTGATGAGTGGCTCGTCGAGCAGCAGCAGACGCGGATTGCCGAGCAGACACTGCGCGAGCAGCAGGCGCTGACGCTCGCCGCCCGACAGCTCCGACAACGGACGCGAAGCCAGTTGATGCGCCCCGACGAGCTCGAGCACGCGCTCGACATCGGCGCGGATGCGTGCGTTGCGATGCGGCAGGCCCCAGTGATGCCCGTCCGCGGCCATCGCGACGAAATCGCGGCCCAGCACGCGCCGGTTGGCGAGTCCGGTGCGAATCTGCGGCATATAACCGATCGACGCATTGCCGCGCACGACCGCTTCGCCGTTCACGCGAATCGTGCCGCTTTTGACCGGCACGAGCCCGAGCAGCGCGCGCATCAGCGTGGTCTTGCCCGCGCCGTTCGGCCCGAGTACGCCGATGAACTCGCCGTTGTGGACCGTGAAGCTCGTGTCGTTGAGAATCTCTCGCCCGCCGAGCGCGAGCGTCACGCGATCCACTTCGAGCGCGGCTTGCGTCATTGCGGCGGCGTTCATCGTTGCCATCCTTGCAGGGCGCCCGAGAGCGTGTCGAGTTGCGACTGCATCCATTGCTGGTAGGTCAGTTTCGCGGGCAAGGTTTCCGTCACGCTGATGCTCGGCACGTGCGCGTCCTTCGCGATGTTGAGCATGCGCTTGGTCAGCGCGCCCGTCGCCTGGCTGTTGTAGATGAGCACGTGCACTCGGCGCTCGCGCAGATCCTTTTCGAACGCGGCGATATCGGCGGCGCTCGGCTCGGTCTCGTTCATCGATGCCATCTGGAAGCGCAGGTTGCGCATCTCGAAGCCGATCGCATCGGCCATGTAGCCGAACACCGGCTCGGTCGCCGTGACGGGCACGCCCTTGTAGCGCGCCTTGAGTTGCGCGACGCTCGCGTCGATGGGCTTCAGCGAATCGAGGAAGGTCGCGAGGCGCGCGTCGTAGTCGGTCTTGTGCGACGGGTCGGCGCTCGCGAGATACGCGCTCACCGCTTTGGCGACGGCGGGCATCGTCGCCGGGTCGTACCAGAGGTGCGGATTGTCGCCGGCCTTCCTGCCGACGAGCTTCGCCGCGACGATCACGGTGCGCTTGTCATTGCTTCTGGATGCGGCGAGCAGCTTGTCCATCCACGGATCGTAGTCCGCGCCGTTATAGACGACCAGCGCCGCGTGCTGCAACGCGCGCGCGGTCTTCGGGCTTGCTTCGAAGAGATGCGGGTCTTCGTCCGGATTGCTGAGGATGCTCGTCACCTGCACGTGATCGCCGCCGAGCTGGCGGATAACGTCGCCGTAGAAGTTCTCCGCCGCGACAACCGGCACGCGCGCGGTCTGTGCCGATGCCGTGTTGCACAAGCCGAGCGCGAGGGCGAAACAGGTCAGGACGTGCGCGAATTTCATCGTTTTCCTTTCTGGATGCGTTGTTATCGAGACAAAGCGATTCAGGCGCCGCGATGCTTTCTCTGGCAATCGGCGCACAGCCCGCTCAGTTCGACCACCTGGTGATGCACCTGGAAGCCGTGCGCCGGCGGACTCGCGGACAGCGACGAGGCGAGTTCGCGGCCCTGGATTTCGAGCGTCTCGCCGCATTCATCGCAGATAAGGAACTGGCTCTCGTGCGGCTTGCCCGCATCGCAACACGCGATGAACGCGTTCTTCGATTCGATGCGATGCACGAAGCCGTTATCGACGAGAAATTCCAGCGCGCGATACACGGTGGTCGGCGGCACGCGCGCGCCGCGCTTCGGCTCCATCGCGTCGATGAGGTCGTAGGCGCCGATCGGCTTGTGCGCCTTCAGCACGAGTTCGTAGACCTGGCGGCGTAGCGGCGTGAGCGCGACGCCGCGCTCGACGGCGAGCGCTTCGGCGCGGGCAAGCATGGTTTCGACGGATGCGGTCATGTCATGTTGGCCACGCGGCACGTGGCCCTGCAAAGGGTTGAAGCCCGAGCGGAACGGATCGCTCGTCGGACGATTCCGAGATGATATAACGTATCGCTGCGCGGCGCACGGAATCGTTGGGGCGTTCGCGCCGGCAAATCGCCCGCGCGCGGTACGCCACTTGCTCCGCTCCCCCACACCAGACGGGTTTTCCCGAGGGTTTTGGCCGTTTGCGCGTCGCAACATCGAAACCTGTGCCGATGCCTTGACACGATCACGCGCAACGCCGATCATTCGATCAAACAGAGAGCAATTGTTCATTCACAGAGCGTTCGCTCAGGTGAAGGGCGATTCGAAGAATCGGAGACATCGGTGAGACTGAAAGACAAGGTCGCGATCATCACGGGCGCCGCGAGCGGCATCGGCGAGGCGGTGGCGCGGCGCTATCTGGAGGAAGGGGCGCAGGTCGTCGTCGTCGACGTGAAAGACGAGCGCGACATGGCGCATCGCTTCGCGGACGTCGCATCGCGCGTGCTCGCGCTCAAGGCCGACGTCACGCAACGCGAAGATATCGGACGCATCGTGGCGCGCACCGTCGAGCATTTCGGCGGCATCGACATTCTCTTCAACAACGCGGCGCTCTTCGACATGCGCCCGATCCTCGACGAATCCTGGGACGTGTACGGCCGCCTCTTCGCCGTTAACGTGAAGGGCATGTTCTTCCTGATGCAGGCGGTCGCGACCCGCATGGTCGAGCAGGGCCGCGGCGGCAAGATCATCAATATGTCATCGCAGGCCGGCCGGCGCGGCGAGGCGCTCGTGTCGCACTACTGCGCGACCAAGGCGGCGGTGATCAGCTATACGCAATCGGCGGCGCTCGCGCTCGCGAAGGCGCGCATCAACGTGAACGGCATCGCGCCGGGCGTCGTCGATACGCCGATGTGGAACGAAGTCGATGCACTCTTCGCGCGCTACGAGAACCGTCCGCTCGGCGAGAAGAAGCGGCTCGTCGGCGAGGAAGTGCCGCTCGGGCGCATGGGCGTGCCGGCGGACCTCACGGGCGCGGCGCTTTTCCTGGCGTCATCGGACTCGGATTACATCACCGCGCAGACGATCAACGTCGATGGCGGCAACTGGATGAGTTGATGCATGGCGCTCGCGCGCGCCATGCGGCTTGAAGCGCGGGAAGCACCGTCTATAGTGAAACGGCGTCAAGTCGAAGGCGCCAGGGCAACGAAGGCAAGTGCGGCAAAGGATAACCCCGGCAACCACGCGATCCACGATCGCGCACCCTCAAAAGCAGGCAGCGGCATGCACGGCGCTTGCGGTCACGCATCGAGACTGTCCGCTGTGCCCGTGCCAACAAAAAGGAGACGAACTCACATGAAACGCACTCAACGCATCGTTCGAGCACAACCGCGCGCGCGCCGCGCCGTATCGGTTTTGTCGGCCGCGCTGGCCGCCGCCGCGCTCGTGCCGTTGTCGGGGCATGCCGCGACGACCATCACGATCGCCACATTGAACAACCCGGACATGATCGAGCTGAAGAAGCTCGCGCCGGCCTTCGAGAAGGCCAATCCGGATATCCAGCTCAAATGGGTGATTCTCGAAGAGAACGTGCTGCGCCAGCGCGCGACGACCGACATCACCACCAACAGCGGCCAGTTCGACGTGATCACCATCGGCACGTATGAGGCACCGCAATGGGGCAAGCGCGGCTGGCTCTCGCCGATGACCGGCCTGCCCGCGAACTACGACCTCGACGATGTCGTGAAGACCGCGCGCGACGGCCTCTCATCGGGCGGCGTGCTCTATGCGCTGCCGTTCTACGTCGAAAGCTCGATGACGTACTACCGCAAGGATCTGTTCCAGGCCGCGGGCCTCAAGATGCCCGACCAGCCGACCTATGACCAGATCAAGCAGTTCGCCGACAAGCTCACCGACAAGTCCAAAGGACAATACGGCATCTGTCTGCGCGGCAAGGCGGGCTGGGGCGAAAACATGGCGTTCGTGTCGACGGTCGTGAACACCTTCGGCGGCGAATGGTTCAACGAGAAGTGGCAGGCGCAGCTCGACACGCCCGAATGGAAGAAGGCGGTCGGCTTCTACGCGGATCTGCTGAAGAGCGACGGCCCGCCGGGAGCGAGCTCGAACGGTTTCAACGAGAACCTCACGCTGATGTCCTCCGGCAAGTGCGCGATGTGGATCGACGCGACCGTCGCAGCGGGCATGCTCTACAACAAGTCGCAGTCGCAAGTGTCGGACAAGATCGGCTTCGCGGCCGCGCCGATCGCGGTCACGCCGAAGGGCTCGCACTGGCTGTGGTCGTGGTCGCTCGCGATTCCGAAGACGTCGAAGCAGCAGGACGCCGCCAAGAAGTTCGCCGCGTGGGCCACCTCGAAGGAATACATCGAGATGGTCGGCAAGGACGAAGGCTGGGCATCGGTGCCCCCGGGCACGCGCAAGTCGACCTACGCGCGCCCCGAGTACAAGCAGGCCGCGCCGTTCGGCGACTTTGTGCTGAAGGCGATCGAAACAGCGGACCCGAACGACGCGACGCTGCACAAGGTGCCGTATAGCGGCATCCAGTTCGTCGGCATTCCGGAGTTCCAGTCGTTCGGCACGGTGGTCGGCCAGTCGATCGCGGGTGTCGTCGCGGGTCAGACGGGCGTCGATCAGGCGTTGAAGGCGGCCAATGCCGCCGCGGATCGCGCCGTGAAACAGGCGGGCTATCAGAAGTAAATCTTCCGCAGTAACCGGGCCGCGTCGCCTGATGCGGCCCGCAGGCATCATCATCGAGAGGTGAAACGATGAGTCAACTGAATCCCCCCATCACCGATCATCCTCTGGAGGAGTCCGCCGCCGACCGCGACAAGCGGCGCGCGAAGTCGGTGCGATGGCTGATCTCGCCATCGACCGGACTGCTCTTTCTGTGGATGGCCATTCCGCTCGCGATGACGATCTGGTTCTCGTTCTCGCGCTATAACCTGCTGAACCCCGACGTAAAAGGCTTCGCGGGCTTCGACAACTTCGAGTTTCTGGTCACCGATCCGGCGTTCGGGCCATCCATCGGCCATACGCTGACACTGATCATTTCGGTGCTCGTCATTACGGTCGTGGGCGGCGTGCTGCTCGCCGTGCTGTTCGATCGCAAGTTCATCGGACAAGGCATCGCGCGGCTGCTCGTGATCGCGCCGTTCTTTGTGATGCCGACGGTCTCCGCGCTCATCTGGAAGAACATGATCCTGCATCCGGTGTATGGCCTGATCGCCAGCCTGATGCGCTCGATGGGCCTGCAGCCGATCGACTGGTTCGCCGACTATCCGCTATTCGCGGTGATCGTGATCGTCGCGTGGCAGTGGCTGCCGTTCGCGTTCCTGATTCTCTTCACGGCGATCCAGTCGCTCGATCAGGAGCAGAAGGAAGCGGCGCGCATCGACGGAGCCGGTCCGTTCGCGATGTTCTTCTTCATCACGCTGCCGCACCTGAAGCGCGCGGTCGCCGTGGTCGTGATGATGGAAACCATCTTCCTGCTGTCGATCTTCGCGGAAATCTATACGACCACGGGCGGCGGTCCCGGCACCGCGACGACCAACCTGTCGTACCTGATCTACGCACTCGGCCTGCAGCAGTTCGACGTCGGTCTCGCATCGGCGGGCGGCATTCTCGCGGTCATTCTCGCCAACATCGTCGCGTTCTTCCTCGTGAGAATGCTCGCGAAGAACCTCAAAGGGGAGTACGAGTCATGAGCACTCAACCGGTTTCCGGCGTGCCGCGGACCACCGCGCTCGGCCACGCGAAGAACATCGTGCCCGGCATCGTCGCGTGGCTCGTGTCCATCCTGCTGTTCTTCCCGATCTTCTGGATGACGATCACCGCGTTCAAGACCGAGCAGCAGGCGTATTCGTCGTCGCTGTTCTTCACGCCGACGCTGGACAGCTTTCGCGAAGTGTTCGCGCGCAGCAACTACTTCGGCTTCGCGTTGAACTCGGTGCTGATCTCGGTGGGCGTCACGGTGATCTGTCTGCTGCTCGCCGTGCCGTGCGCCTACGCGATGGCGTTCTTTCCGACGAAGAAGACGCAATCGGTCCTCTTGTGGATGCTCTCCACGAAGATGATGCCGTCGGTCGGCGTGCTCGTGCCCATCTACCTGCTGTGGAAGAACACGGGCCTGCTCGACACCGTGTCCGGGCTCATCATCGTGTACACGCTGATCAACCTGCCGATCGCGGTATGGATGGCCTACACGTACTTCAACGAAGTGCCGAAGGACATTCTGGAGGCCGGCCGCATCGACGGCGCGACGACCTGGCAGGAAATCGTCTATCTGCTGATGCCGATGGCGTTGCCCGGTCTTGCATCGACGGGTCTGCTGCTCATCATCCTGTCGTGGAACGAGGCGTTCTGGAGCATCAACCTGTCGAGTTCGAACGCGGCGCCGCTGACCGTGTTCATCGCGTCGTACTCGAGTCCGGAAGGGCTCTTCTGGGCCAAGCTCTCGGCGGCTTCGCTGCTCGCGGTCGCGCCGATTCTGATCGTCGGCTGGCTGTCGCAGAAGCAACTGGTGCGCGGTCTCACGTTCGGTGCGGTGAAGTGAGGATGCCAGCGTGAACCTCACACCATCCCACGAGGCCAATCTCGACGATCGCCTGCTGATCTGCGATTGCGACGGCGTGCTGATCGACAGCGAAGCGGTGGCGGCGCGCATGCTCGTCCACGAGCTGGAGGCGTTGTGGCCGGGCATCGACGTCGAGCCGGTCGTGATGCCGCTGCTCGGTCTGCGCATCGAGGCGGTGCTCGCGAGCGCCGCCGATACGGTGAACCGGACGCTGACGCACGATCAGGTCGTCGCGATCCGGCGCGCCGTGGAAGTCGCGGCGATCGAGGCGCCGACGGTGCCGGGCATCGCCGAGGCGCTTGCGGCCGTGCCGTTCACGAAGGCGTGCGCGAGCAACAGCTTTTCGACCTACGTCGACGCCGTGCTGCAACGCACGGGTCTGTTGCGCTTTTTCGGCGAGCGGCGCTTTTGCGCGGACATGGTCGCGAATCCGAAGCCCGCGCCCGACGTCTATCTGGCGGCGGCGCGCGCGATGCGCATCGATCCGCTGCGCTGCCTCGTCGTCGAGGACAGCGTGACGGGCGTGACGGCGGCGAAGGCGGCGGGCATGCCGGTGCTCGGCTTCATCGGCGGCGGCCACGCGACCGAAGGACAGATCGGCGCGCTCGAAAGGGCGGGCGCGCAGAAAGTATTCGATGACATGACGCGATTGCCTGCGCTCGTCGAGCAATGGCTGCAGAACGCGACGTTCGACATCAGATAGCGAGAGCGCGTGACGCATCGCTCATGAAGACTGGAGACAACCACCATGGCTAGCCTGACACTGCGCAACATCACCAAGCGTTACGAAGAAACCGAGGTTATGCGCAACATCAACCTCGATATCAACGACGGCGAGTTCGTCGTGTTCGTGGGCCCGTCGGGCTGCGGCAAGTCGACGTTGATGCGCATGATCGCGGGACTGGAGGACATCAGCGGCGGCGAACTGATGATCGACAACACGCGCGTGAACGAACTGGCGCCCGCCAAGCGCGGCATCGCGATGGTATTTCAGTCTTACGCGCTGTACCCGCACATGACGCTCTACGACAACATGGCGTTCGGCCTGAAGCTCGCGGGCGAGAAGAAGCCTGCCATCGACGCCGCCGTGAAAAACGCCGCGAAGATTCTGCATATCGATCATCTGCTCGATCGCAAGCCGAAGGCGCTCTCGGGTGGCCAGCGTCAGCGCGTGGCGATCGGGCGCGCGATCACGCGCAAGCCGAAGGTGTTTCTGTTCGACGAGCCGCTCTCGAACCTCGACGCCGCGCTGCGCGTGAAGATGCGCCTCGAATTCGCGCGCCTGCACGACGACCTCAAGACGACGATGATCTACGTGACGCACGATCAGGTCGAGGCGATGACGCTCGCGGACAAGATCGTCGTGCTGTCGGCGGGGAACATCGAGCAGGTCGGCACGCCGAACACGCTGTATCACGCGCCGGCGAACCGCTTCGTGGCGGGCTTCATCGGCTCGCCGAAGATGAATTTTCTGTCGGGCACCGTCGCTCAGGTGCAAGGCGACGGCGTGCTCGTGAAGTACGCGACGGGCGAAACGCAACTCGCCGGCGTGCTGCCGGGCAATGCGAAACCCGGCGATGCGGTGACGGTCGGCATTCGACCCGAGCATTTGCAGCCGAATTCCCCCGATGCGGGCGACTTCGGCCTCTCCGCCTCGGCGATGACGGTCGAGACGCTCGGCGACGCGGCATATCTCTACGCCGAAACGGATGTCGCGCCGGATGGGTTGATCTCGCGCATTCCGCCCCTTGAGAAGCACGCGCGCGGCGAGAAGCTGAAGCTCGGCGCGTCGGCGGAACATTGCCATCTGTTCAACGCGGAAGGGCAGGCGTTCACGCGCAAGGTCGTGGATTCGTGGCTGCGGGAGCATGCGACGGCGGCGTGACCTCGGCTGATCACATACGCGGCGCCGTTCGGGAGAGCGGCGCCGTTGTTTTTGCAAGACCGGACCATGCGCGATAATCTTCGCCTCGACCCGCCACATCCGATGGCCGGCGCCGCTCCCACACGATCTCGCCATGCCCGTCCTGACCGAACTCTTCGTCTATCCGATCAAGTCCTGCGCGGGCATTTCGCTGCGCCGCGCGACGCTCTTCGACACAGGTCTCGAATACGACCGCCACTGGATGGTGACCGATCCGTCAGGCGGGATGTTCACGCAACGCGCGCATCCGCGCATGGCCTTGATCAGGACCGCATCCGATGGCGACGATCTCGTCATCGACGCACCCGGCATGCCGACGCTGCGCACGCCCTTGCGCGCCGAAGCGCTCGCCGATGCGCACCCGCTGCGCGCGACAGTCTGGCGCGACACCGTCGACGCACTCGACACCGGCGAGCACGCCGCGCAGTGGTTCAGCGCGTTTCTCGGCGTGCCCGCGCGTCTCGCGCGCTTCGCGCCTGCCGCACGCCGGGACGTCAGCGACGAATGGACCGCGCCGCACAGCACGCACACGCGCTTCGCGGATCAGTTTCCGTTGCTGGTGGTCGGCCAGGCATCGCTCGACGATCTCAACGCGCGTCTGTCGACCAAAGGCGCGCCGGGCATCGCGGCCAATCGCTTCCGGCCGAATCTCGTGATCGGCGGACTCGATGCGTACGAAGAGGATTTCGTCGGCGACATGCAGATCCGCGTACCCGGTCGCGACGTGCAATTGCGGCTCGTGAAGCTCTGCACGCGCTGTCCGATTCCATCGATCGATCAGGAAACGGGCGCACCGAATCCGTCGTGGCCGCATGAGCCGCTCGACACGATGAGCGCGTATCGCGGCAGCGACCAGTTCGACGGCGCGCTCACCTTCGGCAAGAACGCGATCGTCCTGGAAGGCGAGGGCGTGACGCTGGAGGTCGGGCAGGACGTGGAAGCCGAAATCGACTTCTGACGATTTACGCGTCGAGCGCGGCTTTCGCGCAAAGCTCGTCGGTCACGAGCCCCGATAGCCATTTCCCCTTCAACGCGGCGATCAGCGCCTCGCGCTTGCGCTGGCCGCCCGCGAAGCCGATCGTCGGGCGGCGCGGCGGCGTGTCGAGCTTGAGGCTCGTCACGCGCGCGCCGGTTTTCGAGGTTACGCGCTTGCCGTGGGCATCGATCGGCAGGCCGAGCCATTCGGCCACGGCGCCCGCCGACATCAATTCCTCGACTTCCGTGCGCGTGATGAAGCCGTCTTCGTGGAGCGGACAGTTCACGCCCACGTTGCCGATGCCGACGAACGCCACGTCCGCCTGCTGCGCGAGTTCGCTGACGATGCGATACAGCCGGTGATTGACCCACTGCGCGCGCTCGGTTTCGCTGTCGGCCATGAGCGGCGCGGGCAGCATGAAGTGCTTGCCGCCGGTCTTTTCCGATAACTGCTGCGCGACGTCGTAACGATTCGACGAACCATCCTGCGCGATGGCGCCGACCATCGACACGAAACGATGCTGCGGCCGGTCGATCTGCCCGATCTGGGCGACGCAGGCCTTCAGCGTGCGCCCGCTGCCAATCGATACGACGAGCGGTTTCTCTTCGAGCAGATAGCGCTCCATCACCTGCGCGCCGGCGACGGCGAGCTTGCGGTCGACCTGTTCGGGCGCGTCGCCGTCGATGGGCACGACTTCGCACATCGCGAGACCGTAGCGGTCGCTGAGCGCCTTGGCGAGCGACAGGCAATCGGCGATTCGGTGATCGACCCGCACGCGGATCAGGTTCTTTTCGACCGCGAACGCGACGAGGCGCTGCGCCACCGGGCGCGAGATTTGCAGCTTTTCTGCGATCTCGTTTTGGGTGTTGCCGGCGACGTAGTAGAGCCACGCTGCGCGCGTCGCGAGATCGAGTTTTTCGGTGGATTTGGGCACTGGGGTTTGTTGGTTTGTTTTTTTGGGGGGGTGTCGTTGGGTCCCGTTATCGTGTCGGTCTATTAGCACTGCCCCTGTGCGGGGCGGCAGTCACTTTCTTTGCTGCTGCAAAGAAAGTAACCAAAGAAATGGAATGAACGCTTCCCCCTGCTCGGAGATTTGCGAGGGGAGATGACGAAGGGATGTAAGGCAGTGGACCCTCGCAGGCCGACGGCATCGAGTGCCAAAGAGGGAAGACAATGGTCTTCCGGGCAAACAGGAGGGTCCAGTCATGAAGTCTACGCCAGTCGGAGTTGATATTGCCAAGCAGGTGTTTCAGATTCACTACGTGGATGAGCACCTGT